>DUVF01000020.1 GCA_012841165.1 Clostridiales bacterium
AGACGATGAAAAAAAACGGCGTCAGTGAAGACGCGATGAAGCAGTTTGGAAGCGAGCTGGCTCCTCACTTTGATTATGTGCTGATCGATGCTGCCGCCGGGATCGAAGAGAATCTGCAGATCGCAGCCGGCCCGGCCGACCGGGCCATCATAGTGACGGTGCCTGAATTCGCGGCTGTGCGGGACGCCGATCTGGTCAGCCAGCTGCTGCGCGCAGCCGGAATCAGCGACTGCTGTTTGGTGGTGAACCGGATCATGCCGGCGCTATTCGGGCGGGGCATAGTACCCGAACCGGCAGAGATCGCCGAACAGGTCGGCCTGCCTCTGAGCGGGCTGATTCCCTATGATGAAAACATCCATATCGCTGCCAATCTGGGATGGCCCATCGTGCTCAGCCGCGGGAATTACATCGAACGTAACCTGACGGCTATCGCGGAGCGGATATTTCCATTAAAAGTTGATGACCTTGCTGCGGATGCAGATATTCAGGACGATGCCCAGAGCAATCATGTTGGTGACGACAGAGGAGCCGCCGGCGCTGATGAAGGGCAGGGTGATGCCGGTGACGGGCATCAGACCCATAGTCATGCCGATATTCTCAAAGATCTGGAATAAGAACATGGCGAAGATGCCAAAAACGATCAGGGAACCGAAGCGCTCCTTGGCATTGCGGGCGATTTTAAATATTCGACAGAGAAACAAACCGTAAAGGGCGATGACTACGCCGCCGCCTAAAAATCCAAATTCTTCCACAATTACGGAAAACACAAAATCTGAATCACGGACCGGCACCCACTTCAATTCTTTCTGCGTGCCCTGGAACAGACCCTTTCCAAAGAAGCCTCCCGAACCAATCGCCACTTTTGATTGCCAGATCTGATAGTTGCCCGGCAGGGACATGTCCTGCGGATGGAGGAAGGCATCGATGCGCTGTTTTTGGTGTTCGGACATAGCGAAGAAGTAGAGCAGAGGCATGGCGGCAATACCGGCGCCTGTCACCTTGGCGTAGAGTTTGCCATCGACGCCGGCCACGAAGATCATCACGAAGGCGACAACCACGAAGACCAGTGCATTGCCCAGATCATTCTGCAGTATGATGACGATGCCCAATACCGGAGCGATATAGAGGCCAATCAGAAGCAAACCGGAGAGGCTGTGCAGCAAATCTTGCCGACTGTTCAGAAAACCGGCGAAGGCAATGATGAAGGTCAGCTTGACGACTTCGACCGGCTGCAGATAGATCACGCCGAAATCGAGCCAGGCGCGCGCGCCGTATTGTTCACTGCCGATTCCGGGGATGAAGACCGCCAGCAGGAAGAGGATGGAGAAGACATAAAAGACCCAGTGTTTGTTTTCCGCCGATTTATAGTCGAACAGCATGATTAAGAAGATTAGAACGAGGCCGATCGCGAAAGCCGCCAGTTGAACTTTGATGGTGCGGGTGAATACCAGTTCGCCGGTCCAGGCCGTGCTCTCCAAAATGACCATGCTTATGGCCGCGAAAACCAGCGGCAGAGCCAGCAAAACCGGGTCGATATTTTTCAGCAACTCTTTAAAATACTTCACGCGGGAACCCCTTACGCCTTGACATACAATGCTTTTCAACATTATAATATATGATGTGTAAATATAGCAATGATCAATTGCCCGGCATACAGACCCCGGCCTGAGAAAGGCTTAAATTCGACCTTTCGGGGTTCCAAATAATCACCAAGGAGGTGTATCCCCATAGAATTAAATAGCATATTATTCATTCTGGCAGCTCTGCTGGTAGGGCTGCTGATAGGATATATCCTGCGAAAGACGATCGGTGAAAAAACGATCGGCAGCGCAGAACAAAAAGCTAAAAACCTGCTTCTGGACGCGGAAAACCGCTCCGAAACCATTAAAAAAGAAATCACCATTGAAGCCAAAGAAGAAGCCCATCGCATTCGCAATGAGGTTGAAAAAGAAAATCGCGAACGCCGCGCCGAACTGACAAAAGCTGAGCGGCGGCTGATCCAAAAAGAAGAGAGCATCGATAAAAAATTAGAGAATATCGAGAAACGGGAAGACAATCTCAGCCGCCGGGAACAAAAACTCAGCAGTAAAGAAAAAGATCTCGACAGTTTCATAGAAAAACAAATCGCTGAACTTGAGCGTATCTCGGGCTTCACGGTCGAAGAAGCCAAGCAGTTGCTGTTGTCGAATATTGAAAAAGAGATCCGCGTCGAAGCCTCGATGTTGATTCGGGATATCGAAAGCAAGGCCAAAGAAGAAGGCGAAAAGAAAGCCAAAGAGATCATCACTATGGCGATCCAGCGCTGTGCCGCCGATCATGTGGCAGAGAGCACCGTCTCGGTGGTTCCGCTGCCGAGCGACGACATGAAGGGGCGCATTATTGGCCGCGAGGGGCGGAACATCAGAGCTATAGAAACGCTTACCGGAGTAGATCTGATCATCGACGATACGCCTGAGGCGGTCATCTTGTCCGGATTCGATCCGGTACGCCGGGAGATTGCTCGGGTTGCGCTCGAGAAACTGATCAGTGACGGCCGGATCCATCCGGCGCGCATCGAAGAGATGGTCGACAAGGCAGGGAAAGAAGTCAACGGCATCATCAAGGATGAAGGTGAACAGGCGACCTTTGAGGTAGGCATCCACAACCTTCATCCCGAACTGATCAAACTGCTTGGTCGCCTGAAATACCGCACCAGCTACGGACAGAATGTCCTGCGCCATTCGATTGAGGTTGCACACCTGGCCGGTCTGATGGCCGGCGAGTTGGGGCTCGATGTGAAGCTGGCCAAGCGGGCCGGTTTGCTGCACGATATCGGCAAAGCGCTCGACCACGAGGTGGAGGGCACCCATGTCGATATCGGCATGGACGTCCTGCGTAAATACAAGGAATCGGAGCATGTTATCAGTGCGATGGCGGCGCATCATGGCGACTACGAGGCGGTCACCGCCGAAGCCGTCCTGATCGCGGCGGCAGATGCCTTATCGGCGGCCCGGCCGGGCGCCCGCCGGGAGACGCTGGAGTCCTATATCAAACGTCTGCAAACGCTTGAAGACATTGCTAATACGACGCCGGGAGTTGAGAAATCCTTTGCCATCCAGGCCGGGCGAGAGATTCGCATCTTAGCCAAGCCGGAAGAGATGAACGACGAAGAGATCGTCTTCCTGGCGCGGGAGATCAGCAAGAAGATCGAAAGCGAACTGGAGTATCCGGGTCAGATCAAGGTCAATGTGATCCGAGAGACCCGGGCGATCGAGTACGCGAAGTAAAACAAGGCGAAGATCGAGTAACAGAATTGCAGGATGGACCGCCGTCCTGCAATTTTTACCTTGATCGGAAAAGAGGAAGATATGCGTTGGAAAACGGTACTTTTTGATCTGGACGGCACTTTGATCGATTCGCTGGAAGACTTGACCGACAGCCTTAATATAGTGCTGGCGGCTACCGGCTACCCTACGCACAGCCCGGAAGAAGTGCGTCTTTTGATCGGCCGGGGCGTCCGCCGACTGATCGAGCAAGCTCTGCCGGGAGAGGATCCGATGCAGCCTGTCGAACGCCTTGCCGAAGCCTTCGGCAAGGTGTACGGTAAAAAACTGTTGGATAAGACCCAACCCTTTCCCGGTATTGTCGAAGTTGTGAGCGCGTTGAATAAAGCCGGCATAAAAATCGGCGTTGTTACCAACAAGCAGCAGAAAGCGGCTGAGACGATCTGCGACTATTTCTTCCCCGGTCAGATCGATGTCGTCATCGGCAATCAGCCGGGAACAGCGCGCAAGCCGGATCCGATGGGAACCTACCGGGCGATGGAGGAGCTGCAGTCGCAGCCTGATGAGACGGTATTTGTCGGTGATTCGACGGTCGATGTGGAGACTGCTGTGGCAGCCGGTGTGACTTGCATCGCGGTCAGCTGGGGCTACCATTCAATGGAGCGTTTGCTGCGCTCCCGTCCATCGTTCATCGTCAACGACAGTGAGGAGCTGCTGGATATCATCCAGGGCCGGCATCTGCCAGACGGACAGAATTAGATGAAGTTGATTTAGGTCAGGAAAGACGAAAAGCGGAATGTCAATCTATCATGACCAGCCTATATATTTAGACAATAGCGCCACCACCAGGCCATCGCCGGAAGTGGTCGCTGTCATGCGGCATCTGTTTGAAGAAAATTATGGCAATCCATCCTCCCTGCACGCGATGGGTTTTCAGGCGGAAAGAGAAGTCAAAAATGCCCGGCAGGCGGTGGCCCGGGCCTTGTCTGTCTTACCCGCCGAGATCATTTTTACAAGCGGTGGAACCGAAGCCATCAATCAGGCTTTGTTCGGCGCGGCCCGGATCGGCCGTAAACGTGGCCGGCGCATCATCACTTCTCCGGCGGAGCATCCGGCTGTCTTGGAGAGCTGCCGCCGGTTGGCGGACGAGGGTTATGAGATCGTTTATCTGCCGGTCGATCCTTACGGTGTAATCTCTTTGCGCGATCTGGAAGCCGCCATCGACGATAGCACTATCCTGATCAATTTAATGATGGTAAACAATGAACTTGGGACGATAGGCCCCATCAGCCAGGTTGGCCGGATCAAACAAAAGGCGGTAAGCCAGAGGGCGGACGACTTGCTGTTTCACAGCGACGCGGTGCAGGCATTTGGCAAGATCCCGCTCGAACCCAAGGCCTGGTCGATCGACCTGTTGTCGCTCAGTGGCCACAAGATCCACGGCCCTAAGGGCTCGGGCGCCTTGTTCATCAAACGGGGAGTAGCTCTTCCGCCGCTGATCTACGGTGGCGGTCAGGAAGCCGGCCGGCGCTCGGGAACTGAGAACAGCCCGGCCATTGCCGGCCTGGGAATCGCTTCCGATGATCTTCAGGAAAAAATTTACAAACGGCTGCGGCATTTTTCGCGGCTTCGTCAATATCTGATGGAAAATATTAAAAATGAGATAGCCGATGTGCGTATCAACAGCCCGGAACAGGTCTGGAGCGAGTCGGATATTGAATCCCGACCCGGCCTGCCGGTGGCCAGTCCGGCCATACTCAATGTCAGTTTTGCCGGTTGCCGGGGCGAGGTGCTGCTTCGCAGTCTGGAACAATCTAAAATTTATGTTTCGACCGGTTCCGCCTGCTCATCGCGCCAAACAGGCAGCCATGTGCTGAAAGCCATCGGTTTACCCCGTGAATTCCGCCAGGCGACATTGCGTTTCAGTTTCAGTGAGGACAACTGCTTAGCTGAGATGGAAAGGGTGGTCGAGGCTCTCAAAGCCAGTGTGGCTGCTCAGCGCAAATTAACAAAACGTTGATAAAACAGGAGTCTTTTAATGACACAGACAGCTAAGACCTTTCTTATCCGCTACGGTGAAGTCGCGTTAAAAGGGCAGAACAAGCCTTATTTCGAAAAAATGCTGATGGACCGGATCCGCAAGCTGCTCAAGGATGATTTTCCGGGAGCGGCGCTGACCCGCGAAGATGGCCTGTTGGTAGCCCGTCTGGAGTCGGAGATCGACAGCGAGAAATTCATCGCCCGGGTATCGCGGGCTTTCGGAGTCGAATCGGTCAGTCCCGCAATTGAGACAGCCGTTGATATGGATGAGATCGGCCGGGCGGCAGTCGCCTATATGCGCGAACAGATCCAAAAACGTTCGATTAAGAGCTTCAAAGTCGAGGTGAAGCGTTCCAACAAGGCTTTCCCACTGCAATCGCCGGAGATAGCCCGTCAGATCGGAGCCCGGCTGCTGATTGAACTGAAAGTGCTGCGGGTTGACGTTCATGATCCCGAATGTCGCCTGTTCATTCATGTTCGCCGCGATCGGGCCTTTATTTATGACGAAAAGATTAAAGGTTTTGGCGGCTTGCCGATCGGCACCAACGGCAAAGGTCTGGTTCTGCTGTCGGGCGGCATCGACAGCCCGGTGGCGGCTTTTCAAATGGCAAAACGGGGCATGCGCATCGAAGCCTTGCATTTTCATTCCTATCCTTACACCAGCCGGCAGGCGTATGAGAAAGTGCGCGAGCTGGCCGAGCAGCTGACCCTTTTTTGCGGGCCGATCAGGCTTCACAGCATCAATCTCTTGAGTATTCAGGAGGCGATAGTGCAAAACTGTCCCGAAGATGAGACCATCATCCTCATCCGGCGCTTCATGATGAAGTTAGCGGAACGCATTGCCCAGGCAAAAAAATGTCAGACTTTGATAACCGGTGAAAATTTAGGACAGGTCGCCAGTCAGACCATCGAAGCGCTGACAGTAACCGATCAGGCAGTTTCTATGCTGGTTCTCCGGCCCCTGATCGGCCTTGACAAGAGCGATATCATAGATATCGCCAATCGGATCGGGACCTTCGAAACTTCAATTCTACCACATGAAGACTGTTGTACGGTATTTCTACCGAAGCATCCCAAAACAAAACCCAGACTGGAAGATATTCTCAGATCGGAAAGCCGGATACCGGCGGAAGAACTGATCGAAGCCGCCTTTTTAACTTGTGAAACAGAATTGATTGGCTGACTAAAAACATCCTGATGACAGAAAGATATCCCAAATTCTTAGCTTAGGTCAAATAGCGGTTTTGAATTCAATCAAGACGGGTATTAAAACAAATCTAAATTATTCGCAGTTACAATAAGGAAGTCCGCGGTATCTGCCCGCAGCTTCTTCATATGGATTCCCCAGTGCATATGAACATTTAGAAGATCAGATGTTTAATGAGAGACATGGTTTTTTGTTCCGCCTGCGAGGAAATCTATGACAAAAAGGGGAAAAAATGGGATTAAATATTATAGTTTGCGCAAAACAGGTACCGGATACGACTGAAGTTAAGACCGATCCGGTCAAAAACACCTTAATCCGCGATGGTGTGCCGAGCATTCTCAACCCTGATGACGCCAACGCGTTGGAAGAGGCGCTCAGAATCAAAGATGAACATCCCGATTCGCATATCACTGTCGTTACGATGGGACCGCCGCAGGCCAGACATTTGTTGCTTGAATGTCTGGCTATGGGAGCTGACCAGGGAGTTTTAGTATCTGACAGGGCGCTCGGCGGTTCCGATACCTGGGCGACTTCAAATGCCCTGGCAGCGGCCGTCAATAAGCTGGGGGAGTACGATCTGATCTTCACCGGTCGTCAGGCGATAGACGGCGATACCGCGCAGGTTGGTCCGCAGCTGGCTGAGAGACTGGGATTGCCACAGGTCACCTATGTTACCGAATTTAAGCTGGAAGGCAGGGAGGTAACGGTAAAAAGAGCGCTCGAGGATGGTTATGAGCTGATCAAACTGCAGTTGCCCTGTGTTTTGACCGCCATCAAAGAGTTGAACAATCCGCGCCACATGACAATACCCGGCATTTACGATGCAGTCAGATCGGATATTCCTGTCTGGGGTGTCGAAGAACTGAAGATCGATCCCGATAAAGTCGGTCTCGAAGCCTCTCCGACGAACATATTCCGTTCCTTTATGCCGGCGCCTAAGAGCAAGGGGATAATACTGGAATATGATACCGCGGAGGAAGCAGCCCGAATTCTGGTTGAAAAGCTCAATGACAGAAATGTTATAGCTTAGGGGGACATGGGAAATGGCTATTAAAACAAACGAAGAAAAAGATGTATGGGTCTATGCCGAACAGCGCGGTGGTAAATTGATGAATGTCGCCCTGGAGCTGCTCGGCGAGGGCAGCAAGCTGGC
>DUVF01000021.1 GCA_012841165.1 Clostridiales bacterium
AAAAGATCTCACTCCGGCGACGATGCGCGAGTTCAGCCGCAGCACGGCGCGGAGCCTGAAGAGCGATCCGCGGGAACTTGAACGCAAAAAAACTGAGACCGGAGAACCTCTATACAAGCTGGTGAACGACCGGCTGTGGTACGCTGTGTTTTGGGTCGACCAGGAAGCCGCCATCCACTACCAAAAGGATAAGACAGTGACGCTGCGGTTGCCGGAGGCCAGCCTTCCCGGCAAGGTGCACTACATCGGAGTGACCGGTGATGTGGTCAAGATCATCATTGAATTCGATCGCTATTATGAGAACCTTTCCCGTCTGCGCCGGGAAAAAGCCGAGATCGTTTCGGCCGATCTGGAAGGATTGATGGTGGCAAATGAGAGCATCACCTCACGCGAAGGGAAACCGGGCGTCTTTGTCCGCAATGTGAGCGGACAGTTCGAATTTGTGCGGGTGGCGGTCATTATCAGCGACGGTCGGTTTTCGTTGGTGGAAAACACATATTTCAGCGAAAAAGCACCCGATGGCACGAACCAGAAAGTTCCTACCGTGGAAGTATACGATGAGATATTAAATCATCCGGAAAAGGAGAAAGCAAAGCCATGAATCTGATCGAGAAGAACTTAAGCCGTCTGCGCGCCTCTATAAAAGACGCTGCCGAGCGCTCCGGACGCTCTGCTGATGCTGTTCGGCTGGTCGCGGTCACCAAGACCCGTTCGGCCGAGGAGATCAATATGGCGATCCGGGCAGGTGTGGCCGATGCCGGTGAGAACCGGGTGCAGGAATTGCTTGAGAAGCATGAGGCTGTCGATCAGGTGCGCTGGCATATGATTGGACATCTCCAGACAAATAAGGTAAAATATATTATTGACAAGGTCGACTTGATCCATTCGGTCGAATCCCTGTCTCTGGCTCAAGAGATTCAAAAACGGGCCGGCCAGGCAGGCAAACAGATGGACGTATTGATCCAGATCAATCCGGCCATGGAAGAGAGCAAGTTCGGTGTCACTGCCGATGAAGCGGAACAGCTGGCAAGGGAGATCCTGCACAGTTTCCCGAACTTGAAAATCAAGGGTCTGATGAGCATGGCGCCATTCTCGGATGATGCGGAAGAAGTCCGGCCCTATTTTCGGGAAGCCCGCCAATTGTTCGATCATTTCGCCGAGATCAGCCATCCCAATATGCAAGCGGAGATCTTGTCGATGGGGATGTCAAATGATTATGCGGTCGCGATCGAAGAAGGCTCAAACCTGGTTCGGATTGGCAGCGCCCTGTTTGGCGAACGTAATTTGTAAAAAAATGTAAGCCCTAAAAAAAGATGATCGGACACGATTATAGGAAAAACCATTGAGCAATTAAGGAGAAAAAGAGATGGGAAATGGGATCTTGGATAAACTGAAGGTGTTGATCGGCATCGAGGAGTTAGAAGATGATGAGTTCGATGATTTCGATGAACCGCGCGAAGTTCTGAGTCCGGAGCGACATAGCCTGGAACAGCGTGGAAATGCAGTGCTGCCCAGGCAGGATATGCGCGAAAACCGCGAACTGCGCGACAACAAACGAGAGTTTCGTGAGCTGCGGGAAAATAAGGAGCAGCGCGTACTGCCGATGAACGCCCAGTCGATGACGGGTCAGTTCCGGATGGTGCTGACCGAGCCCAAATCGCTTGACGAATGCCCGAAGCTGGTCGACAATCTGAAAGCACGCAAGCCTGTCATCATAAATCTCGAAAAGATTGAAGCGGAAACCGCCAGAAAAATCTTCGACTTTTTGAGCGGAGCGACCTATGCATTAAACGGCAATGTCGAAAAAGTAGCCAATAACATCTTCATCTTCGCCCCTGAGAATGTCGATGTGATGGCCGGATTAGACGGCAAGATGAGCTACAGCGACAATCTGAAGAGCAATCCCTGGAGGTGACCATGATCCTCTATCGAGCGATCAGCATGTTTTTGCGGGTCCTTATATACCTCATTCTCGGTCGGGCTATCGCCAGCTGGTTCATTCGGCCGGGCGATCGTTTGTATCCGCTTTACATGCAGCTGGTGCGCGTTACGGAACCTTTGCTTGCTCCGTTCCGAAAAATGACAGAGCGCTTTGGCATGCGCAGCGGCATTGATCTTTCGCCCTTGTTAGCCATTTTAGCGATTTATATTATCCAAAGACTTTTGTTTTCTCTTATGATTTGATCCCAGTCGGATCATTGGAGGTGTTCCCAAGATATGATCACGCCTATCGATATCCAAACCCGGGAATTTGCTAAAGTTGTGCGCGGCTATAAAGAGGATGAAGTTGACGCTTTCCTCGATCTGATTGCCGGCGATCTGGAAAAGATGATAGAAGAAAACCTTCAGTTGCGCGAACAGTTGAAAGCACTGTCGGTCGAACTGAACCGCTATAAAAGCACCGAAGGGATAGTGCTGGAAACACTGGAGGCCACTAAAGCCTTGATGGGCGACATCTCAGACAGCGCTGAGAAACGAGCGGAAATTTTGCTCAAAAACGCCGAACTGGATGCCGAACTGATCACCAGAGAAGCCAGAGAGTCGGTCGAGCGATTTAAGGACGAGTCTGCATCTTTACGCAACAGCCTGACCATTTTTCGGACACGCTACCGCGCGCTGTTGGAATCTGAGCTTGATAAATTCGATAATTTAAGCACTGAGCTGTTCGGCGCTGATGATCTGACCGATCTGGACGAGCTATTCAACGATCAGAAAGCGTTTGAGACAGACCCGGTCGGCAAAGATATGGGAAATTCGGGCGATACAAAAGTCGCTCTGCCGGCAATCGAGGCTGTCGCAGCGGAGCCTGTCGACCCTGCCGCGTCAGAAAGTATCAGTTCCGATACGATGGTCAATCTGCGGTCGGAGGTCATGACTGAAACATGATATATTATGTCATCATTTTGTTGGTGATCGGGCTCGATCAGCTGACTAAGCTGCTGATCCGGCAGAACTTCGAGCCGGGCCAGAGTCTCCCTCTGATCGAGGACGTTTTGCATCTGACCTATGTACAAAATCAGGGAGCGGCGTTCAGCATCCTGGAAGGAAAGCCGCTCTTTTTCATTGTGATTAATGCGATCGTTGTCGCTGTTATTCTGGTCTACATCGCATTGCGGCGGCGGACTTTACACCCGCTTGCGCTGACAGCCCTGGCTCTGGTCGCCGGCGGGGGCGCCGGCAATAATCTGATCGACCGTGTCCGCTTTGGTTATGTGGTCGATTTTATAGACTTTCAGATCTGGCCGGTCTTCAATGTGGCTGATATCGGAGTAGTGGTCGGCGTCGGGCTGTTGTTTATTTATGTGATTATAATTGAATCGCGCCGGGCAAAGAAAATAGATAAATAGAAAAACAGATAATCAGGTCAGGAGAATATTCATGAGCGAACAACTGCGCTATGTCTTCGAAATTCCTGAAGACAGGCAGGGAAAGCGTCTGGACAGCGTGCTGGCGGCGCTGATGGACGAATTATCGCGCACCGCGGCACAAAAGCTGATCGATGAGGGCAGGGTGCAGGTGAACGATCGGATCGAAACTTCTCGAAAATATAAGGTTAAAAGCGGCGAGGAGATCATTCTGATGCTCGAACCGTCCCGGTCGCTGGAAGTACTGCCCGAGAATATCCCGTTAACCATTATTTATGAAGACGAAAGCCTGCTGGTGGTGGATAAGCCGCGCGGTCTGGTCGTGCATCCTGCGCCAGGCAACAACAGCGGCACATTGGTGAATGCCCTTCTCTACCACTGCGGTGATCGGCTGTCGACCATCAACGGCGCCAGCCGGCCCGGCATCGTGCATCGGATCGACAAGGATACCAGCGGTCTGTTAATGGTGGCTAAAACCGATCAGGCGCATTGCTCACTGGCTGAGCAGCTGGCTGAACATACTGTTCTCAGGGAATACCGGGCTATCTGCCACGGGCGCCTGCCTGAAGCTGCCGGGACGATAAACGCGCCAATTGGTCGCGACCCTAAAAACCGGCTGCGCATGGCGGTCACGCCAAACAATTCAAAGCCGGCTGTGACTCATTATCGTATGCTTGAAGAATTCGCCGCCTACACCTACCTGGCAGCTGTGCTTGAGACCGGTCGCACCCACCAGATAAGGGTTCATTTAGCGCATATTCATCGGCCGCTGCTGGGTGATTTCATCTATGGCGCTGGTCGTAATCCCTTTCGGGTGGAGGGTCAATTGCTGCATGCCGGTATTTTGGGATTTACTCATCCCAAGACCGGCCACCGGCTGGTTTTTGAAAGCCCGCTGCCGGACAAGTTCGATCAGCTGCTGACGCGGCTGCGAAAAGCCTGAATGGAATGTATAGCGGAAGCGCCGCCGCTCCGGGTGTATGATTATGAATAATCGATTCGCGGGGAGGGATCGGCGCATGCGGACCAGGCAGGGGATAGCCTAGCGGCAGCATGGTTTTGGCTTGACTAACAATGGGTTTTAATGTATTCGAGGCAAGATTCACATACATAATAGTTCTTGAACCGGACGCAGCCGGGCTCGCCGCACAGCATGCAGCAACCCGGAGAATCGGTCGGTTGGATATCAGTCACCTTTTGCTTGTACATGAATGTCATCTGGATCCACCTCTTTCACTATGGTTGATGTGCTAGACCCGTTTTCGCGAATCGATATGAACAGAATAGTATATGGAAAAAAATATCGCAAGAGACATTTTCCGACTTGTAAGAAAAGCGTCTTTAAGCGTCATAAGTGAGGCCGGCAGACGGATTTAAGGGGTTGACGTAGAGCGTTCGGTGATGGGTGAAGATGACTTTGCCAGGCTTTGCGCCGGCAGGTTTTTTGACATAGCGGATCGGAACATAGTCAACCGGCACATTGGCGGACAGACGAGCTTTGCTGTAGTAGGCAGCCAGGCCGGCGGCAAAGCGGAGATCGGCGGCCGCGGGCTCGCTGCCTTCTGTTTTCAGCAGAACATGCGAACCTGGAATATCTTTGGCATGCAGCCAGTAATCGGTCTTTCCGGCGATTTTGAAGGTTAAGTGATCATTCTCCAGATTATTGCGGCCGATCAGCACTGCAAGACCGTTTGGACTACTGTATTTCAAAAAAGCCTGAGACGGCCGCCGCTCACGGGTAGTCCTGCCGGCCGATCCGGCCTTTCTGGCAGGGAATAAGCCGGTCTCTGCCAACTCCCGGCGGATTTCATCCAGTTCGGTGTCGCTATCGGCCTGTTCGATGAAGATCAGCACCGACTCAAGATAATCAAGCTGCTCGGCCGTCGCCTCAAGCTGGACGCGTTTTTCCCGCACCGCGGTCTTCATTTTTCCGTATTTTTTATAGTAGCGCTGTGCGTTGGCCGCCGGACTGAAGCGGGGATCAAGCGGTATGGTCAGAGTTGTTCCATCGTAATAGTTGGGGACCTCCGCAGTTTTCGCGCCGGGATCGATCAAATGCAGGTGTGCCGTCAGCAGTTCTCCGGCCAGCCGCAAGTGTTCAGCGGATTCTGCCTCCAGCAGCTCTTCAGAAAGCCGTTGCTGTTTAAGACGGAGTTTTTCCAGTTGTGCCGTGACCCTTTGGTTCAGCGCATGGCCACGCTGGCGTAAACGGCCGGTCGCCGCCTGATGAAAGAAGAAATAGTCGATGGCATGGCTGACCGAAGCGAAGCAGCGGGTTGTCTGAGCCGTTTCCTCAACATCCGGCAGACGGAAAACATGAAAATCGATCGGTTGTTGATTCTGGTTAAGGTACACCAGGGCTTCGATCTCACCAGTTTGCACGGAACCGCTTTCAATGCGCTTAACAAAATCTGCCAGGCAAACGGCGACATCGGCGAGCGTCGTCCGCTGCCGGGTCAGAGTCGCGGCAAAAGCCGGACTTATCCCTTGAAAGACTGCCGCCAGGCGATCTGCAGGTGTTCCTTTTAATTTCTCATCGCAGAGCAGCTCTTCTATCGCGGAGGGCGAGAGATTATAAAAAGAGCGCTTGCCCCGGTCAGGCGGCGCCACATAGGCCAAACCCGGCAGAAGCTGCCGATAGCGGTTGATTTCGCCTGTGATACGCTTAATTGAATCGATAATCACAGAATCTTCCGGCCGCAGGGCGATGATGTTGCTGTGTTTGCCCATAATCTCGATCGTCAGCACCCGCTCTATGAGAAAGCCCATTTCGTCCGGGCTGCTGATGCGGATGTCGATGATGCGGTCGGAGGAACGCTGCCGGATAGACAGTATGCGACCGTTTTGAAAGAGTTTGCGCAGGAGCATGCAAAAGGCGGGCGGCTGTTCGGGATTCTTCGGCAGATGATCGGTCAGATGAAGCCGGGGCGACATGCCGTTGGCCGACAATAAAAGATGGAATTTGCTTCCGGCGTTGTTGATGCGCAGGAGCAGTTCATCTGTTTCCGGCTGATAGATTTTATCGATTCTGCCGCCGGCCAGAGCCCGGTCGAGCTCGTTAGCCAGAGCGCCGATGACGAAACCGTCGTAAGCCATCAGTAAACTCCTGCCTTCTCCTGCTGTCGACCGGAGCTTTGGAAATTTCGATAGCGTCACCCGGCTGCTGCAGGTATAATAAAATATGATAACATGGAAAAACGGTTGGGAAAAGGTCCAACTACGGAAAGGCGGATAACGCAAAATGATCAAAAGTATGACCGGTTTCGGCAGAGGCGAATATAAGGATGAAAAACGAGAGATCGTGGCAGAGATCCGAACCGTGAATCATCGCTACAGTGATATTATGATCAAAATGCCCCGCCGCTATGGCTTTGCCGAGGAGAAGATCAAGAATCTGGTCAAGCAGACCGTGAAACGGGGCAAGACCGAAGTTAGCCTGCAGATTGAAATGATTGGCGAGAGCGACCAGACGGTTCGTCTGAATCCGGCAGCTGCCCGTCAGTATTATGAGAATCTGACGGAACTGAAGCAGATGTTTCAGCTGGAAGACGCGATCAGCCTGCAGCTTATGGCCGGCTTACCTGATGTTTTGCGTCCAACGGCGGATCTGGAAGACGAAGAAGCGATTTGCACAAGCTTTCTGACTGCAGTTACCCGAGCGGTAGAGCGGCTTGATGAAATGCGGCGGCTGGAAGGCGGCAAACTAGCGGCCGACATCCTCGAACGGGCAGATCTGATCGCGGATCGCTTAACCCGGGTGGAGGTCATTTCGCCACAAGTTGTTGTCGAATATCAGCAGAGGTTGAAGGAAAGAATGCAGGAACTGCTGGGCGGCCAGGCGGAGATACCGGAGGAAAGGATATTGGTAGAGGCGGCTTTGTTTGCCGATAAATATAACATTACCGAGGAGATTGTCCGCTTGGGCAGTCACATCGTCCAGCTGCGCCGCATCATCGGCGACGGGCGTGAACCAGCCGGGAAGAAATTGGACTTTCTGATTCAGGAGATGAACCGGGAGGTCAATACTATAGGGTCGAAGGGCAACGATCTGGAGATTACAAATATTGTGCTCGTAATGAAGAGTGAGATCGAAAAGATCCGCGAGCAGGTGCAGAACATTGAATAGCCTTGCGGCAGAATTGATTTTCCGGTATAGTATTTAGATGATATTTCTCAATTGATAAGGATAGGATATGGAAAAAGGGAAGCTCTTTGTAATTTCCGGCCCTTCGGGCGCAGGCAAAGGTACCATTTGCAACGAGCTGATCAAACAGAGCAATGTTGCGCTGTCGGTGTCGATGACCACCCGGCCGCCCCGCCGCGGTGAAATCGAAGGGCAGAGCTATTATTTTGTGACCGAAGAACGCTTTGTTGAAGAAATCGGCAGGGACGGTTTTCTGGAGCATGCCAGCATTTTCGGTAACTATTACGGTACGCCCAAACAAGCAGTTTATGAATATCTTGAGAAAGGCCGCGATGTCATTTTAGAGATAGATGTGCAAGGCGCTATGCAGGTCCGAAGAAGCTGTCCCGACGCGATTTTTATTTTTGTCCTGCCCCCCGATCTGGACGAATTAGCTTTCCGGATGACCGGCCGCGGTACGGAAAGTCCGGAACAAATGTCCCGCCGGCTGGAACAGGCTTGCGTTGAGATAGCTCGCGTGGTTGACTACAACTATTTTATTGTTAATGACAAACTGCAGGATGCAGTTGAAAGTATCTTAGCCATTATCCGAGCTGAGCACTCCCGTGTCACAGACACGATTGTCAGCCGCATCGCCGCTTACGGCATGGCCAGCGGCTGCTCTGAAAACTGAATGAAAAGGAGATAAATTCATGCTTGAACCTTCAATCAAATTAATGAAACAAAAAGCCGACAGCCGTTATACACTGGCGATCATGGCTGCTAAGCGGGCGCGTGACATCATTGATGGCAAGCCGCCTCTGACCGAAGGCGATGTAGACAAGCCGGTGACCATGGCGGTGAACGAGATTGCCGAAGACCTCATCACTTTCAAGAGGGAAGATTGAGAAAGCTTTAAAGAAGATACAGAGGTCGGATGAAGAGGTCGAATGAAATGGAAGACTACACTGCCCGGACCCGAGCCCTGCTGGGAGATGAAGCTATCGATCGGTTGCAGGACAGCCGGGTCTTGGTATTCGGTTTGGGCGGTGTCGGCGGTATAGCCGTTGAGGCGCTGGCACGTTCCGGCGTCGGCTGCCTTGGTCTGGTGGATTTTGATACCATCGATCCGACAAACATCAATCGTCAGATCATCGCGTTGGAGACGACGATCGGCCAGAAGAAGACCGATGTGATGCGGGAAAGGATCAAAGCAATCCATCCGCGGATTGAAACGATCGTATTTTTTGAGCGTTTAACGCCGGAAAATATCGATCTTTTTCATTTGGAAGACTGGGACTACATAGTCGATGCAATCGACGATGTGTGTGCCAAACTGGTGCTCATTGAAGAAGCTGATCGCTTGGGCCTGTCCCTGATCAGCTGCATGGGAGCCGGCAATCACTTATCGCCGACAGGCTTTAAAATCGCCGATATTAAAGACACGCATACATGTCCTTTGGCCAGAACGATCCGTCAGGAGGCGTCTAAACGCGGCATCAAGCAGCTGAAAACAGTCTTCAACGCGAAACCACCGGATAAGAAGCGGGCGTCGCTGTCCGACCAGCCGGCGGTTCCCGCCAGTATCATGATGGGTGTAGGTGCGGCCGGGCTGCTTCTGGCTGCCGAGGTGATACGGGAGCTGTCGCTTTCAACTAAAAACCCCGGGCCTTTGACATAGCGAGCGAGTCTTCGACATAGTTCGACATAGGACATAGTAAAAATTTTTGAATATTTTTAAAAAAATGCAATTTTTGTAAGCCTCATTGCGTCTTATTAAGTATAGAGCCGTCGGAAACATGACGAATCTTATTTTTGTTCCGGCTAAATTTTCATCTTAGTTCGACGCAGGAGGCGTAAATGTCTGACATCCTGATGATTACAACCCGCCGCACGCTCGTACCTGTGCCGCTGACCGACATTCGTTATTTTGAAAAATCGCTGCGCCTGATATTCTTGCATACAGTGAATGACCGCTATCGCTATTACGGTGATTTCCGCCAATTAACGGGACGGCTTGACCAACGTTTCTGTCGTTGCCATTACAGCTTCATTGTCAATCTGGAGAGGGTCGTCAAACTGGAAGACCATCAATTCATCATGGACTGCGGCAGCCGTGTACTCATCAGCCAGCGCCGCTACGCGGCCGCCAGGGCTGCTTTCATAGCATATTACACGACAGAAAGAATTTCTTGCCAAAAGTAGAGGGTTATTATATAGTATTTAAGGGTCTGCGGTTGGCAGATCCTATCACACACATTCCGCAGCCGGGAACCGGTGCCCATCTGGGGTGATTGCCCGGCGGCTCAGGAATGGAAGAATAACCGGGAGGGTATTTACTATGGCTATTATTTCTATGAAGCAATTGCTCGAAGCCGGGGTGCATTTTGGACACCAGACCAGACGCTGGAATCCGAAAATGGCCCCGTACATTTTCACCGAGCGCAACGGCATCTACATCATCGACCTGCAGAAAACGGTCAAGAAAATCGACGCGGCCTATAACTTCGTGCGCGAAATTTCCCAGAACGGGGGGACCATCCTGTTCGTAGGCACGAAAAAACAGGCGCAGGAATCCATCAAGTACGAGGCTGCGCGCTGCGGCATGTTCTATGTGAACCAGCGCTGGCTGGGCGGCACGCTGACCAACTTCGGGACGATCCGCAAGCGGATCGAGCGCATGCAGGAGCTCTATGACATGGAGACCAAGGGCCAGTTCGACGTGCTGCCCAAGAAGGAAGTCATCAAGCTCGTAGCCGAGCGCGAGAAGCTTGAGAAAAACATGGGCGGCATCAAGGACATGAACCGCCTGCCCAGCGCGCTGTTCATCGTGGATCCCCGCAAGGAGCACCTGGCCGTCGCCGAGGGGCGCAAGCTGGG
>DUVF01000022.1 GCA_012841165.1 Clostridiales bacterium
AAAACTCCCCTATTCGATTGTCCCGCCATTTCTGACAAGCTCTCGATCGTTCCGTAGGCGCACCACTTTATATTTTCTGAAGCTGCTGCCTCTACCAGCTTTTGCCGGGTGCCGGGCGCCAGATCCTCTGCTATTATCAACACTTTGATCTTTCGTTTGCGAAGTCCCTCCTGGCAAGCCTGAAAACCGGATAACAGCTGCCGCGACCGGCGGGCAAAGCCGATGTAGCTAGCGATCTTTTCCCGCATCTTCCGTATGCCCTTCCAGTTCCGCAAACAGCCTGTCCAGATCGGCTTCCTGCACTTCGATCTGCAAACCGCGGCCAATCGCTCTCTTCTTCCGGGCCTGCGCCAAACAATCCGGGTCGGGGCACAGATAGACGCCCCGGCCGTTGGCTTTTCCGGAGAGATCGATCATCAGACCGCCCTCTCCGGCCGCCACGATGCGAATCAACTCTTTCTTCGGTTTTGAAGACATGCAGCCGACACAGCGGCGCATGGGGATCTTCCTTTGCTTCATTAAACTTCCGCTTCCTCCGGAGTTTCTTCTACGCCTGTGACTGCACCTGCCTCCGCTATTTCTTCCGGCAGGGTTTCTTCCGGCTCATCCGGCCTGGTCAGAATCTCCATTACATCATCGCCTTCGCCTTCTTCCGGATAGTACTGCGAATGACTCTTGATATCTATCTTCCAGCCGCAAAGTTTAGCCGCCAGGCGAACATTCTGACCTTCTTTGCCGATGGCCAGCGACAGTTGATAGTCCGGAACGATGACAGTCGCCGCCTTGCTTTCCGGATCTAACAGAACTTCTTCAACCTTGGCCGGCGACAGGGCGTTCCGTATCAGTTCTTCAGGTTCTTCACGCCAATTTATGATATCGATCTTTTCATCAAACAGCTCATCAACCACCGCCTGTACCCGGTTGCCGCGCGCACCGACGCAGGCGCCGACAGCATCAATGTTCGGGTCTTCCGTGTAGACAGCGATCTTCGTCCGTGATCCGGCTTCTCTGGCGATGCTTTTAATTTCCACCAAGCCATCCTGGATCTCCGGTACCTCCAGCTCAAACAAACGCTTAACCAGACCCGGATGTGACCGGGACAGATAGACCTGTGGACCCTTGGTGGTCTTTTTGACATCCATTATGTATACTTTTATGCGGCTGTTTACCAGATAGCGTTCGCCGCGCACCTGTTCGGTCACAGCCAGGATGCCTTCGGTCTTGCCGATATTTATAAAGACGGTTTCATTGCTGATGCGGTGCACTATGCCGGTCACCACTTCACTCTGCCGGTTGATGAAATCGTCGTAGATCATCCCCCGTTCAGCTTCCCGAATCCGCTGGACTACCACTTGCTTGGCGGTCTGGGCCGCGATCCGGCCGAAGTCGCGCGGCGTCACCTGATACTCTATGACATCATCGACCTCATATTCCGGGTCGATCGCCCGGGCTTCCTCCAGCGAAACCTCGATGAAGGGATCGAACACTTCTTCAACGACATCCTTGCGCATAAAGACATCAATATCGCCGGTTTCATGATCGATGTGCACACGAACGTTTTGCGCTGTGCCATAGTTCTTTTTATACGCCGATACAAGGGCGATTTCAATCGCTTCAATCAGCAGATCTTTTGAGATCTGTTTCTCTTTTTCCAGGTCTTCGATGGCATAGATGAATTCTTTGTTCATGGTAATTGAGTTTGCCTCCTCTTAAGTAAAATGCTTCATTTACTACGCAAGCGTCAGAATATTACTGTCAGCCGAACCATCGCCACCTTATCACGGTTTAAATTTATCCGATGACCGGCATCATTCACTAACTCGATCGTATCCGCGGTAACCGGGCCGAGACGGCCGGTTAACTGTTTTTCCCCTTCTAAGGACTCATAGAGCTTCACATCGACCAACTCGCCCTGATAGCGGAGAAAATGCTCTTCGCTGATCAGCTGCCTGTCCATGCCGGGCGATGAGACCTCCAGATAATAGGCTTCTGCTATGGGGTCAATTTCGTCCAGTCTGTCGCTGAGATAACGGCTGACTTTTTCACAATCATCCGTTCCCGGATTACCCGGCCGGGCTCCCTCGCTGTCCGGCGTCTTCTCAATGTATATCCTGAGAAAACGGGCTTTGCCTTCTTTGACGTATTCTGCATGATAAAGCAAATAACCGGCCTCTATTAAAAAAGGGGCTAGTTCCTGCCTAACTAGGTCAATGATGCGAGGTTTTGCCATTATTTCAACCTTTCCGACTCTGCCAGAAACCTTCGTGAGTTGGTCAGCAAAAATTAAAGAGTGGGATTGCCACTCTTTAATGCTTAAACGGATCACAACTCACAACTTAGAAATATATTAACATAGGAAACCACACCACGCAAGAGCTAATTGCTTAGAACCAGGCAAGCTGCTTAAAAATAGTGTCTATAGAAATTCATGGTAGTAAACGTATAGCCCATTTTTCTGTAGAAGTCGGCCGCATCGACATCGGAGCTGAAAGTTTTAAATTGAAGGCGCTTGTAACCCTGATCCTTAGCATATTGCTTGAGCTGAAGCATGGTTTCTCTGCCGTATCCCTTGCCGCGTGCATCTTCGACGATAAACAGGTCTTCCAATACCAGGGCCCGGCCATGCGCCCAGATGCTGAAAATCGTCATGCAATTTGCAAAGCCGACAATGTTTCCATCTGCTTCAATTGCGAAAAGTATGCAATGTTCAGGCTCCCTGAGCGCGGCATAGAATGTTCGCTTAAACACTTCGAACTGCTCTTTGGCGTCTATGTATTTCAGACACCAGAAATCAACTTCTGCCAATTCAGAGTTAACATACTGCTGATTCAAAGTCACCCAGGTGTCGCAATCTTCCAGTCTGCACTTCCGTAATAATACTTCCGCTGACATGATGCTCCCCCTTCTTTAACACCTTATTACCGACTATATTGCCTTTTCCATATTTTATTAATTATACCATACGCAGATAAATAAGGACAGTTATAAAAAGCTCTGATTTTTCGATCATTTTAAAACCTGCAAATATGATTTGACAAGGCTGGCTCAGAATGGTAATATTTTTGTTGCGACGTGTGCTAAAAGACGCAAAAATGGCGGCGTAGCTTAGTTGGTCAGAGCGTCCGGTTCATACCCGGAAGGTCGGTGGTTCGACTCCACTCGCCGCTACCATACGG
>DUVF01000023.1 GCA_012841165.1 Clostridiales bacterium
AGTCTGCGGCGGGTGTCAATATACCACTCTGCCCTATGCAGAACAGCTGGAGTTAAAAGATGGTCTAGTCCGGGAACTGTTAGAGCGCTATGCCATCGATCAGAAAGTTTACAGCGGGATAGAGGCTTGCCCCGGCCGTTTCGCTTATCGCAACAAGATGGAATATACTTTCGGAGATACGGAGAAGGGTGGGCCGATGTCTTTGGGCCTGCACCGTCAGCGCAGTTACATGTCGATTCTGACGGCTGATCAGTGTCAGCTTGTTCCGGATGATTTCAATGCTCTTGTCCGAGCCACTCTGGATTTCTGCAACGAACGCCATTATTCCTTTTACCATAAAAAAAGCCATCGGGGATTGCTGCGCTGGCTGGTTCTGCGTCACGGAGTTCGCACCGGTGAACTGTTGATTCACATTGTCACATCCAGTCAGGGTGATTTCGCGGCCACAGAATTTGCTGAAATGGTACAGCAGATTCCGCTTGAAAATATGATCGCCGGCATTCTACATTCGGTCGATGATAAGCCTGCCGACACAGTCGCCGCCGACCAAACCGAACTTCTTTACGGGCGACCTTTTTATCATGAACAGCTTTTAGATCTGCAGTTTGAGGTCGGGCCGTTTTCCTTTTTCCAGACCAATGTATTAGCGGCGGAAAGGTTGTACGATTACGCGCTTTCGCTGGTTTCGGATCTGGCTGGACAAAATGTTTTTGATCTTTATTCCGGCACCGGAACCATCAGTATGCTGGCAGCCAGGCGGGCAAAGCAGGTGACCGGTGTGGAGATTGTCCCCGAGGCAGTAGCCGCTGCCCGTCGGGGGGCGGTGGAGAATCAGCTGGCCAACTGCCGCTTTATTGAAGGCGATGTTCTTAAAATATTAGACGAGCTGATCGAAAAACCTGATTTAATTATTCTCGATCCGCCGCGTTCCGGTGTGCATCCCAAAGCCTGGAGCAAGATCCTTGCTTACGGCGTGCCGCAAATTCTTTATATCTCCTGTAACCCCAAAACCGCGCTGTCCGACGTCGCCGCCGCCCGCGGGCAGAGCTACCGACCACTGAGCATCCGGGCATTTGATAATTTTCCCGGAACACGGCATGTGGAAGCAGTGGTGTTGATGTCAAGAAAAATATGAATAAGTCTGGTCGATCAATAGGAGGCTCATAAATGCAGAGGAAAATTTTAGTGGTTGGCGGAGTTGCCGGTGGCGCATCGCTTGCGGCAAGAGTCAGACGCCTTGATGAACATGCTCAAGTCGTAATTTTTGAAAGAGGACCCCATCCTTCATATTCCAATTGCTGTCTGCCTAATTTTTTAAGTCGGGAAATTGAAAACAGTGACGATTTAGTTTTGATGTCACCTGAAACTTTCAAAAAACAATATAATATTGACGTAAGAGTTTTTAACGAAGTGATTAAGATTATGCCTGAATCAAAAACGATTGAGGTCAAAAATCTTGTGTCGGGCGAGATTTATCAGGAGTCTTACGATAAATTAGCGCTGGCGCCAGGTGCGAAAGCCATCATGCCTGAGTCGATCAAAGGCATTGGCAGCCGACATGTCTTTTCGCTTAAAAATGTTTCGGATGTTCGCGCAATAGATGACTACATTCATGCCAATGATGTTCAAAATATAGTGATCGTTGGTGGTGGCTTTATAGGTCTTGAGGTTATGGAAAACTTGCGCCGGTCTGGTAAATCCGTGACCTTAGTAGAGGCGATGAACCAGGTAATGGAGCCTTTGGACTTTGAAATGGCGCAGATTCTGCACAAGACAATAGTCGATAATGGTGTCGATCTTATCGTCAACGACGAGGTGGTCGCTATCGATGAAAACAGCGTGACCTTGAAGTCCGGAAAAACAGTTCCGGCAGAACTGGTCGTCATTTCAGTGGGCGTGCGGCCGGAAACCGCTTTGGCAGAGGGCTGCGGTATAGAGATCGGCGAGACCGGCGGCATCCTTGTCAACCAACACTATCAGACCAATTATCCTGACATCTATGCCGTGGGTGATGTGATCGAAGTAAAGCATGCGCTCACCGGCAAAAAAACAAGACTTCCCCTGGCAGGGCCGGCGCAAATGCAGGCCCGGGTGGCGGCCGGCCACATGTACGGCCGATTCAGCCGCAACTCCGGTGTGATCGGCTCTCTAATTGTCCGTATATTTGATATGAATGCCGCCGCCACAGGACTCAACGAAAAAGAATGTCAGGCAGAGAACATCGATTATCGCTATGCTTATGTTATCCCAGGCGATAAAGTCGGCTTGATGCCGGACGCCCACCCAGTGTTCATTAAGTTGATCTTCGAATATCCCGGCGGAAAGATCCTCGGCGCCCAAGTCGTTGGAAAGGGCAATATCAGCAGACGTTTGGACATCATCGCCACAGCCATTCATTTCAACGCGACCGTCGAAGACCTGCAAAATATTGAGCTATCATATGCACCGTTTTTTTCAACAGCCAAGGACGCAGTCAAATATGCGGCTTTAGTCGCGGTGAACCTGCAGAATGAAGAGTTTAAGCAAGTTCCGGTCACAATTGTTCGTGATCTGGTTGAATCCGGCGCCTGCATAATTGATGTTCGAGAAGAAGATGAATTTGAAAGTTCTCACTTAATCAACGCTATAAACATCCCGCTGAGCCAACTCAGAGAGCGGATGGATGAAATTCCGAAAGATAAACCGGTTTATCTCTACTGCCGTTCGTCACAGCGTTCCTACTATGCCATTCGCGCCTTGCAAGGGAACGGATACACGAACATCTATAACATTCAAGGTTCCTTCTTAGGCATCAGTTTCTACGAGTATTATCAAGACCTAATCACGGGAAGAAAGCCTATTTTAACGGACTACAATTTTGATTAATGAAATCATCGAGCACCATTTCCAGATCCGGCTTGCCTAATTCCTGAAGCTGATATTCCACTTTAACGCAGGGCTTTTTGATGTCGATGACGCGCTTCAGGTCGATGGGCGTTGCAATTATAACGCTGTCGCATTCGCAGGCGTCAATCGTTGCAGCAAGGTCTCTTATCTGCTCGTCTCCATATCCCATGGCCGGCAGCAGGGTTCCTATTCCTGGGTAAATCTGGAAGGTATTCCTGAGTTTTCCTACAGCATAGGGACGCGGATCCACCAGCTCGGCTGCACCGAAGCGCTGCGCCGCAACGACCCCGGCGCCGATCTTCATCTCGCCATGCGTCAGCGTCGGCCCGTCTTCCACAACTAAGACGCGTTTGCCGCGGATGGCGGAGATATCGTCAACAGATATAGTGCTTGCCGCGTCGATAACAGTAGCTTTTGGGTTCACACTTCTTATGTTTTCCCGGACGGTGTTGATGTCTTTATAATTAGCGCTGTCTATTTTGTTGATTACCACAACATCCGCTGTTCTCAAGGCGACCTCGCCGGGGTAGTAGGAGACCTCATGACCGGGGCGCAGCGGATCTGCCACCGTGATCATCAGATCGGGTGTGTAAAAGGAGAAGTCGTTGTTGCCACCATCCCAGAGAATCACATCACAGCCGGCCGGGTCGTTTTCGGCGGCGCGCAGAATGGCCTCATAATCGACTCCGGAATAAATCACATTGCCGCGGGCGATATGAGGTTCATACTCTTCCATTTCCTCAATGGTGCAGGAGTGCTTCGCCAGATCGTCTATCGTGGCAAAACGCTGTACCTTCTGTTCGCTCAGATTACCATAGGGCATGGGATGGCGCACCGCGACGACTTTCAGGCCGTTTTCTATAAGAATCTCGGCGATTTTGCGGGAAGTCTGGCTCTTACCACAGCCTGTCCGCACTGCGCAAACAGCAATGACGGGCTTGTGGCTCTTGATCATTGTAGCTTTGGGACTGAGGAGTGTAAAACTGGCGCCGGCGGCATTGACAAGGGCGCCTAAATTCATGAGATCATGATAGTGAATGTCGCTGTAGGAAAAAACGCACTCATCGATGTTTTCGCTTTTGATGAGCCCGGCAAGATCGCTTTGCTCGACGATCGGTATTCCTTCGGGGTATAGGGAGCCGGCTAGATCCGCCGGATAACGGCGGCCGGCTATGTCAGGAATCTGGGCGGCGGTGAAAGCTACGACCTTATAATCGGGGTTGTCTCTGTAGACAGTGTTGAAGTTGTGAAAATCACGACCTGCCGCACCGATTATAACTATTCTTTTTGCCATGTCATCACTCCTAATAAATGTAATGGTGTTGCTGCATACCATTATAGAACACTGTATGGCTGTTAGACAAGGGCAGATAAAAAGGAAACAGCCATACAGTGGAATTTATCAACGGTTTCGTTGAGATTTTGAGATTATAAAGATTTAAAAAGGCAGATTGCTTAATCGGAAAGCGATTCCTCTAAAAGCTGCATAAATTCCTGCCCGGTGATGTTTTCTTTTTCTAAAAGATGAGCGGATATTTTATCCAGAGCCGCCCGGTTAGCTTCCAGCAGGCTATTGGCATCCTGTTGGCATTGATCCAGTATATTTCGGACTTCTTCATCGATTAAGCTTCCGGTCTGCTCCGAGTGATGGGCTACATAGCGTCCGTCCAGATATTGAGTTTGTGTGCTTTCCAATCCCATTGGGCCGAATTTGTCGCTCATGCCATACTGTGTCACCATGCCTCGTGCCAACTTGGTCGCACGCTCGATGTCGTTGGATGCGCCTGTATTTACTTCTCCGAATACAAGTGTCTCAGCGGCACGTCCCCCCAACAGAGTGGTGATTTGAGCAAGGATTTCCGACTCGGTCATCAGATAACGTTCTTCCTCGGGCATATTTATTGTATAGCCAAGGCTTCCCATGGTACGGGGAACGATGGTGATCTTTTGAACCGGCTGGCTGTTTTTTTGCAAAGCGCTGACTAAAGCGTGTCCCACCTCGTGGTAGGCTACCATCTTGCGTTCTTTAGGATTTAACACACGGTCTTTCTTTTCCTTGCCGGCAATGACAATTTCGAGAGCTTCCATCAAATCCTTCTGAGTCACCATTTTGCGACCTTTTCTTACCGCCAGCAATGCGCCTTCATTAATCATATTGGCAAGGTCGGCACCGCTTGCGCCACTGGTTGCCAGCGCAATGTCGTATAAATTGACATCCGGATCCAGCTTGACCTTGGCAGCATGTACTTTCAGAATTGCCTCTCGTCCGGGGAGATCAGGCTTGTCGACAATAATGCGCCGATCAAAACGTCCTGGACGAAGCAGAGCTTTGTCCAATACTTCGGGTCGGTTTGTAGCGGCCAAAACGATTATCCCTTCTCCGCTGTCGAAACCGTCCATTTCGGCCAGAAGTTGATTCAAGGTTTGTTCTCTTTCGTCGTTGCTCCCTAATTGATTGTCCCGGCTTTTACCGATAGCGTCAATTTCATCAATGAAGATGATGCAAGGCGTGTTCTTTTTGGCGGTTTCAAACAGATCGCGGACACGGGAGGCTCCTACGCCGACGAACATCTCTACAAATTCACTGCCGCTGATAGAATAAAAAGGAACACCCGATTCACCTGCAACTGCCTTTGCTAAAAGTGTCTTTCCGGTTCCCGGCGGTCCCACCAAAAGGGCTCCCTTTGGCTGTTTTGCCCCGATCTCGCGATATTTCTCCGGGTTGTTTAAAAAATCGACCATTTCAGTCAAACTTTCTTTAGCCTCGTCCTGTCCGGCCACATCGTCAAAGGTGACGCCTATGTCTTTTTCCGGGTTGTATTCTTTTGCTTTACTTTTCCCTATTCCGAAGATGCCGCCGAACCTACCGCCGGACTGATTCTGTCCGATTCGTCTCATAAAATTGCGGATCCCGAAGAAGTAGATCAGATACATGACAATTGCGGGAATAATCCACATGGAAATGAAGGCTCTGAGAGGCGATGCGTTGGCCTTTCTTTCTATTTGACTGAATGATACGGCATTGCGCGAAAGACGATTTACCAAATCAGGATCATCTACACGAACAGCAACATACTTAGCGCCCGCAGTCGGAGCTGGCTGCGCATCCTCCACTCGTCCGCCTGGATAAAGTATTTCTTCTACTTTATTCAGATCTGCGTCTGCACCGATTGTGATTATCAACCGGCTTTCGCTCAACAAGGCTTGATTTACACTTCCGCTTTCCACCAATTCAATGAATTGGCTGTATTCGATAGCCTGGTTTGACTGACTCGCTCTGTCTGCAAATCTGTCCACAAAAAACACATTTATCAATGAGATGATGAGAAATACAACTATGAGGATATTAAAAATATTTGGTCCTTTAGGCGCGTTGTCAGGTATAGGATTATCGTTTTGTTTAGTTTCATCCTTGTCTATGGTATTATTTTTCAATTTCATTCTCCTCGTTAACTTTACATGTAGAAACCCTTTATAATAGGGGCAATGATCGGTGTAAATTAAACCGGCGGGAAACAAATCGCCTCCTATGGTATTGTTGCTTTCACCATAGGAGGCGTGTTCTTACATTTGAAGAATTACTTTTACAGAGCACCTAACCTATGGGCTCAAGTTATTATTCAGCCAATATCGATTTTAAGTGAACCGCTCGCTTTTTCTTCTTTAGGAACTGTAACGGTGAGGATGCCTTCTTCTAACTTGGCCTGAGTTTTACCTAAATTCGCATTGGCTAAACGGATTCTGCGAGCCATGGAACCAATCCGGCGCTCTCTGTGGATATAGTTGCTTTCCTCTTTGTTAATTTCTTCTTCGGAACTTACGGAAATACAGAGATTATCTTCTTCGACAGCCAGGTCGATATCTTCTTTTTTGACACCGGGCAGTTCTGCCTCAATGAGATATTCGCTGTCTGTTTCCTGAATGTCGATTTTGAAAGTGTCTCTCAATAGGCTGCGGCCTGCCGGCAAGCTGTCATTGAAGAAGTCATCGAGCATATTGTAGAAGCTCTCAAAATTTGTCCCTGCACGCGCTAAACCTCTGTTCCTGTTGAATGGTATTAATCCTGACATAGTTATCAACTCCTTTTCTTACTATCATGTATATGCCATCCACCTGTTATTGATTGTTAGCACTCACCCTTGATGAGTGCTAACAACATTATACTCATATCTTCATCGCTTTGTCAAGCTTGTATTGTTACCGTTTTGTAAATTTTGATGCCGGGTGATATAAGGTGTGGTAATTGATACAAATTTTTAATATAATAATGTAATAGAATCCAGAATTCAGACTTTTGTACTTTCATCTAATGGAAAATCCTTACAGAAAAAAATAATATTATTAGTATAAGGCAAGGTAATTTATAAGGCGCTGATACAAAAAGGAGAAGAACATGTGTAAAAAAGTATTTGCTTATCTGCTGACTTTTTCCATGCTGTTTTGGTCTGTCAACATTGTACCGATAACGGCATTTGCGAATAACGACAATGCGGGAGTTACAACCGGCTGCGTGCATGTGCACGACGAAACATGCGGATACACGGAAGATTCACCCTGCAACCATATCTGCGGTGAAGACTGCGCTGATGGCGGGGATCCGGCAGCGCCGGAGACTTCATCGGAATCGGAAGAGCAGGCAGGAGCAGATGCGGTGACGGAAGAGGAGAGTTCCGCCGGATCAGAAGAGGTGGCAGAGACGGGAGAGCCAAAATTCTCGCCAATGATGATGCAACTGTTCTTTGAAAAAAACCTGTCGGAAACGGATCTGACCGTCGAGATTAAAGACAGTCAGACTGTAGGGGAAATAAGATTCGCTATTCAAGAACAAATTAACCTTGTCAACAGTAAAGGCGGCGGCACAGTAACGGTTACGGGAACCAGAACGGTAGATGCGGATTCCATGCTTACTCTCGAGATCCCTGAAAAAGTGACCGTGCTTTGGAAGGCCGCATACCCCGGCAGTACTCCGAGCTACAATTATCTGATCAAGCTGACCGGTGACGGCAGCTTTGAAGTCGGAGCAGGCGGTGCCATCACTCAGGCCGGAAGTGCAAGTGCGCTTTACTGGTACAGCGACAACGGAAAGATCATCGTAA
>DUVF01000002.1 GCA_012841165.1 Clostridiales bacterium
CCTGGCTCTGCGTAATCATCTCACCAGCCTGCTGCCCCCTTATATGTTGCCCTCATCCATAACCGCCTTGGACGAACTGCCCTTTAACTCCAGCGGTAAAATAGATATGCCCTTGTTAAAAGAATGGGCCGGCCGGCCGGCAACCGAGCAACCAGCGCAAACAGCGACCGAATCCGGCCAAACCGAACAGTCCGCAGCCAAGCCGACTCCGGCTCCTGCTCCGACTCCTGCGCCCATATCGATTTCGGCTCCGGTGCCGGGTTTGGATAAAGTTCCGGGCTCGACCTCATTGACAATTTCTGATATTTTGCAAATTTGGTCGGACATCCTCGGCCAGGAGGATCTCTCAGCCGATCGATCCTTCTTTGAACAAGGCGGAACCTCTCTGGCTGTGTTGAATGTATTGAGTCAATACTTCAATCGCGGCTGCACAATGACGATGGCTGAGTTCTACAATGCTCCTACGGCCGCTGCCCAGGCACGTCTTTTAGCCGACGGATCACTTACAGAAAACGTCCTCTCTCAGGCAGGTTTTCTCCCAGCTTCTGCGTCAACTCCGGCTCCGGATTCGATCCCAGTTTCCGGCTCGACTCCCGGTTCGGCTCTCAACCCGGCATCTGCCCCTGCACCCGCCGACACCGTTTTGCCGGAAAGCTTCATTTTCTTGAGCGGGGCGACCGGCTATTTGGGCGCGCATCTACTGCAATATATACTGATAGATCAAGATAAACCTCTGGTCTGCCTGCTGCGCGACGGTTCCCGAAAGCGTTTATTACAGCGCCTCGCAGATTACTTCGGCGCGGCCTGGGTCGACGCCAACACGGCAAGAATCGTTGTCTTGCAAGGCGACATCACCCGCCCCAAATTCGGCCTGTCTCCTTCTGTTTACGAAACATTGGCAAAAGGTGTCTCACTGATCTACCATGCAGCGGCTGATGTACGGCATTTTACAACCGGTTCTGATTCTTCCGCCACGAATCTTAAGGGCACGGAGGAGATGATCGACCTGGCGCTGGCGGCTGACGCGCCGCTGATGCACATCTCTACGACCAGCGTGAGCGGCGACTATTTGAAACACGCGCCTGACCAGCCGGCGATTTTTTGCGAAACTGACTATGACATCGGACAAAATTGGGAATATAATAACTATGTGCGCACAAAGTTCCTCGCCGAAGGAGCTGTGTTGCGCGCCGCTGATAAGGGTCTCCGGGCAAAAATCTTCCGGATCGGCCGTTTGGTCGGCCGGGCGTCGGACGGCGTTTTTCAGGTCAATTCCGAAAGCAACGCCTTATACGGATTGATCCACGGCCTCGCTCATCTGTCTGCGCTGCCTCTCTCGCTGGCTGATTTCCAGATAGATCTGACGCCGGTTGATGTCTGTGCCGAAGCCATTGTCCGCTTGAAAGATGCAAAAGGAAGCATCTTTCACCTGGTCCATCCACAGACCCTGCCTCTGGCACAGGTCATGACAAGCTTACTGCCGGAATGCCGCCTGCTCGACGATCATGCCTTCCTGCGCGAACTCTCTGCCAGAGCCGTTTCTCCGGAGGATCGCGGGATACTTGCGCCGCTGATTGAAATGACTGCCCGGATAGGCCGGGACGTCGCCCTTATAGATGTTAGCAGTGAGCTCACTCAAGAAGCATTGTCGGCAGCCGGTCATAGCTGGCCGGCCAACCGGCCCGAAGTCGTTTTGCGTGCGTTCGCGTCTCCACCGACAGTTAAAAAAGGAGGGGAGCCTCATGGTAAGTAATTCTGCAGCAGTTATTCTGATAATGATGATTTTCGCGGCGGGTTGGTTCACTGTAACAAGCCTGCAAAACGGAACCAAGATGCGACCTATACAGAAAACTTATATCGCCTGCTGCGTGGTCTTTGTCATCTGGGCGATTACCATGCTCGGAATGAAATTCACCGATCCTGCAAATACCATTATGCTTTATGTCTGGGATTCACTGTCTTATGTCGGCGTCACGCTGATCTGCCCCTTGTTGCTCTTAATCGCAATGGTGATAACAGGAAATTCCGATAAGACCATTCCTGCCAAATGGCTTCTTGTTTTCGTGCTTCCCTTAATTAACAATATCGTAGTCTGGACAAACCCTCTGCACCACTTGCATTACAAAGTCTTTTCGGTTCTCCGGGAAGAAATGGTGCCAGGCCCCCACCTGATCGTTAGCGGTCTCTATTCATACGCCTGCATAGTTGCCGGCATCATACTGATGCTCGGCTATGCCTGGAACAACCGCAACATTTTATCTGTCCGCCAGAGCGCCATGTATGTCATAGGTGCTCTGGTTCCGCTGCTTGTGAGCATAATTGCCACTTCGGGCGTCATTGCTCTGCCGATCAGCGCTACGCCGCTGAGCTTTGCCGCGACCCTGATCTGCCATTACATCGCGATCTATCGCCTGCACATCATGGATATCAGGCTGTCGGCGACTCAGCAAGTTTTGGACGGGATTTCCGACGGCTATCTCATCCTCAGCGAAGACGGCATAGTCATTGATTACAACAATTCCTTCAAGCGGTCGCTGGGGCAGCGCTACGGTATAGTTGAAGGCCGCTCGCTTGAGGATCTGGCAGCCGCCAGCTCGGAAGAAACGGGCAGCTTTTTCTATAATCTCCTGACATCTGTAGAATCATGCCGGGACAGCCTTTCTAAAGTCTCGTATGAGCAAACCATAAACCAGCCTGACAGTTCCGGCGAATACATCCGCCGCTACTATATCACCGACGTCACGCCCCTGCTCATCAATAACAGCCTCTCCGGTTTCATCATCCTTTTCAAAGATTTCACCGAGATCAAGAAAAATCTGCAGCAATTGCAAGACAATCAAAACCGCATGTTAGAGCAGGAACGGCTGGCCTTCCTTGGTCAGATGATCGGCGGCCTGGCGCACAACCTGAAAACACCGATCATGGGTATTTCCGGCTGCGCTTCCGCCATCGATAGGTTGGTCAGCGAATGTATCGAATCACAGGGCAATCCCAATGTCACGCTTGCCGATTACCAGGAAATGCACGCCGAAGCAGTTGACTGGCTGCACAAGATACGAGAGTCCTGCTCCTACATGTCCGATATTATCTCCGCTATAAAGGGGCAGGCAGCAAACGCGATCAGTTCCAGCGAGATAGTCTTTACGATCGAAGAGCTCTTTAAGCGGACACACCTGCTGATGCGCCACGAACTGCAAAGCGGCAACTGCCAGCTGGTTTTCGAAAATGATCAGACAGCTTCTCACTTCACCATATTGGGGGACATCAACAATCTGATACAGGTATTAAACAACTTCGTCACCAACGCCATCCATGCGATGCAGGAAACCGGGGGCGGCGTCATATGCCTGGGGACACATTTGGAGAATGAACATTTAGACATCTACGTTAAAGATGAAGGCCCCGGTCTTGAACCAAAGATTCGCGAACGCCTTTTCAAGGAAATGATCACCAGCAAAGGCGCCGGGGGAACCGGTCTGGGACTTTATATTTCGAACGCGATTATAAGAGGAAAGTTCGACGGAAAGATATGGGAAAAGGACAATCCCACCGGCGGAGCTATCTTTGGCGTCTCAATCCCGCTGGAGAAAGTCCAGATTTCAAATATGCATGAAGAAAGGAAAGTTTTTGATGAGATTATCAAAGCATAAACAGCAAGTCAATGACATTACCCTGTTCGCTTTAGATGATGACCCCCTCATGGTCGACACGTTGCGCTCTTATTTTCAAGGCGTCGGCTTTAATGTAGATACCGACACCGAGCCTCTTCGTGCGATTGAGAGGATACGCGAAGGACACTACGACATCCTGATCCTGGATTTTCTGATGACGCCGATCTGTGGCGATCAGGTGGTCGAACAAATCCGACAGTTTAATCAGGATATCTTCATCATCCTGCTGACCGGCCACAAAAGCCTGGCGCCTCCCATCAAGACAATAAGGAACTTCGATATCCAAGCTTACTATGAAAAAAGCGACCGCTTTGACCAGCTTGAACTACTGGTCGAATCCTGCGTAAAGTCGATCCGCCAAATGAAATTAATCCGCAAACATCAAAAGGATACGGCACAGTTAACTGAGGCGCTTCCCGAATTATACTGCCAAAAGGACCCGCAGCGGCTCGGCCAGACCATACTTAAAACCGCCGGTTCTCTGTGGAGTGAACTGCAAGGCTTGCTTCTGGTAATCGTAACGCATCGGCCGGACAACCAGTCTCCTTTAGCTGTATTTCGTTCCGGCAACCTGCTGGCAAATTTTGACTCACCCCAGCTGCCTGGTTGGCTGCAAAAAATGCAGACAGTTGCCAAAGATCATCCAAAATATATGTTCTCACAGCTGACCGACCCTCAGGAGCAAGTTTTAGGAGGACTATTGATAAAGCTGAAAAATCCTCCTTCCCCCTATCAGAGTCAGCTCTTTCAGCTCTTCTCCAGCCAGATCTCCGGTGTTTTGACAAATTATGCCAACACCGCCTTGCTGAACAATAACTATCTGGAAATGATAAAAGCCATCCGGAAGATGGTCGACGCCCGTGATATCTATACCAGCGGCCACTCCGACCGGGTGTCTTATCTGGCGCACCGTCTGGCCATGTATATAGGCAAAGACGACGCCTTTTGCGAGCGGGTGAGAGTCGCCGGCTTGTTTCACGACATCGGCAAATTAGCTGTGCCGGATCGGATCCTATTGTCTGATCAGCGATTAGAAGATGAAGACAGGCAGATTATTAACAAACATCCGCTTTATGGATATAACATGCTCGAATCACTGTCTTTATTCAAAAATATTACAGAAATTATCTACAGCCACCATGAACGTATCGACGGCAAAGGTTATCCCGATGGTCTCACAGGCGATGAGATACCGGAAGAGGCACGCATGATCACGATCGCTGACGCCTTTGACGCTATGTCGTCTCACAGACGCTATCGTCAGAGTAAAACCCATGAAGAAGCGATAGAGGAACTCATCCGTTGCAGCGGCACCCAATTTGACGCTGAATATGTGAAACATTTCATCGCTATGCTTTCTGAAGACCGAGACGCTATCGAAGCAGATCTGGCCAGTCTTAAAAAGGCATACCTACAGGAGATATAAAAAATGAAACCATACCCCCTTTACCCCGCAAAGGATTGTGACAACCTGATCGAATATCTCGATCTGCTCAAGCAATATTCCGAAAAGACAGCCGTCGTTTATTATGATTTTCACGCTAAGGAACATAGTTTCACTTATAAAGAGATGCTCGATCAGATTGACTGCTGCCGCCGCAATTTGCTCGCTGCTGGCGCTTTCGGCAAGCATGTCGCCATCGTCAGCGAGAACAGCTACCATTGGCTGGTCTGTTTCTTAGCTATCAGCGCAGCCGGCGGAACCGCGATATGCGTGGACATCGAACAACCGGACGAAGTTATACGGCAGATGA
>DUVF01000024.1 GCA_012841165.1 Clostridiales bacterium
CGTCGCCGGAGTGAGATCTTTTTCCAGGCCGTCGCAATAATAGCTGACGAAACCGCTCTGCTCTGCCACATACTGCGTTTCTGAACCGGCGATGTCAAGGATTTTGGCACCCTTGCGCAGATATTCACCGTCTTCAAAATAATAGGTCAGGTCGCCTTCTGTATCAGCGGCGACCAGTTTCTCTGAACGGACGATCAGCACCTCTGCCTTATCGATCGTCTGGATGCTGCCATATTCGATCAGCGTCGTCGGGGTCAGGGCGCCGGTAACAGCCGGTATCACGTACAGGATGACGAACAGCACGCCAACCAGGCTCAGGAACAGATAAAGAATGATTTTATTGCGTTTAATGATCGCTTTGGCCATAAAATTATTATATACGCCGGGACAAAGGCTGACAAGCCGGGTCTGTCTCCACCTATGCTTCTACAGATCTGACCCCGCCTCTGCTGCTACAAATCTGTTCCATCCTCTGCCGGGCCGTCAGTTTCAGCCACTACGGCAGCCAATATTTTCCGGTCATCTTTATCCAGCTGATCGGCCTGTTCTAAAAATGCCTGCCAGAGATCAGGCCGCCGGCTTCTGGTCAACCGCAGTGCCTCGATCAAACGCCAGCGCCGGATGGCAGCATGGTCGCCGGACAGCAGAACTTCGGGCACCGCCAGTTCTTCAAAACAGCGCGGCCGGGTATAGTGCGGATATTCCAGCAAGCCAGAATACACCGACTCTTCATCATGCGAAGCCTCGCTACCCAGCACACCGGGTTGTAAGCGGGCCAGACTGTCGATCAACACCATCGCTGGAAGCTCGCCGCCTGTCAAAATATAGTCGCCGATCGATATTTCCTCCATCTTCCAGTAATCGATGACGCGCTGATCGATCCCCTCATAGTGGCCGCACAGAATGACCAGCTCCGGTTCGGCAGCCAGCTCTTTGACCAGATCCGGTTCGAGCCGGCGGCCTTTGGGTGACATATAGATGATGCGGCAGCCTTTCGCATTGATTGCGCGCAGAGCGCGAAATACCGGCTCCGGACCCATGACCATGCCGGCGCCGCCGCCAAAGGGCGGAAAATCTGTCCGATTATGGCGGTCCAGCGTATAATCGCGCACATCGGTTAGCTGCACACGCAACAAACCGGCATCCTGAGCTCGCTTCAGCATGCTGTGTTCCAGAACAGACCGGAACATTTCGGGAAAAAGTGTCAGCACATCAATTTTCATAGAGCATCCAAACCTTCAATCAAACGCACTGTCATCCTACCGGCGGCCAGATCGACATCAACAACGAAGGCTTCGACCGCCGGAATAAAATAATTGCCGCCGGCCGGTTTCGCAACTCGGTATATATCCTGCGCCGGACCCAACAGCACTTCTGCCAGTTCCCCCAGCGCCGCGCCCGCTTCATCCTGCACCTGCAGACCGATGAGGTCTTTAATATAATAGCTGTTTTCTTCCAGGACAGGCAGGGCGGCGCGTTCTATGAACAATTCCTTTCCCTGGCAATCTTCCGCCGCCTGGCGGTCGCTGATGCCCGCCAGAGTAATCACCGCCTGACCTTTATGACGACGAACTGAAATAAGGGGGATTCTTTTTCCGTTCATCAAGACATGATCGATCTGCTCAAAGATCTCCGGCCCGTCGGCATAGACGAAGACCCGCAACTCACCGCGCAGTCCAACTGCGCTCGAAACCACCCCCAGGCGAAACAGCTCGTCGGTCTTTGCCAGCAGTTCGTCCGCTTTCTTCATTCTCTTCCCTTTTCTAAAAAACGGCACATGCCAAAAATGACATGTGCCCCTCTTCGTGCAGGATCACTGAACGATTTCGACCGCAACTTTTACATTGGCTTTGGTCGCCGCTGCTTTGACGACCGTACGAATTGCTTTGGCAATCCGGCCCTGCTTGCCGATCACCTTGCCCATATCTTCGGGCGCGACTCTCAGCTCGATCACCGTCGCATTGCGTCCCGCCACAGATTTGACACTAACTGCCTCAGGGTGGTCCACCAATGATTTGGCGATCATTTCGACCAATTCGGTCATTTTTCATTCACCACTTTCTATTAACCGGTTGCAACACGCATCATGCTTCGGCGCCGGCCGGTTCTGCCGGTGCAACCTCTGCTTCTTCAGCTCCGGCCGCGTCCACAACCTCAGCCGCTTCAACTTCGGCCGCTTCTGCTTCTGCCGGCGCCGCCTCTGCCGCCGGTTTGACGATGTTGGCTTTCTTCAGCAGATTGCGGACGGTATCGGTCGGCTGTGCTCCGTTGGCCAGCCATTTCTGCGCTTTTTCAGCGTCGATCTTGATTTCCGCCGGCTCTTTCATCGGATTGTAATAACCCAACTCCTCAATGAATTTGCCGTCTCTGGGCGCTCTGGAGTCAGCCACCACGACACGGTAAAAAGGTTTTTTCTTCGCGCCCATGCGCTTAAGTCTGATTTTAACTGACATCTTCTTTCCTCCTCGGTAATATCCGTTATTAAACGCCAGGCTGGCTCTTGTCGGGTCGGCCTGCGATCGGGATCGTTATCGTTACTGCAGTCCCCGGAACATCTGGTTTCGTTTGAATTTCGACCCCGAATTAAAATGTTTCATCATTTTTTTGGTGTCGTCGTATTTGCGAATCAGCTGATTGATCTTAGAAACCGGCTGACCGCAACCGGCAGCGATGCGTTTACGCCGGCTGGCATTCAAAATATCAGGGTTCAATCTTTCTTCGCGCGTCATAGAGCGGATGATCGCCTCCATATGCGTAAACTCTTTCTCGCTCTGATCGAGATCGATATCCTTCATTTTCTGTCCACCCATGCCGGGCAGCATATCGATCAGCTTAGACAGCCCGCCCATCTTGCGGATCTGCCCGAACTGCTCTAAAAAATCTTCCAGCGTGAATTCGTTGCGCCGGATCCGCCTTTCCAGCTCCGCCGCCTGCTCATCATCGTAAGTCTCCTGCGCCTTCTCGATCAGGCTCATCATGTCGCCCATGCCAAGTATGCGTGAAGCCATGCGCTCAGGATGGAAGGCTTCCAGCGCATCCATTTTTTCTCCCATACCTGCAAACTTGATGGGTTTTCCGGTCACTGAACGGACTGACAGCGCTGCTCCGCCCCGGGTATCGCCATCCAGCTTGGTCATTATGATGCCGTCGATACCGATCGCCTGATTGAAGCCGTCAGCAGCGTTTACAGCATCCTGCCCGGTCATCGCATCGACCACCAGCAGCACTTCGTGCGGCCGCGTCCGCTTTTTGATGCGGGCGAGCTCGTCCATCAGTGCTTCGTCGATGTGTAAGCGCCCGGAAGTATCTACCAACAAGACATTATAGCCTTTGTATTCCGCTTCTTTACAGGCAGCTTCGGCGATTTCTTCGGGGTGTTTATTGTCGCGCATCGTGAAGACCGGCACACCGACTGTCTGGCCGACGATCTCCAGCTGATCGATCGCCGCCGGCCTATAAACGTCGCAGGCTGCCATCATCGGATTTTTGCCGTTTTTCTTTAGATGCATGGCTAATTTTCCGCAGGTAGTGGTTTTACCGGAGCCCTGCAGACCTACCAGCATAATAACGGTAAAGCCTTTGGGTGAGTAGGTCAGCTTGCTATTGGCGCTGCCCATCAGTTCGACCAACTGTTCATGCACGATCTTGATCACCTGCTGGCCGGGCGTCAGGCTGTTTAAAACCTCTTCGCCGAGCGATTTTTCTTTAACTGAGGCGACGAAATCCTTAACCACCCTGAAGTTAACATCAGCTTCCAACAACGCCAGTTTGACTTCGCGCATAGCGGCATTGATGTCGTCTTCCGTCAGGACGCCCTTGCCCTTCAGTTGTTTGAAAACCTGCTGCAATTTATCTGATAAAGCTTCAAAAGCCATTTACGATCTCCTTTTTAATGCTGGTACCGGTCAATTTGTTTCTATCAGAGCGGTCAGCGTCCGGCGGATCTGCCGCAACTCTGCTTTATCGGACAGCGCTCCTTCCGGCTTGGCAATCAGCCTGTCAAGTGCCGCGATCGCTTCGTTTAGTCTGCGATCATTCATCTCGAAACGAGCGGCCAGTCCCAGCGCTCTCTCATAAGCTTGCAGGCGCATGGTTGCCCGACGAACAGATTCGTGAACGCCCTGCCGGGTCAAGCCGCTGATCTCCGCAATCTCCGCCAAGCTGTAGTTTTCTTCGTAATACAAGCGGAACAACTCCCGCGGCCTTTCGGCCAGCAGGTCGCCGTAGAAATCATAAAGCAGATTTATAGCGGAAAAGTTTTCAGGCATCAGCTATTGTCCTCGGTGCATAACTACTTTTCTTTTTGCATCTTGATTGTTTCCCGGACAGCGTACCACGCGCTTCATGCCCTGTCAAGGTTTTTTGTTTACAGGGCTCCGCAAAACTTTATCGCGAAAAACCGTACTTGATGCGGATCCGCTGCACAGCTGCCGCAAAAGGTTCAGTCAGCCACCACAGAAAGAGAACGGTCGCTCCGGCATGCACCAAATCAAAGGGCAAGCCCTGCGCTATGAACACCAGAAACATGCCCGGAGTCGGCTGATTCTGCGTTATGAGCACAGTCGCCGAATTCATAATCAGGCCGTAGATCAGAAAGGTCGCCAAACCCCCGAAAACAGTAACTGGCAGGCGGCGGATCTGCTCTCTGCCGTGCCTTTTATAGAACAACTTCCCCGCCAGCCAGCCAATCAGACCCATGGCGATCATCTGCCAGGGAGTCCAGGGACCCTGGCCCATTAAAATATTAGACAGAAACATCGACAGACTGCCAACCATAAAACCGGCTTCCGCGCCTAAAGTGACGCCGCTCAAAACAGCCACCGCAGTGACCGGCTTGAACTGGGGAATCATATATAAAGCCAGCCGGCCGGCCACGCCGGCGCCGCATAGTACGGCGATCAGCACTATTTCACGGGCGGGCGGACGTTTCTTTTCAAACCGGAGCGCAAAGAGCCCAAGCGCCTCAATGATGAGCAGGATCGATATCAAAAAGTAACGGCGTTCACCGAACAAATAATATCCGGCCACCACCGTCAGCGGCAGCAGCAGCCAGGCAGCCTGCCTCAGGCGCCCGGCGACTCCGACATAGCCGCGACCGGAAAAACCAGTCTCCGCTGATCCTTTGCCCGGGGCGCCGGTTTTATTCCCATCGCCTCCCGATTCACCAGCATCATTCCCGCCGAACCCTGATTCGCCGGCATCGCTCACGTCAGACCCTGACCCACCGACACCATTCCCGTCAGGCCCTGACCCATCACCGGCATCGTTTATGCCGGTCTTATCCTGCGCCAACAGAGCAGCCGCTGCTTCTTCAACCGTGATAACTCCCGGAAACCACGGCCGAATGATCCGATTGATCGCTGTAGTGTAAAATTTATTGCCATTAAAAAATTCATGCGGCTCCGCTTCCGACTGGATGCCGCCGTCGAACAGAAGCAGGCAGCGATCCGCCATAGCAGCGTTAAAATCAACATCATGGCTGGCGATTAGAATGGCAGCTCCTCTCTTCGCCTCTGCCCGCAAAAGATCAGCGATCACCGCGGTAGCTTGACGATCAATGCCCTTGGTAGGTTCATCGAGCAGCAGAATATAGGCTCTTTTCAGCAAGACGATCGCCAGGCCCAGTTTCTGCTGCTCTCCTCCCGAGAGGTCGAAGGGATGGCGGTCTAACAGTTCTGCTAAACCCAGCTTGATAACAATTTCACAAGCTGTTGTCGCCGGCCCGCTTTCAGCCGCCGATTCGCTTTCAGTCGCCGGCCCGCTTTCAGTCGCCGGCCTGCTTTCAGCTGTCAATTCGTCTCCAACCGCTGGCTCCTTGGCCACGCTTAAAAGCCCTAAGGGCAGACCAGCAGCCGCGGCCAGTTCAGCTCTGACGGAATTTGTCTGAAATAAGGCGGCCGGCGTTTGCGGCAGCCAGGCCAAGGTTTTAGCGTAGCGCTGCCGATCCGACAGGCCGGTCAGATCCTGATCTTTGATGAGAATACGGCCCCGCTGCGGTTTCAGAATTCCGGCTGCCAGCTGAAGCAGGGTCGATTTTCCAGACGCGTTGCCGCCCATCAAAGAGACAATCTCACCGCTCCGCAGCTCAAAGCTGAGATCCTTCAGCACCGTCGGTTTATTTTTTTCGTAAGCAAACCAGAGTTCATCGAAGCGAAGCGCCGCTATATCTCTGTTCCGGGCGGCTCGCATAGACGAAACATCATCGGCTTGCGCAGACACAGTCTCACCAGTCTCATCATCGGCATCGGCTCGCGGCGGTGCAGCCTCACTGACTCTTTCATCGGCCCGCGGAGGCGCAGCCTCACTGACTCTTTCATCGGCCCGCGGAGGCGCAGTCCCGCTGCCTTCCTCATTGGTTTGCAAAGACGCAGCCTGACAGGCTGCCAGATACTCTGTGATCCAGCGCCGCCCCTCTCCCACCGTAATCGGCGGTCGGCTTGCATCTGTAATCGCCGGCTGACTCACATCTTTAGCCATCGGCCGCTTTGCGACATCCGTCTCCAGTTTTTGCATACACGCCCACAGGCGGGCTGCCGCCGGCGCTGCCGCCAGCATCGGATGTTCAACCACTGCCAGTTTTTGAATCGCATCCGCTGCTTCTTTAGCCATCACGCAGCGTCCTTCGTGCAAAACCGCGATCCGGTCGGCTAAGGCAGCCGGTTCGTCCAGACGATGATCGGCCAGTACGACCGTCACTCCCAAGTCCTGGTTAACTCGCCCGACCATGTCCATAAATTCGACCGCCGCCACCGGATCCAGCTGACTGGTTGGCTCATCCAGCAAAATAACGCTCGGATCCGTTGTCATCACCGCCGCCAGATTGAGAATCTGCTTCTGTCCCCCCGCAAGCTCGTTGACGCTTTTATGGAACCAGTGTTGGATGCCGAAATAGTTCGCCATCTCAGCCACCCGCAGCCTGATTTTCTCTGGTCTTTCGCCCAGGCTTTCCAGCGCAAAAGCGAGTTCATGCCAGACTTTATCCGTTACCAGACTGTTTTCCGGCGACTGACCGACATATCCGACCTCTCTGGCCTGCCTCGCCGGGGATAGATCCGCCAGTGCCCGACCCAGATAACGCAGCTCTCCCTGCAAACTGCCCGCAGGCGCCATCTGCGGCTTGAGCAGGCGCAGCAGGGTCGATTTACCCGAGCCTGAAAGGCCGCACAGCAACAAAAATTCGCCCTGTTTAATGTTCAGATCGATCTGGTCGAGGGCAGCCTTTGAGCATTCAGGATAGCGGAAGCTCAGCTGTCTGAGGCTGAAGATCTCCATCGCCAGGCCTCCTCTCCATTCACAAACAGCGGAAACAGACACAGCAGCGCAAAAGCGCCCAGTGTCACAGCTGTTATCGGGCCATTGCCAGGGCTGGCGAAACCAGGATAATAGTACCAGCCGAAACCGCCTCCCACGGCTCCCGCTATCAGCAATCCGGCCATTCCGCCCTGCGCCGCCAGCATGCGTTTATCCCTACCGGTTAAACGAACCGGTATATAGTGTGTACGCTCGGCCTGTCCGTAGCCCCGATTGCGCATACTGTCAGCTGTTTCAATGGCGTTTTCTGAAGCCCAGACCAGCAAGCCGCCCAGTGTTCGGGCCCCTTCACGCAAGCTGCCAAAACGACCTTCCGGAAGTCTCTGACCCAGAGTTTTGCGTGCTGCGCGAACGGTTCTGAAATGCTCCGCGAAGTGTGGAATAAAGCGCAGAGCCATCGTCAATATCAGCGACAAAGCCGGTATCATCCGGCCGAGCAGCATCAAAGTCTTGTCTGAGGTCATCACTGCCTGATAGCAATAAAACCAACTCACGACAGCAGCCAGCATCACTGCCGCAAAGATGCCGTATAGAATAGCCTCCAGCGTCAAGGGATTGCCGCCGGGGAAATAGCCAATTATTGTTTTCCCCTCATGATTAAACAGCGGATTTATCAAACCGGCAAGAAGCGCCAGCGGCAAGAGAAATTTCAAAAAAAACACCAAAGCGCGGCGTCCTACCAGAAAAATCGCATATGACAAGCCGGCGATCAGTGAACACAGCAGGCTGATCGGATGTTGAAACAACATGGTGAAGATAATCACCAAGCCGAAGAAAAAGAAATTCACCGCCGGATGCAGGGATGAAAATGCATCTGCCGAGGTTTTATCCTGATACATAAAACTCCTCAATCATGTTCGGAACATCCTGCGAATTCGTTTCAACTTTATCCTGCAAAAGTTCATTTGTCAACAAAAGCCGCTTCGCCGGCCAATTCCGCCATTTTGTCTGACCGACCCGGCTGCCGCCCCTTAACCAATACGTCCATTGCCCCTCTTGACCGGGCCGGTTGCCGCCCCTATAATATAAGCTGTTGAGTTGAAAGGAGTGAACGCAATTGGCCTCAGTCCGACCATTTGCCGCCGTCCGGCCAATCCCGGAACGCGCCGGCGAAATGCTGTCCCTGCCCTATGATGTAATGGATCGCCGGGAAGCCGCCTGCATGGCGGCGGATAAACCGGCCAGTTTTTTGCACATTACCCGATCCGAGATCAATCTACCTGACACAGTGGGTCCCTATGATAACGAAGTTTACAAAAGAGCGCGATCCAACCTTGACCATTTTTTGGAAAACGGCTGGCTGATCGAAGATCCCCGACCCTGCTACTACATCTACCGCCAGATCATGAATGGACGCAGGCAGACCGGCCTGGTCGGCTGCGTGCCGATCGACAGCTATCTGGATGGTACTATCAAACAGCATGAACTAACGCGCAGAGAGAAGGAAGCCGATCGAATCCGGCACTTCGATGCCTGCGACGCACATACTGAACCAGTTTTTTTGACTTTCCGGGAAGTTCCGGGATTTACACAGACACTTGAAGATTGGGCTGACCGGCATGAACCGGTTTACCGACTGACAGATCCCAACAAAGTCGATCACATTCTCTGGGTAGTCGATCAGGAAGAAATGATCGAGCGGCTGACCAGCCTGGTCGCAACTGTACCCGCCCTATATATCGCTGATGGCCACCATCGGTCGGCTTCCGCCGCTCACATCGGCGAACAGCGCCGCCAGGAGCAGCCTGCCTTTAGTGACGCCGCCGAATTTAACTTTTTTATGGCCGTGCTCTTCCCCGAACAGGAACTTTACCTAATGGCTTACAACCGGGTGGTCAGCGGCCTCAACGGTTTCTCTGAAAGTGAATTTTTAGACGCCCTGCAAAGCCGCTTCGACATCGAAAAGATAGAAGAAAAAAACGGCCCGGCCAAGCCGGACCGAAAACATGTCTTCACCATGTATTTAAGAGATTGCTGGTATCGCCTGACAGCCAAGCCGGACATAATACCGGATGATCTGATCGCCGGTCTAGACGTTTGCATCCTGCAGGATCAGGTACTGGCGCCCCTGCTCGGGATTACCGACCCTCGGACTGATCAGCGGATCGATTTTATTGGCGGAATCCGCGGCCTGGAAGAACTGGAACGCCGGGTACATGACGACATGACGGTGGCTTTCGCGCTCTATCCGGTCCAAATTCCGGATCTGATGACCATTTCCGACGAAAACAGAATCATGCCGCCCAAATCGACCTGGTTTGAACCCAAGCTGGGCAGCGGTCTGTTTATACATCGCTTTACGTCTGATCTGAGCGAATAAAACCAACGATATAATTCGTCACTTGATCGATCGACATACAGGTGCTGTCGAGCATGACCGCATCCTCGGCCGGACGCAGCGGGTCGAGTACCCGATGGCTGTCATTATAATCGCGTTGTTCAATTTCCCGGCGCACTTCCTGCAAGTCGCGGATCTGACCGCGGTCGCGAAAATCAACGCAACGACGTCTGGCTCTTTCATCCAGCGAGGCGGTCAAAAAGAATTTGTAGGGAGCGTCGCGAAACACATTGGTGCCGATATCCCGCCCATCCATAACGACATTCTGACGGTCGCCCAGCGCTCTCTGCAGGGCGACCAATTTTTGTCTGACCTGCTGCAAAGCTGAAGCGTCAGACGCCATTTGCGTGACCTCCGGTGTGCGGATCTGATCGCCCAATTCTTCTCCATCAAGAAAAAATACTCCCTGCCGAAGATCGATCTTCGTATCGTCGAGCAGGGCGCTTAAGGCGGCCGTGTCATCCAGGCCAACCTTATTCTTCAGCATCTTATAGGCAACCGCCCGATACATTGCCCCGGTATCAATGTATTCGTAGCCCAGTTCAGCGGCTACCCGTTTGGCGATGGTGCTCTTGCCCGCGCCGGACGGGCCGTCGATAGCAATCTTAACCGGCTTTTCTTTGCTCATGTCCTTTTCCCTTTTCCATCGTCGAGCAGCTTTTCTATCTCAGCCACAAAAGTATTCACATCTTTGAATTGCCGGTAGACAGAAGCAAAGCGCACATAAGCGACTTCATCGAGGTCCTTCAGCATTTCCATGATCAACTCGCCGATCGCCTGACTGGAGACTTCCTTTTCTGCAGAGCCGCTCAGCTGACGTTCGATCTGGTTGGCCGCTTCTTCTATATCGGCCAGAGGCACCGGCCGCTTTTCGCAGGCCTTGATGATGCCGGCCAGTACCTTGTTCCGATCGAAGGTCTGCCGGCTGCCGTCTTTTTTTATGACCATTAGCGGTATTTCTTCAAGTTTCTCATAGGTCGTAAAGCGTTTGCCACAGTTGTCACACTCCCGCCGGCGGCGAATGGCATGGCCTTCCTCCGTCGGTCTGGAATCTATCACCCTGGAATCCTGTACATCACAGTATGGACATCTCATGGCTCTCCTCCTCCTTTTTGTCGATCTTAAAAACTAAAAGCGCTCTTCCGATGACCGCAAATTCCCCGGATAGACATATTTCAAACGCCGGCGAGCAATTTCAACCAGCTCCTTGAGAGTTTCGACCGGCGTTTCTGCCCGGTCGGTCATTTTGAAGGCCGGACGAAAACGGCTGATGTGCAGCGGCATTTCGGGATCGACCGAGCAGATCCAGTCGACCATCTGCTCCATCTCCTCCTTCGTATCGTTCAAGCCCGGGATGACCAAAAAGGTCAACTCAACATGACTGACTTCCGCTACCTGCCGGATGGTGCGCTGTACCGTGGCAAGATCTCCGCCGATCGAGCGGTAAAAATCTTCTGAAATGCTCTTCAGGTCAATGTTCCAGGCATGTATCAACGGCAGCAACTCTGCCAACGGCTCTTCACAGATATAGCCGTTGGTCACCACCACATTCTTGAGATCGGTCTCGAGCAGGCGCTGCGCACAATCGCGTACGAACTCGTAGCCGATCAATGGCTCGTTATAGGTGAAAGCCAGACCAACGTTGCGGGCCGCCTTCATCTCCAGTGCTCTTTTGACAAGAAATTCCGGAGTCACCTGATAGACGGTCCGCTCCTCTCCGCCCATGGAAATATCGGAATTCTGGCAAAAGGAGCAAGCCAGATTGCAACCATAACTGCCGACAGAAAGGATGGTGCGGCCCGATGCGAACCGCCGCAGCGGTTTTTTCTCCATTGGATCAAGTGCGATCGAAGTCACCTTTCCATAATTAGCGGAAACAACCTCGCCGCCGCGCGCTACTCTCCCCCGGCACCAGCCTAGTTGCTCTTCCGTCAGTTGACAAGCGCGGGGACAAATCCGACAAATGGCCTTTCCGTCTGCCGCTGTCGTTTTTACATTTTTTTCCTTTTCGTTTGTCTGTGTCATTTGTGCCTCACCACCTCAAAGCGCTCGATTTTATAAGGCGCATCCTCTGCTATACCTGCTTTCGCCAGTGCGATTTTTAACTGTTGTTCGACCGATCGTACGCCTTCCAAAGCCGGCAACAATAAACCTCTCTGCTGATCGTGGGTGACGATGACGCCATAACGCTGCGGATCAAGCCGCTCCGGTCCGTCTACCGCTTCCGGTGCGCCCAGCACATCGACGCTGTAAACCAGTTTCGGCAGCTCTTCAGGTTGAACCGGGTCAAAGCGCGGATCACCGACCCCCGAACTGACAGCATTGCGCATAATCTCCGCCGCCACATCAGCTTCAACAGGCGCGATCGTTCCAATGCAACCGCGCAGCTGACCGTCCTTCTTGAGCGTCACAAAAACCCCGGCGCGCCGTCCCTTTGCCTCTTCCGGCCAATCATCCGGCAAAGCCGGCCGGCTCTGATCGCGCAGATAACTCTCCAGCGCGGCCCGGGCAAGACGGACATAGGGGCTCTCCTCACTGCGGAGCGTTTGCAGGCGTTCCTTTTCCTGTATTTCATAAAGCTGTCCAAAATGCCTTTTCGCGTCCGGACCGGTCGGCTGAAAAGCCGCGATCCCATAGCCGACTCCAAAAGGTCCCTCATAGGAAAGAACCCGACTGGTCACCGCTGTTCCATCCAGGCAGCCGGCCATGATCTGAAATGAACGCAGGCCGCATTCTCCGGCACCTTCCGCCAATTCCGGATCCAGCGTGAGCAAACGGCTGAAATCAGCTTCACCCAGGATATCCATGATCTCCCGGTCAAAGACCGGGCCTTCCGGCGCGAAACCATAGGGGCCCTCATCCTTTAAGCGATGAGACAAGTCGCCGCTGCCCACCACCACAATGCGTCGACCCAGCTCCCGCGCCGCTTTTTGAATGCAGACCCCAAAGCGGTAATGGTCGATCGGACTCAGGCCAGAGATTGACGCCCGAACGATAGGGCCGTCGTATCCTGCCTGTCGCAGAAAATACAGCGGAATCAGAGTGCCGTGATCTAAGTCGGCGTTTTTACTTCCCAGCGGGCCGGCGGCCAGATCAATCCGTGACGCCTGTTCAGAAATCGCGTCGATCAGCCCGGTATCGTAATCGGCTTGCAGTTTAACCCCCGGCACTCCAAAGGCGGCGAAGCTGCCTTTGCCCTGGTCCCCGGGCGAAATATGAATGTAGTCGGAATAAACTGTTCCATGCGGCGTCAGAATGACTACGCAATCCGGTTCGACGGCGACGACTTCCAACGCAATCTTTTTATAAGCTTCTATCGTGGCTGCGACCTTCCGCTCCTGCCCGCGGCCGACTTCCGGAATGAGCAGCGGCGGATGGGGCACAGCGTAGGCGGCTAATATTGTCATCAATACCTCTCTCCTTTTATATGCCGAATACATCCGGACGCTTCAGTTTCCTACCGGCCGGATCCCGGCATATCGCTGCGCTTAATGTTAACATTCAAAGCCGATGGCAGACAGCGAATGTCCAGCGGGAACGCACAGCCCTTTTCCCCATCGACATCGGTGCCGACCTTCTGATCGGCTTCAACGATTAAGTGACTGGTTTGGAAATACAGAACATTTTTGTTCTTCAGATGATTTCCCTGCGCGAAAGCAATAATCAACAGGGGCATTTCGGTAACGGGCATCTCGCGGAAGACCATCACATCCAACAGGCCGTCGTTGATCTCCGATATCGCCCCGATACGCCTGAAGCCACCTGCTGAACGGCCGTTCATCACCAGCATGAAAAACATCAGCTCTTCGGCCTCGACCTCGGCGCTCCTAATGCGGATCGGAATCGGCTGCATCTTGGGTAGCTCGGTCACCCCTCGCAGGTAGTATGAAATGACCCCCAGTGTGTTTTTAATGTCTGGATCGGTCTTCTGGCTTACGTCAACCAAGTGACCCATCGCCGCCACATTCACAAAGTATTTCTCATTGTTGACCAGGCCGACATCGCAGCAGATATAGTTTTCTTCAAGAGCGACCTGAATCATTCCATCGATATCGGTCGGCAAATCGAAGTAGCTGGCAAAATCGTTCGCCGTGCCGGTCGGAAAAACAGCCAGCGGCAAGTTCACCTCTGCTTTCATCATAGCGTTGACCACGGTATTGATAGTTCCGTCACCCCCGGCAGCGATCACCTTCAAAAAATCCTCCCGCTGACGGAGTTCCTGCATTGCAGCAGCCAGTAACGACGGACGACCGATGCGCAGCGGCCAGACAAAGATCTTTTTTTTATGAAAAGCCGCAATGATGCGATCGAGGTTGACTCTGATCATCCCGTTGCCGGCGTTCGGATTATATATGAGCAGAACCTTATTCTTTTTTTTCACGTTGCTCACCTCGCGGTCCGATCGACCCTACCGGCAGTCAGATACTGCCTGATCGGCCCGATCAAATAAAGCGATCCGGTAAATAATATTATATCATACTCGGGAGCCTTTCTGATAGCTGACCTGGCAGCGTCGAACCAGTGCTCCGCCATCTGGCAGGCCTGTCCGTCCGCTTCTATCTTTTGGCGTATCTCCTCAGCCGGTAAGCGGCGCGGGTTGTCCGGCTCTGTCACCAGAAGATCGACTTTCATATCATATAGCGAGCGCAGCATGTGATCGACCTCTTTGTCTTTCAGCATCCCGGTGACGCAGAGGATGTGCTTCCCCTGAAACAGATCGCGGACGACTTGGCTGAGCGCCTGCATGCCGGCGGCATTGTGCGCGCCGTCGATCAGGATCAGCGGGTCCCGGGAAAGGACTTCCAGCCTTCCTTTTTGGCGAGCGCCGCGGATCGCGCGCACAGCCTGCTCCCACTCTATCATGACTGTGCCCTGACGGCGCAGTATCTCGATAGTTGTCAGCGCGCAGGCGGCATTTTCCGCCTGATGCCGACCCAGCATTCCCAAATGAACCCGGGCCGGGCCGATCGCACCCGCTTCCTGAAAGACCGGCCCCAGCTCAAGATCGAAAGCGTAACCGTCCAGATCAGACTGCAAGCGGCTGATGACGGCTTTATTGACATCATAATAAGGCGCACGCAAATCTGCCGCCCGCTGTTTGATGACTGCGGCGGCAGCCGCGTCATCCACCCGGGCCACCAGCGGACAGCCACTCTTGATGATACCGGCTTTTTCGGCCGCGATGGCGGTCAAACTATGTCCCAACACTTCCATGTGATCAAATGAAATAGAGCTGATTACCGTCGCCAGCGGCTGTTTCACTATGTTAGTCGAATCGCCGCGGCCGCCGAGGCCGACTTCCAATAAAACAAAGTCAACCGGCTGCCGGCTGAAGTACAGAAAGCCGATGGCAGTCACAAGCTCAAATTCTGTCGGCGATTCCTCGCCTGCCGCTGCCATCGCTTCCGCCTGACGCAGCACCATTCCGGCGCACTCGACCAGATCATCCTGACTGATCGCCTGACCATCAAACTCGATCCGCTCAGTGAATTCTTCCAGATAGGGCGAGGTATAGAGACCGATGCGATAGCCGGCGGCGCTAAGCATAGTAGCCAGGTAACGACAAACCGACCCTTTTCCGTTAGTTCCCCCGACATGAATGATGGGAAGCTGCCGCTCAGGGTTGCCGATGCGTTCCAGCAGACTGTTCATGCGTTCCAGCCCCAATTTGCTGCCAAAGCGCATATAGCTGTGGATGCGTTCCAGCGTTTGCTCATACGCCGTATTTCGCTTCCGGTCAGATGTCGGATCTTGTTTCATTTTCTAATTTCTGGCGCACCAGCAGCAGCCGTTCGGCGACTTTGTCCAGCATCTCCTGATATTTGTCCAATTTATCCCGTTCCGCCTGCACCACCGCTGCGGGCGCTTTGGATGTGAACGCGGTATTCGCCAGTTTTATGCCCAGGCGGTTGATTTCTCCGCTCAGGCGTCCGCTTTCTTTTTCCAGACGGACTGCTTCGGCCTTAAAATCTATCAGGTCATCCAGGGGCACGAAGATTTCCACCTGATCGACCACGCCGGTCATAACTGCTTCGGGAACTTCCGTCTTATCGTTCAAATAGTGAATATCAACTACATTGCCCAGATCACGGATGTGGGTCTCGCAGAGCCGGATATTGTTCAGGACCGCCGTTTCGGCCACCAGCAGAACGCGCAGTTTCTGTGAGGGCTGCGCCTCAGCTTCCGCCCGGATATTGCGGATGCTGCGAATAATATCCATCGCCAGTTCCATTTGCCGGGTGGCCGCCGGATCAGCCGGTAACGCTTCCGCCTTCGGCCAGGCGGCCCGGATTAAAAGCATATCCGAACCCGGCAGGTGACTCCAGATCTCTTCAGTGATAAACGGCATGAAAGGATGCAGCAGGCTCAGCATTTCCCTCAGCCCGCGCACCAGAATACGGCGTACTCTTTCTTTATCCGCTTCGTCATCGCCATAGAGGCGCGTCTTGACCAGTTCTATGTACCAGTCGCAATACTCGTTCCAGATCAGTTCGTAAACTTTTTGACCGGCTAAAGCCAGTTCAAATTTTTCCATGTTGGCAGTCGCTTCGATAACCGCCTGGCGAATGCGATCCAGAATCCAGCGATCAGCTAGCGTCAGTTCATCGGGCAACGGCGCACCGGGGGCGTACAGAGTGCTGTCGCCCCCCTCATTCAGATTCATGATGACAAAGCGGGAGGCGTTCCACAGTTTGTTGGCGAAATTGCGGCACGACTCCAGTCTGTCCATAGTAAAACGGAGATCATTGCCCGGGCTGATGCCGGTCGACAGCATGAAACGCAGCGCGTCGGCGCCGTACTGGTCGATGATCTCCAAAGGATCCACCCCGTTGCCCAGCGACTTGCTCATCTTACGGCCGTCGCCATCGCGCACCAGGCCGTGCACATAGACATAGCGGAAGGGTTCTTCATCCATCATCGCATAGGCGGAAAAAACCATTCGGACGACCCAGAAGAAAATGATATCATAGCCGGTGACCAGGACATCGGTGGGATGGTAGCGCGCCAGATCCTCCGTCCGCTCCGGCCAGCCCAGCGTTGAAAAGGTCCACAGAGCCGAACTGAACCAGGTGTCCAGCACATCTTCATCCTGCACGATCTGTGAACTTCGGCAGGCCGGACAGACATCCGGCTGCTTGCGGGCGACTGTCATCTCGCCGCAGTCCTGGCAATAATAGGCCGGTATCCGATGACCCCACCACAATTGCCGGGATATGCACCAGTCGCGGATCTCCTCCAGCCAGTGCAGATAGATTTTCTCAAACCGCGCCGGCACAAAGCGGACTTCGCCCTTTTCCACCGCGGCGATCGCCGGCTTCGCCAGCTCATCCATGTGCACGAACCACTGCTCCGACAACATTGGCTCAACAACATCGTGACAGCGGTAGCACTCGCCGATCGGGATCACCATCTCTTCAATCTTCTCTAAAAAACCAGCCGCGTCAAGGTCGGCAATCCAGGCTTTGCGGCAGGCATAGCGATCCAGGCCGGAATACTTCCCTGCCAGGTCGTTCATGGTAGCATCTTCTTCAATGCAGGAAGGAGACGGCAGATCGTGGCGGCAGCCGACTTCAAAATCGTTCGGATCGTGCGCCGGGGTTATCTTGACCGCGCCGGTGCCTTTTTCCATGTCGGGATAGGGATCGGCGATGACAGGAATCTCCCGGTCGATCAGCGGTAAAATGACGGTTTTACCAATCAGATCACGGTAGCGCGCGTCGTCCGGATTAACGGCCACCGCAACGTCACCGAACATGGTTTCGGGACGCGAGGTCGCTACCACCAGACCGGGACCACCATCGCTGCCCGGGTAGCGTATATAGTAATATTTGCCTTTTTTGTCATCGTGCTCCACTTCGGCGTCGGACAAAGAGGTTCCGCAGGAAGGGCACCAGTTGATGATGCGATTACCCTTATAGATCATTCCCTTTTCATATAACTGGACAAAAAACTCCGTCACTGCCCGGTTGCAGCCCTCGTCCATCGTGAAGCGCTCCCGCTTCCAGTCGCAGGAATCACCCAGCTTACGACATTGTTCGGTTATTTTTCCGCCGTAGGTCTCCTTCCAGGCCCAGGCTCTTTTGAGGAATTCTTCGCGGCCCAGTTCTTCCTTGGTGATACCTTCCTCAACCCGAAGCTTATCCGCCACCCTGACTTCCGTCGCGATGCTGGCATGGTCAGTGCCGGGCAGCCAGAGCGCGTCAAAGCCGGCCATCCGCTTCCAGCGAGTGAGTACATCCTGGATCGTATGGTCGAGCGCATGGCCCATGTGCAACTGTCCGGTGATGTTGGGCGGCGGCATGACGATCGTGTAGGGTGTTTTCTCACTGTTCACATCGGCATGAAACGCTCCGCTGTCTTCCCAGGTCTGATAGATACGGTCTTCGAACTCTTTGGGGGCGTATGTCTTTGGCAGGTTTTTGTCCATTCTCCACCTCTTCTCATTCTCATCAAAAAACGTCCTTGTGCGTCGTCTTGCGCATAAGGACGGATTGTTCCGCGGTACCACCTTACTTCCACAGCTCCCGGAAATCCGGAATGCCGCGGCTCTTATTAACGATACGGCTCGCGGGCGACCTTCATCCGGACGAGGCCCAGGATCTTTCAGCCTGGCGCTTCGGCGCGCTGGATCCTTTCTCTGCTGGGGTCGGACGGATTACTCCTCCCGGTCACTGCCGCTTATCTATTCATTCGCTCTCTGCCTGTCCTTTCGGAAACCCGGCTGAGCTATGTTTCCATTGTAATAAATCGGCTTGAAATGTCAAGATAATCATATCCGCCGAAATGTTCAAGGCTCCGGCGATTCGCCCGCCTTCAGCCAACCCTTCAGAAAACTGCGCCGGTGTATCGGACAGGGGCCGACCCGGGCCAAACCTTCATAGTGAGCTTTGGTGCCATAGCCCTTGTTCCGGTCGAAACCATAGTCCGGATAGCATTCGTGAAAGCGCACCATCTGCCTGTCTCTGGTTACCTTGGCGACAATAGACGCCGCCGCGATCGACAAGCAGACAGCATCGCCCTTAATTAACGTAGTCTGAGGCAAGGGGCAGTTTTTTAAATGCAAAGCATCGACCAGAACATGTTCAATTTTTTCACCCGGCCAGCGCTCCGCCAGTCGTCCGGCCAGATCAACCAAAGCCCCCTCCATTGCCAGGCGGGTGGCCTCCAGAATGTTAATCCGATCTATCGTTTGCGGGCCGACTTCACCTAAGCCGATCGCCACAGCGTTTTCGCTTATCTGGCAGTAAATTTCTTCGCGCCGCCTGGGGCTGAGTTTCTTGGAGTCATCCACGCCTAACACTTGAAAATCCGCCGGCAAGATGACGGCCGCCGCCACCACCGAACCGGCCAATGGGCCCCGGCCGACCTCGTCCACCCCTGCCACCTGGCGGATGCCTGAACTGCGCAGGCGATTTTCCCAGACTTGCATCTGTACCAGTTTTTCGCGCAGCAACTGCTGCCGCTCTTCTTTTTTCATCTATCGGCTCTCCGCGCAAATTTTGTCATTCGGCTCCCGCAGGTTCTGTCGCTTCATCGTCGGGCCTTTCCAGGCTGATGCGACCGATCTGCCCGGCGCGAAATTCATCTAACAGCGTGCGGCCGGTGCGCTCGTAATCGATGCGCCCGCCGCTCAATAAAAATCCTCTTTTCCGGGCTATCAGCTCCATGGCCTCCAGCGCATCTTCGGGCAGTTCGTCTAATTTATAGCGCTCAATCAACAGATCGCCATAGCGCGGCGCCAGAGCCCGCAGCAAAGCCAGACCCATTTCCGCCGGGTCTAATATCTCGTCTTTAATCGAACCGCACAGCGCCAGATTTAGTCCGGTGCGCGGATCTTCAAATTTGGGCCAGAGAATGCCCGGAGTATCCAACAGCTTCATCCCGTTCGCCAGAGTCAGCCACTGTTTGCCTTTGGTAACGCCGGGACGGTCGCCAGTCTGGGTCGCCTTCCGGCCGGTCAAGCGATTGATCAGCGAAGATTTCCCAACATTGGGGACGCCCGCAATCATCAGGCGGAGAGGCCGAAAATCCGGTTTTTTCAGCTGATCGGTCTTTTGCAGCTTCTGTAGCTGAGCCGGCAGCAAGGACAGTCCCTGACCGCTCAGGCTATTCACCGGCCAGGCGATGGTTCCGGCCGTGGTCAAATGTTCCGCCCACTCGACGGTCGTTTTTTCTTCCGCCAGATCAGCTTTGTTCAACAGGACAACCCGGGGGCGCCCGCCGATCAATTCGTCAACTATGGGATTGCGGCTGGACAGAGGAATGCGGGCGTCGATCACTTCAATGACACAGTCGACCGCCTTGAGATGATCTCGGATCAGCTCGCGGGTTTTTTTCATATGCCCCGGGTACCAGTTGATCGATTCAATAATCATGTGTCACCTCACAAACAAAAAGGGGACTTGATAGTCCCCCTCTCTGCCAGCTTAGTTTTCTTTACTCTTGATTTTGGCTGCCTTACCGGTGCGTTTCCGCATGTAGTTCAGCTTAGCCCGCCTGACATCGCCATGCCGGACGATTTCAACCTTATCGACGCGGGGCGAGTGGACCGGGAAGGTCTTTTCGACGCCAACCCCGGATGCAATTCGGCGGACGGTAAAGGTCTGTCCCAAACCGCCGTTTTGGATCTTTAAAATGAAACCTTCAAAAATCTGAATCCGCTCTCTGGCGCCTTCTTTGATCTTGATATGAACCTTTACCATATCGCCGACGCGCAGATTAGGCAGATCGGTTTTTTTATAATCCTGTTCAATCACTTTCATGATGTCCATCGGGTATTCCTCCTTCCCTCATAGACGTTCATGGTATCCCAGCGCGGAGCCTTGCTCCGCTATATCCAGCGGACCGTCCGTAATACACCGGTCATTATGTTAACACGCAGCCTGTCCAAAAGCAAGCGCTTTTTATGGCACGAAACAGCTCTCAAAAATGAGTATCTTACTCTTGACGCAATCGAATGCACATTAGAGCATTTTCTCCATTGATTCCTGTTTCTTAAAAGCTTCCATCAGGCGGGCGGCCTTGCTGACATCACCCATCAAAATGCCTCCGGTGAAGCGATTGTTAAAGAAATAGAGTTTCTCGTAACTTGCTTTGGCCGCGTCGGATAATTCTAATGTCTTGTATTTTTTCTGGCTGTCCCGGCCGATGTCGCCCACCGAAAATACCGCCGTATTCATGCCGCTGAATGAATTGGCCGGAATCACCTCTTCATAGCTCAAGTCGTCTCCGACAGCGTTAGCGCCGGCCACCTTGCCCATTTCCAAAGCCTGGTTCCAAATACCGTAGCTGACGCCCTGGCAGATCGCGCAGTCGCCGGCGGCATAGATATCCGGATCGTTGGTCTGCATCTTCACATCGACATTAATATGTCGATCGGTTATCAGATCGGCGGCTGCCGCCAAGCCGACATTGGCTTTGATGCCGGTGGAAAAAATTACCATCCGGGTTTCGATCGACTGCCCGTCAGTCAACTTTATGACCCGAACCTGACCGTCGGCGCCCTCTATTTCCTCCGGCGAAGCGCCCGTGACCAGATGTATCCCGGCTTCTTCAACCACTTCTTTGAGCAGTGCCGAGCCCCTGGCGTCAAGCTGCCGGTTCATCAGAATTGTTTCCCGCTGCACCACGATAACTTCTTTTCCGGCTTTCTTCATTTCCCAGGCTGTTTCCAGACCTAACAGGCCGCCGCCGACAATCACCACGCGATCAACCTTAGGCAGCTCTTCTTTGATCTGCCTGACATTTTCCAGCGAGCGGATGGCATGGACCCCGCTCAATTCGGTTCCGGGCAGCGGCGGAACGAAGCTTGTCGCCCCCACTGCCAGTATCAACTTATCGTATGGCAGCGTTTGACCGCCGGCTAGTTTGATCTGCTTCTTTGAACGGTCGATTGATTGGACCGTCTGATTGAGTCGCAGGTTGATGCGGTTTTCCTGATACCAGCTTTCCGGTTTGACATAGAGATTGATATTGTCTAAATCGGTCAGCAGGCCCTTGGTCAGCATCGGCCGATTGTAGGCCGGAACGGCTTCCTCGGAAATGATGTCAATGGTAGCCGCCGGATTGCGCTTTCTTGCCTCCTCTGCCGCACTGACACCGGCCGCGCCACCGCCGATGATGATGAGTTTAAGTTCCTGATCGCTTTTATATCCGGCTGTGTCCTCTTTCGCCCGAACAAATTGATCGGGCCCGACGCCGCAGACCGGGCAGACGGCAGGCGCTTTGATGCCTTTGACGATCTCGCCGCAAATGACGCAGCGCCAGCTGGTCTCCTGGCTGATCGGCGCATCGGGAGGCACCAGCTCACCGGCTTCAACAGATTTGCCGAAATTATAACCGAATTCAAAGGCAGTCTGAAGCTGAGCCTCATTCGGCTTAAAGCGGATCCTTAAACCATCGCCATAAACTTTCATCTTAAGTTGCCGCAATCTCTGCATGAGATTCGGCACACCCTCGCCGCTCCAGCCGAAAGAACCGAAGGCGGAGGCGAATTTATTCCCATGGGTGCGTGAGAACATTCCGGTCGTCAGATCCCAGATCGGTTTCAGGGCCTCGCCGACGATGGTGGGCGTGCCGAACAGAATACCGTCCGCCCAGTACAGATCGTCCGCCAGTCCGGTCGTATCGTCAGTTACCAGATCATATTTCCGCACTTCAATATCGGTGGCCGCCTGTATCCCTTCGGCGATCTTATCCGCCAGCATCGCGGTGTAGCCGTAGGCCGAAACATAGGGTAGCACCACCGTCTTTTTCGGATTGGGGTTCGGCGCTCCGGCCCATTCTTTATAGATAGCGATCGTTTTTTGCACATCCGCGCTCGTCGTCAGCACCGGGCCGTGTCCGGTGTATATGCTCTCGATCGGCAGATCCTTGATTTTTTCGATAGCGGACAGCACGAACGGTTTGAAGGGGCCGACTATCATGTCAAAGTAATAGCGCAGCGCCTTTTCATAGCCGGCGCGATCCGACACTTTGTCTATCGTAATACCGTCGCACGAATAATGCGCTCCGAAGGCATCACAAGAGACCAGCACCCTGTCTTCAGGAACATAGGTGAACATTGTGTCCGGCCAGTGCAGGTTCGGCGCATGGATAAAGCGCAGGGTTTTGTTGCCCAGATTCAATTCGTCGCCGTCTTTTACGGGCAATGCGCTGAAATCCTTGTTGCAGATCTCTTTCAGAAAATTAATGGCCGTCGGGGTACCGACTATTTTTAAAGCCGGATTCAGATCCAAAAGATGTTCAACAGTTCCGGTGTGATCAGGCTCGGTGTGGTTAATCACCAGATAATCAACACTCTGGATCGGCGCCACCTCATCCAGTTTTTCCAGATATGCATCCAGGCACTTCGCTTTAGACGCTTCAAACAGGACTGTTTTTTCCGATCCTTTAACGACATACGAGTTATAGGTGGTACCGAACTCCGTTTCCATGATGATGTCGAATACTCGCAGGTCAGGATCAAGATTACCTACCCAGTACCAGTCTTTTTTCAGCTGCAAGGTTTTCATGTGACAACTCCTTTTCTTTATTACATGCTCGATTTTATATACTCTATAGGCGGATGTCCGTCTTTTCCGTTATAAGCGATCGGATAGACGACTGTTTCAGCGGAACTCTCAATTTCAATTTCAAACTGCGGTATGCCTTCCGGACGCTGCGCCCATATCTCCAGAACATAATCGACCGGGTCGATATTGCCCGCTTCGTAGACTGTTTGCTGACGCACCAGGCCGCTGTCGCCAAATTCCACACTGTATATGGCAATTCGAACGACATCCGAACCGGGCAGAATAAAGAACCGCTCTCTGAGATCGCAGTCGCTGCCCTGATCAATCATTTCTCCGGCCTTCCCCGCCTCAGCTGACTCAGCGCTTGCCCCATCCGAGCCAACGCTCAAAATCAAACTGTTCGTTGCTTCTATCTGCATCTCCTGCCCGTCCGGGATCTGATTCAAGAGCAAAGCCAGGGTGCCCGGCGGAGCTTTTTCCCATTCATCCGCAAAAGCCGGATTGATAAGGGTTGCTTCTTCCTGTTTCTCAGGATCTTCTACCGCCGGCTGCGCGGGCACAGGCGGAACTTCGGCTGTCTGGCAAGCACTCAACAACAAAAGGCAGACAAACATGCACAGGGCAAGCCACCGGCCTTTATGTTCAACACTAAGTCGATTTACAGTTTTCATTGTTAAACTTCTCCCATATCTACTTACAACAATTTATTATTATATAACACGACACGCAAACGATTAAACGGGATATTTGACAACGCTCCTTTATTGCCCGGATTGACAAAAAGCAGGCACAGTTGTTACAATCTCTTTGATTCATTTGCGTGGCCTCGGCCTCGTACTTTAAGGAGGTTTAAACTAATGAAGAAACCACTCGTTATCCTGCTCGCTTTAATCCTGGCTTTAGGACTTAGTTCTTGCGGATGTTCTAAAGCCGGCGACCCTGACGCCAGCCCCGGCGAAACCGCCGCCGCTTTTCTGGAAGCTGTTAAGAAAACCGACACCGCCTCCTTGGCCAAAGTCTATTCCGGAGATGCCAGCCAACTTGATCAAACCGCCAGTCAGCTGGAACAATTGAATCTGCCGGAAAATTTTGGTGAGACCTTGCAAGCAAAACTGACCGACTTCAACTATAAAATACTGGAAGAAAAAATTGACGGGGATAAAGCCTTGGTCGAAATAGAGATACAATGCTATGATGTTGGAAAAGCTACCAAGGAATTTCTCAACGAAACCCCTAAAAAACTAAACGAACTGATAGGTACCGGCGCTAAAGAAGATGAACTCTCCAAAGCGATGCTCAAATTGTTCAGCGATAAAATCGGCGGCGCCGACGAGCGTATCGAAAGCACCGCCCAGCTTGCGTTAAGCCGGGTCGATGGGGTTTGGAAGGTCGATGATATCAAAGATAATCAGAATATCATAAACGCCTTTTCAGGCAATATGATTGAAGGTTTGTAAGATTTTCCGAAGGCCTCAGACAGTCGCTCTTTTTTCTGAATTTTACAACAAGTTGAAACAGGCAACAAATTATTCATATGTTTATTGACATTATTCTCAAAGCATGAATATATAGTAGGTATGATTTATTATTTAATTATTCACAATGTCAAAGAAAGGAGTCTAATATGCGAATTGGTGTTCCCAAAGAAAGCCTCAGCGGCGAAAACCGGGTCGCGGCGACACCGAACTCTGTCAAGCAGTTAATCAAGCTTGGCTTCGATGTTGCTATCGAAAGCGGCGCCGGAGAAAAAGCCAGTTACACAGACGGGGCTTATCGCGAGGCTGGAGCCGAGATCGTCAGCAGCGACGTCGCTTGGTCATCAGATATCGTATATAAGCTTAATCCTCCCTCAGAAGAGGAGGAACAGCTGCTGAAAGACGGCACAACTCTGGTCAGTTTCCTTTATCCGGCACAAAACCCGGACCGGGTCGAACGATTGTCGAAGAAAAACATCAATGTCCTGGCTATGGACATGGTGCCCCGTATCTCCCGTGCCCAGTCACTGGACGCTCTCTCCTCCATGGCAAACATCGGCGGATACCGGGCGGTCGTTGAAGCAGCGCATGAGTTCGGTCGTTTTTTCACCGGTCAGATTACTGCCGCCGGTAAGGTTCCACCTGCCAAAGTCCTGGTCATCGGCGCCGGCGTAGCCGGTCTGGCCGCGATCGGTACGGCAAAATCATTGGGTGCTATCGTCCGCGCTTTTGATACGCGTCTGGAGGTCGCCGAGCAAATCGAATCGATGGGCGGCGAATTCCTGAAGCTCGATTTCGCTGAAGAGCAGGACGGCTCAACCTCAGGCGGTTATGCCAAGGTCATGTCCGACGAGTTTATCAAAGCAGAAATGGAACTGTTTGCGGCTCAGGCCAAAGAGGTCGACATCATCGTCACCACCGCTCTGATCCCCGGCAAACCGGCACCCAAACTGATCACCAAGGAAATGGTCGACTCCATGAAGGCTGGCTCCGTCATCGTCGATATGGCTGCCTCCGCCGGCGGAAACTGCGAATATACCGTACCCGGCGAGTTGTTTACCACCGACTCCGGCGTCAAAGTAATCGGCTACACCGATCTGCCGGGACGTCTGCCGACGCAGTCGTCCGATATGTACGCCACCAACCTGGTAAACCTGGCGAAGCTTTGGTGCAAAGAAAAAGACGGCAATATCGACATCGATTTTGAAGATGTCATTCTGCGCAACATGAGCGTCATCCATAAGGGTGAAGTCACCTTCCCGCCTCCGCCGATCAGCGTATCTGCAGCTCCGGCTGCCGGCGCAGCTCAAGCGGCTCCGGTCAAGGTGGAGCCGAAGAAGAAGAGCAATGCCTGGAAATACATCACCGCTGCTATCGGGCTGGTGTTTATGATTTTCATCGGCCTCTATTCGCCGCCGGAATTCCTGGCGCACCTGACCGTCTTCGTGCTCGCCATCGTCGTCGGCTACTATGTGGTCTGGAATGTCACCCATGCCCTGCATACGCCGCTGATGTCCGAAACCAACGCGATTTCCGGCATCATCGTCGTCGGTGCCCTGCTACAGATCACAAACGAATTAAATATTATCAGTATACTTGCTTTCATCGGCATCCTGATTGCCAGCATCAACCTGTTTGGCGGCTTTACAGTTACCCATCGGATGCTGAAGATGTTCAGCAAAGAATAAGGGGTGAGATAAATGAGTCAAGGATTAGTAACTGTAGCCTATATCATTGCGGCGCTCCTGTTCATTCTCGCCTTAGCCGGTTTGTCCCAACAGGAAACTGCCCGCCGCGGCAATATTTTCGGTATCTGCGGTATGATCATCGCGTTGGCCGCTACGCTGACGCTAGCTGATCCCAAAGCCCTACCCTACATCCTGATCGCTGCGGTAATAGCCGCGCTGATCGGTGTTCGGGTGGCATTAAAGGTCGAAATGACCGGTATGCCCGAACTGATCGCCGCCCTTCACAGTTTCGTCGGTATGGCAGCTGTGTTTGTCGGCTTCAACAGCTTCTTCAAGCTGCAGATGGGCATCGGCGAACCCTTAGAGGGCGCCATGCTGAACATCGAACTGGTCGAGATCTTTGTCGGCGTATTCATCGGTGCGATCACCTTCACCGGTTCGGTCGTCGCTTTTGGAAAATTGCGCGGCATAATGAAGTCCAGAGCACTGACCCTGCCGGGGAAAAACTTCCTCAACATCCTCTGCATACTGGTCTTCGTCGTCACGATGGTGCTCTTCCTCATGGATAAGGGCGCGACCCAGGCAAGCTTTATCTATCTGCTCGTCATGACCATCGTCGCCTTCCTGCTCGGCTTGCATCTGGTCGCTTCCATCGGCGGCGCCGACATGCCGGTCGTCATCTCCATGCTGAACTCCTATTCAGGGTGGGCGACAGCCGCTGCCGGATTCATGCTCTCCAATGACGCCGTGATCGTCACCGGCGCGCTGGTCGGCTCCTCCGGTGCC
>DUVF01000025.1 GCA_012841165.1 Clostridiales bacterium
AAAAACGTCCGGCGCTTCGCTTAACTCTGGAAACTACCACCCCCAGCATCCTCACGCCGGCATCGATCCTGACGATAGCAGCCGGTCTCCTGGGCGTCGTATCTTCAAACGGCATCATCAGCCAGCTTGGCATCATGCTGGCAAGAGGAGCGGTCATCTCGTCTCTCATGGTTCTCTTCTTCTTACCGGCTTTGCTCATATTGTTTGATCGCGTCATCCCTCTCCTGACCTGGGGCGGCTGGCGCAAAAAGGAGGTCCCTCATGAATCCTAATAGAATCAGCCCCCGGTGGCGGCGATCACGCCGCTGGCTGTGTCTGGGACTCTGCAGCCTGCTGATCCTGGGTGCGGCTGTCCCATATCTGGGAACGGTTGTTCCCTGCCTGAGCGCGTCAATATTTGTCCAGGCTGCTGAACCGGCGCCGCCAAACACTCCCAAAGAAGAGGTCGTCTACGCAAAACTCAGCGCCGCTGGAAAAATCGAGAACATATATGTGGTAAACAGCTTTGAAAATCCTGCTAACACCACGATTATCGATTATGGCCGCTACAAGAAGATCCGCAACATGTCGACTACAGATGAAATAACCATAGATGGAGACCGCATCACCGCGCCCGGCCGGGACGGCAAATTCTTCTACGAAGGCGTGCTCAGCAAGGCGGAGCTGCCATGGCGCTTTACCATCCGCTACTATTTGAACGACCGGCAGATAGCCCCCGACCAACTGGCCGGCCGGGACGGCGCCTTGCGCATCTCGATCAAAACTCAGAAAAACCGTAGCGGCAACAGCACCTACTTTAAGAACTTTACCCTGCAGATAGGTCTTAATCTCGACAGCACCAAGTGCAGCAATATCATCGCCCGGGACGCCACGATTGCCAACGCCGGAAAAGATAAGCAGATCCTTTTTACCATCATGCCCAATCAGGAGAAAGACCTCTGGGTTTCAGCCGATGTGACCGACTTTGAATTCCCCGGCGTCTCGATCAACGCCATTAACATGAGTCTCGATTTCGACGTCAATGGAAACGATCTGTTCGGCTCCGAGATGACAAAATTACGCGACGGAGTGGCAGAGTTAGACGACGGCGCAATCAAGCTGCGAAACGGAGCCGACGAACTCAACGACGGTTTCGGCGACTTCAGGAAAGGCATCATCGAAGCCAGGGACGGCACATTCAAAATCCGCAACGGAGCCTCGGAAACAGCCGATGGAGCACGCCGGTTGAACGATGGCATGATCGATCTGGACGACGGCGTCGGCGAACTCAAAACCGGCGTAAACAAACTAAATGACGGCTCCTATCAGCTCTACACCGGTCTGGAAAATTTTGCCAGCGGCAGCGGCAGCCTGGCCGCAGCTCTGGTAGATATAAACAACGGCGCCGGCACTCTGGCGACCGGCGCAAACGACCTTTACGGAAAAGGCGCTGTTCCGCTGCGCGATAACGCCGCTCTCCTCGCAAACGGGTTCTCCAATTTTACAAACGGCTTGACCCAGCTGACTGCCGGCAATGAATCCTTGCTGAGCGCCGCCAATCAGTTTTACAGCGCTGTCTATCAGTCTGCTCCTGCTCTGGCCGGCTTTGGCATCACCGAAAACAGCAGCACTCATGATATCAACCAGGCAATCGCCCAACTTAAGCAAAATCCCAATTTGACCACCGATGTCGGCCTTCAGCAACTGCTGCAGGCCATGCAACAGTTAGCTTTCTATCGCGGCGTAGCCGAATATGTGACCGGCGTCGGCAACTTGAACGCAGGCGCTGCTCCTTTGGCCGACGGCCTGACCCAATTAGCCGGCGGCAGTCAGGCGCTGGCCGACAATACCAAGTTGCTGGCCGACGGATTGGTTGATTTCCAAAAAGGAACCGCTACCCTGGCTCAGAAAAGCGCCGAATTCCGTACCGGCGCAAACAAGCTGGCAAACGGCAGCCGCGATCTATATGACGGCACCAGTGAACTAGTCACCGGAGTAGACAAGCTGAAAAGCGGCACCACCGATCTGGTCAGCGGCAGCGGTGAATTCCGCGACGGAACCATTGAACTGTACGATGGCACAGTCACTCTGGCCAACGGCATGGTCGATCTGGAAAAAGGCGCGTTCGATCTCAAAGACGCCATAGCCAAGCTCTTTGACGGTTTAGTCAAGCTGGCCGACGGAACCAAACGCTTCCGCAGTGAGACCGATCGTTTTAATGAGGATCTGCCGCAGATTATCCGCGATAAAATGGCTGAACTGCTGGGCAATGATTTTAAGCCGGTTTCCTTCATTTCTAAAAAGAACACTCAGATCGGCTCAGTCCAGTTTGTGCTTCAAACCGACCCGATTAAAGTCGAAAAAGCCAAAGCCGACGTCAAACCAAAAGATAAGCCTAAATCCCTGTGGCAGCGCATTTTAGACCTCTTCCGCCGTTAAAGCGACACTACCACAGATTGAAGCTAAGAATGAAAAATGTTTAACAAGCTCCTATATATGGTATAGCATAATAGAAAGGTGGTGAAGGTATGGATCCTAACATCAAGTGTATGTCCGATATCCTCTATGTCGTTAAGACATACCGAAACCAAAACAGCGCGTTCCATTTTCCGCGTGATGTCGAAAAAACCATTCTCAAGCGCTACAGCCTTGATGAGTTAAAATATCACATCGCCCTGGCCGCAATGGCCGGATTGTTAAGCCACAATCTAATCTGGCAGACCGGCGACCAGGTTGAAGTGCAGGATCTGACCGATTCAGCCTTAGAACCGATAGAAATCGACAGATCAAAACTCAACTGACCGACAGCGAAAATGCGCGAAAACACAAGAAAACACAAAATAAATCTTGACACAAAAGAAACGGCTCCTTGACGGAGCCGTTTCTAACGCTTTCTTTTAATTCTTTTCTACACTACTGAACCACCAGAACCGGCAGTTTCGTTGTATGAAGAAGCTTTGTCGTCACACTGCCCAGATAAAGTCTCTGGCTAAGAGAGCCGACCCCGTTAGATCCCATCACGATCAGATCGATCTCATTTTTGTCGGCATATTCTCTGATAGCCTGGGCGATCTTTCCGCGCGGCTCATCTATCACGACCGTTTCCACATCAAGCCCCCGTAAGCCGGCTTTTGTTTCGTCCAGCAATTTCTGTGATCCGGCAGACGCCTCTTTAACCATGCCCATCCAGTCGGCCATCGTGCTACCGCTGGCTATCCGGAGGTTCACTTCATAATCTATGACCGCCGCAACGCTGATGACATTCAACAGTACCAGCCTACTTCCAAAGGCCCGCGCCAGCTTTTCAGCCTGCAATAAGGCACGATCCGAATATTCCGAACCGTCGATTGGAACTAAAATTCTTCTCATAATAGTCTACCTCCTTCTTTTAGTAATATACTTCCATTTTTACTATTGTACCCCAGGCTCGTCCGGCTAAACAACTTTCTGAACAAAGAGCCAAGAAGAACCGACTAATAGATCCGCTTATTCCCTGGCTGTATCATCCGCTTCAATGAGCAGGATCCTGTCGTTATAGGAACCGCGGGCCTCTCGTTTCACCAGCTGGATGTAATCGATGTGCATCGGCTCAAAGCCTTTCAGGCGCACCAGACAGTCAAGCGCTTCATAGATATCGGCGATCTCTTCTTCGTTCTCCTTCAATCGGAATTCTTCGATCTCCTCCACCACTTTGTTCAGCAGGGCGTCGCGGTATTCAGCCTCATCCATCACCCGCGACCGCTGCGTCCGGCCGCTCTCTTCGATCAAGGCGGGGATCCGGTCCCGCACCAGCTTATTGAACTGGATTTTCATATAAATCACCTCAGATCTCTCTTCCAGTCTTTTAGAAACGACCGCCCGACAGAATCTTCGGCTCTATCGCGGGGCGGACGACTTTACACATATCTTTCAAGTCTTTTACCCCTTTTTTTACAGTTTTACCCGTCTAAATCAGACATGTTGAACACTCTGTCGCACACGCCGTCCATAAACTCAATGTCATGGAAAATGCCTATCATGCTGGTATTCATTTCTTTTAGTTTCTTCAACATATCTCGCACCAGAATCTTTGTCTTGTTGTCCAGCGACGCGGTCGGTTCATCCAGCATCAGCAGGCGCGGTTTTTTAACCATCGCATGGGCCAGGTTCAGCCGCAGCCGTTCACCGCCGGAAAATGTGGCGGGATATATATCCCACAGCTCCTCGGGCAGCCGGAAATAGCGGAGCATTTCTTCAGCGGCGGCCTCGGCGGTCTCAAGATCGAATCGCATATCGATCAAAGCGTTCATCACATGCGCTTTGGCCGTTGTCCGCGGCATGACATTCAGAAATTGCGACACATAGCCGATTTCATTGCGCCGCAGATGGAGAATTTCCCGCTCGCCGGCCAGAGACAGATTGATTTTGCCAAAGGCTTCGCTGTTATAAATAATATCTCCCCGGGTGGGCAGATAGCTTCGGTTGATACACTTAAGAATTGTTGACTTGCCTGCCCCGGAGAGTCCGATTATGCCGACAAACTCACCCTCTTGCAGGGTCAGATCGATGTTTTGGCAGGATTTGATTTCAAGTTCCGCCTGGTGCAGATAAAAGTTCTTGGATAGACCGCTAATCCTCAGTATTTCCATAGCTAACTCCACTTATCTCCGATACTCGATGTCTAAGGTCGCCCTGCCGTCCACAAACACATGAGTCGCGACCGGGTAGCCATCCAGGATGTCAACGATCAGCAGATCGGCTTTTTTACCGGCTTCCAACGAGCCGTAGTCCCTTTCTATCCGCATCGCCCGCGCCGGATTTAAGCTTGCCTTGTTAACCATCTGCGGCAGTGGGATGCCATGCTTTTCATTCATATGAAAAATGCTGTGCAAAATCGCCGCCGGATAATAGTCTGAGCAAACAATATCGGCGCAGTCTTCCATTACCGCCTCCGCTGCCGATAAGTTGCCGGAGTGAGAGCTGCCCCTTAAAATGTTAGCCGAACCCACCACTGTGTAAAAGCCCTGTGCTTTGGCGGCTTTAGCCGTTTCTATCGATATGGGAAACTCGCTGATGTCAACGCCGATCTTCAGATTTTCGTCCAGCTTCTCCAGGCTGTCGTCATCATGCGAGGCTACCGGAATGTCATTTTGATGCGCCAGCCGGGTGAGCTCTCTTTGCTGCTCAAGCGAGAGCTTTGGTTTGTTGGCATGGTATTCCTGCAATTCGTCGGCGCTCAGCATGGACACCTCTTTACCATTATGCCGGCCGTTATATTTTGAAACCGTCTCCCGATACGCCTCTATGCTGCGGTATTGTCCCTGTCCGGGAGTATGATTCATAAAGGAAATCTGCTGCACCTTGCCCTGGCCGATCATCTCGCGGACGATATCGCAGGCGGCTAAATTGTCTATCTCGACGCGCAGGTGAAAGCGATGACGAATCAAATGATTTCGTAAATGGATATTTGCAATCAGGTCGGCCAGCTTTTGTACATTTTCCTTTGTCCTAAGCGGAGAACTGCCGAAAAATTCATCGCCGAACAGCGATATGGAATGATATATTGTAGTAATGCCAGCGCTGAGCAGATCTCTTTCGCAGATTCTGAGCGCAAACTCAAAATCCACCTGAGACATGGGGCGCGGCTGTATATATTGCTCAATTTTATCCGAATGGACATCTATGATCCCCGGCATTATATAACATCCATGAGCATCGATAACCCGCTCTATGCCGTTCAAACCGTCAAGGCTGTCGGCAAAGCCTTCGATCCTGTCTTGTTTCAGAAGCAGTATCTTTCTTTCCAGTATTTGGTTGGGTGTTATTATTTTTCCATTTCTAATTGCCAGCAATTTTTTTCTCTCCTACTATTTATGATTTGAATCCGCTGTCTTTTCACGCCGCGGAGCCGGTGCCGATATGCCGCTGAATTACTGCTATGCCGCAGAGCCGCGGCTTTTGCGGACTATCTAAATCAACGAATGCACCAGCTGCTGCGTATACGCATGCTGGGGGTCCTCAAGAATTTGGTCTGTCAACCCGCTTTCCACGATTTTTCCATCCAGCATGACAATGGTTCTGTCGGCCAGCATCCGGATGACCGCCAGATCATGAGATACCAATAGAATGGATATGCCGTAGCGGGCCTTGATTTTTCTGATCAGATCGAGCACCCGAGCCTGCACCGACAGGTCGAGCCCGGTCGTCACTTCATCCAACAGCAGAAGCGCGGGATTGTTGGCCAGCGCCTTTGAGATCTGAACCCTCTGCTGCATGCCGCCAGAGAAGTTTCTCGGCGGTTCGCTCATGCGGCTGACCGGCATTTCCACCGCCTGCAGAAGTTCTCTGGCCCGCTCGTCTATCTGGCTGGCGTTCCGACTGCCCGCGGCGATGATTTTTTCGGCGATGTTTGAAGCGGAGGAATAGTTCATGCGCAGACCTAACAGCGGATTTTGGTAAACCATGCCCATGATGGTGTTTCTTATCAGGCGCTGTTCCGCCGCGCTGGCCTCCCATATATTCACCCGGCCACTCTTGTAATCACTCAGCACCGCTGTTCCGGAGCTGGGAATGAAATCAAAATACAGCGACCGCATCAGCGTGGTTTTGCCAGAGCCGCTTTCACCGACTATCCCCAGCACTTCACCGGGATAGACGTCAAGCGATATATCATTTGCCGCCCAGACAGTGCCGCACACCGTACAGCGATTTTTTTCCAGACTCGTTTGACACTCACTGCAGCCGTCGCCGTAGCGGAGGCACAGTTGCCTGACCGATAATACCGGTGTTTCATTCAGACACATGGCGGCGCACCTCCTGACAATATGAAGTATCGGAGCATTGAAAAAATCTTTCGCCGGTCTGGGGATCAAATATTTCGTCAAGATAGGTGTTTTCGCTTCCGCACAGGCGACATTTCTTGCCCGCGAAGCTCTCGCGCTCAAAAGGAATGTCGTCAAAAGCCAGAGACACAACCTCGGTGTGCGGCGGAATGGCATAGATCTTTTTTTCCCGCCCCGCTCCGAACAAGTACAGACATTCCGCCCGATGCAGCTTAGGATTGTCGAACTTGGGAATCGGACTTGGATTCATCATGTAGCGGCCTTCGACCATGCAAGGATACTCAGTCGGAATGGTCACTTTCTTATATTTAACCAGGCTTTCATAAAGCTGAAGCCACATCGGGGCGTAATCCTTTTCGGCGTGCATTTTTTTGGTTGCTTCCTCGCACGGCTCAACAATGCGCAGGGGTTCGGGGATTGGTACCTGCAACACTAAAATCTGCCCGTTTCGCAGCGGAATCTCAGGTATTCGATGCCTCGTCTGAATCAGCGTCGCCTTACGGGTATCATTAGTCGTCTCAACATCAGTGCACAGGCCGACAAACTTTTTTATGTTAACGGCATTTACGCTCTCATCGCTGCCCTGATCGATCACTTTTAACGTATCGGCGGGCCCTATCAAAGAAAGAGTCAGTTGAATCCCGCCAGTACCCCAGCCCCGCCCGATGGGAAGTTCGCGGGAACCGAAGGGCACCTGATAGCCCGGAATGGCCACCGCCTTGAGTACGGAACGGCGGATCTCCCGTTTAGAACCCTCGTCAAGAAAGGCATAGTTGTAATTGCTATTCATCGGCCGGCCTCCTGGTTTTCCGCACCGAGTCTAATTTGGACTGAAAGGTCACATAATGCGGCAGCTTCAGATGAGAGATAAAGCCGTTCATCTCCAGGCTGTCGCCGTGCGTCAATACAAATTCTTCATTTTGCGCCGGATGCGGACCACCGCTATCCAGTTCGCGATCGACAACCGCCATGGCGATGGCCTTGGTTTCATTTCGGCCGAATACCGCGCCATAGCCGACGGCTAATTTCAACTGATCCTTATCATCCGCCGTATTAAAGCACTCCACTTCCGTTATCATGATCTCACCAATGTAGACGCTTTCGCCCTCGCTTAGAGGATACGGCACACAGAGCTCCACATAGCCGCTGCGCAGCTCGCCGACCGTGGGATGCACCTGGCCGAAGCCGCGCAATGAAGAATAGGCCAGGCCGGAAATAAAGCCTGTGTCTGCGCGGGCCAGGGTTTGCAGCCGCGCGCTTCTATCGGCGGGAAATTCCAGCATGTTCACGGTTACATCGTGCGGGTTGAGATCGTTTTGGGGGAAGCTGTCGATCAGTCCTTCCTTTTTCAACCCGGTCGACACCCTTGGGCAGGAAACGATTTCCGCCGGCTCTTGTCCGGCCAGTTTTTTTTGCATGGCCAAATGAAGTTCGGCGGCGCTCTCCCCGTTGGTAAAATTTATCAGCCGGTGGGTGTAATCATAAGTTGCGCCTAAGATCTGTCCGCCGATGATGTCCTTAAAGGCTGCGGATATGCGGCGCAACACCCGCATATCATCGGTATTCACCGTATCGGTATAATAATTTCGCGCCAGAGTAGACCGGTAAGCGCGCAGCAAAAATACCGCTTCTTCTATCGACCCTTCGCATTGCTTGAGGGCAAGGGCGGCATAAGTTCTGGAATATAAGCCGGCTTCACTCATCACCCGATCAACCAGCAGCCCTAACTTGTTTTCAATCGCTTCGATCTCGATGTCTTTGTCGCTGCCGCTTTTGTAATAATCTAACAGCTTTATGCTTTCTTCAATGGCTTCCTTGCCACCGGAGACCGCTACATACGCCATTTACTCAACTACCTTTACTAAACGAGGAACAGCCATTAACTCACCTTTGTCTGAGACAAAAATTAAATCTATACCCTGGGGATATTCATAGTTTTGGGCGGCGCGGCAGGCCAGCGCGTCTTTCACCGCCTGTGAAACGGGAATTTCAACAGCACCGGCGATGCCCGGCCCGGATAGCGTTAAAGAGCCTGCCTGCGCCCCGTCACTTTGAATGACGACAGTCGCGCTTTTGTGCGGCTGGGCCAGCGTCCCATATTTGGCTTTTTCAATTGCTTCCTGTATGCCGCTCTTGTCGCAGACAAAGATAAAATCCGCCGCCGAAACCGCTTCCCGGCGTGCCAACGTCAAAGCGGCTATATCGGCCGACAGGGAATCGCTGCCATAGATGCTGAAGCCCGTCTCGTTGTCCAAAAGCGTCATCGCCACGGCCAAAAGCTCCGGGTAGCTTCCGAACAGCTTGTCGGCAATTTCTTTTATATCAACAATTCTTGTGGGATTAGAGATGGCTTCCAAAAGCAGTCGGAACAGTTTCTGACTGTCGAAGACCGCGTCAAAGTTATGCTTTTTTGTTAGCTGCCAGGTCATCCGGCGCCTCCTGATCCATCGATTCGAAATTTACCATGGTGTTTAAAATCATCGCGTGCTCCTGCATCATCCGCTTGTTTTGTTCTCTTTCAAGTTCGGCCAGCCTGGCTTCGTCATGAAACACCCCTAAGTTAACCGCCGCGTCAATAATGGCCATGTCTAAGACTTTCTCCGCGTCATCGCCCATCATGACGGCGACTCCCGGCACGCCGTCTATCTCCACCGCCGCCTCGCAGGCGATGACTTCACCTAAGAAAAATGTGCCCTGTTTAACCGGGTCACGCAGCTTGATCATAGCCAGAGTCTTCGCCGGCTCCTTAACAATAACTGGCCGATAGGATTTCTGAATGTTGGCTGACAACACCGCCACTTCATTCCTGCTCGCTCTGACCAGCACCTTTGTCAGGCGTTTTTTATCCATTTCAGCGCACCGTCGCTTTGATCCTGGTAGCGAGCATCTCCAACAGAATCACCGCCACGACCACTACATAGGTGATGAATCCAAGCTCACGCAGGTCGAAGTAATGGTTGCCGGCCATGAACAGATCGAAACCTATGCCACCCACCCCCGCTGCCGCGCCCACCGCCAGCGCGTTGGCAAAGTTTATTTCGAAGCGCAGGAAGGTCCACGCCGTCATGCGGCTGATGGAGGAGGGCAGGATAGCTTGAAACACAGTCTGCCAGAAACTGGCTCCACTGGCTTTTAATGCTTCAATAGTGCCGGCGTCCATTTCCTCAATCGATTCGGCATAGGCTTTGACTAAATAACCGGCGCTGTGGAAGGTCAGCCCGATAACCGCAGCAACGCTGCCTAAGCCCGCCGAAATTGTAAAGATCAACACCCACAGTATTGTCGGAACTGCTCTGATGAAGGCTACGAAACTTTTTGTAACGTTGGCCACAGTCGGGTTGGCGATGTTCTTGGCACACAATAAAGCGCCGAAAAAAGCTATTATCGCCCCGAAGATGGTCGCCAGCGCACCGAGAGAAAATGTCACCAGCAAGGCGTTCAAAGCTCCGGGGAAGGTGTTGTAGGTCAACATCGGCTGGCCGAACACCACTTTGATATTGCTCCAGGTGCCGACCACAGCTTTTGCCATATCGATATCTTTATAATCGAAGGTCAAAAAACCATATATTGTAAGCGTCAGCAGGACAAACATCGTTGTTTTGATAGCCAGCCCGCTTTTCGATTTCGCCGCCGTTTTAATTTTCCCGTCGCGGGTCCTGTGCATGTATTTGCTTATGTCCAGAGAGATAGGAGCCTGTTCCGTTATAACAAATTCACTCATTACATAATCACCTTTCTGGTTTTATTTGACAGCATTTCTATCGTGATTACCAGTATCACGATGGAAGTGACAACCAGGCCGGCCGAGCTGTAATCCATCCGTTTGTAGTAAAGATCAAACAAATAGCCGATGCCTGTCGCCGTAAGTACACCAATCAGTGTTGATGCCCGGATATTTGTTTCTATCATGTACAGCACCCACGAAATGATCTCGGGCAGCGATGAGGGAATAACACCGTTAAAGACCGTTTGCAGGCCAGTCGCTCCTGTAGCGTGCAACGCTTCAACGCAGGAGGCGCTGACCTCGTCTATCGTTTCGATAAAGGTTCTTGTCAGCAACCCGAAGGTGGCGAAAAACAAAGCAAAAAATCCTGTCAAAATATTTTGCCCGAAAGAGAAGAGCAAGAGTATGGCCCAGACCACATCCGGCACATTTCTGAAAAACGCCGCGACTATCCTGACGGTTCGCGCCAGCCAGCGAGCCGTTTTCGTGGTTTCTGTCCCCAGCAGGCTGAAGAAAAACGCGCATATGGCGGCGCAGACGGTGACCGCTACCGATACCAACGCGGTTTCGCTCAGTTTTGCCAGTATGTCGGGCAGCCGAGACCAGGCTTTTTCATCAGGGATGAAGTTTCGGGCCATCCAATAGGCGGCTTTGGGAATCGACTCAAAGCCGTCGATCACATCATAATTGGTTATAGCAGCGGATATCCCGAACAGAGCCGCTACGCCAAGAAACGCCAGGGTAAATGTCCGCTTTCTTTTTATAAACACGGATGTTTGATTTTGGGGTTTGAGCACCTTTTCTACTATGTTGTCCATTTTGCTTACCTGACGTCGGTAATTAACTCACCCTCGTCCGATTGATAAATTTCATAGATCATTACTTTGGTCAGCTCATCCGGCGGCCCATCATACACAATTTGCCCGGCTGTGATGCCAATGATCCTCTTAGCATATCTCAGCGCGACATCCACCTGATGTAAATTGACGATGCAGGTGATCCGCATAGTTTCATTGATGATGCTCAGGTGATCCATGATGATCTTGGATGAACTGGGGTCAAGAGACGCGATAGGCTCATCGCATAAAATAAGTCTGGGCTCCTGCATGAGGGAGCGAGCGATGCCCACCCGTTGCTTTTGTCCGCCGGACAATTCGTCGCAGCGCTTATAGGCCTGCTCCGTCAGTCCAAGTTTTGCCAAAATCTGGAAGGCTTTTTCTTTCTCTTCTTCTGTGTAACGCCCTATCGCGCCGGCTATTACAGACTTATAGCCCAGACGGCCGTGCAGCACATTTTCGATCACGCTGAGCCGGTTCACCAGGTTGTAATGTTGAAATATCATGCCCGCTTTCTTGCGTAGCTGGCGTATTTCCTTTTTATCCGCCCGGTTGACATCGTGTCCGTCAAAGATTATCGACCCCTGCGTTACGTCAACAAGTCTGTTGATGCAACGCAGGATGGTCGATTTACCTGAACCGGACGGGCCGATGATGGAGACGAACTCGCCCTCGTCCACCGAGAATGAAACCTCTGTCAGCGCCTTGGTGATATTATTATATATTTTGCTTACATTTTTAAATTCCAGGATAGGCATACGCACCCACTGTTTTTAAATTATTTGCGATACGGATCGTACCAGGAATCGCTTGTGAGAACATAGCCGTGGCTCGAAGACTTTTTGTACAAGCCCACCGCACCCTCGACTTTATCGTCATAGAAGAGCAGCTCATTGTTAGCGACTTCCTCCGAGGTGAACAGATCTTGAATCGCTTTAATTTCATCCTTGCTCAGGTTTTTAGGATTGTACACATTAGGGCCGTTGAAAACAGGAGTGACCGCTATAACTGTAAAGTCTCTTCCGACATATTGATCAAACGGAGCGTCGGCTCCGGCCTTCACGGTATAGACAGAGCCAACCGTGCTTTCCTCACCGGATTTAAGCTCAACATAGGGCTGCAGTTCGATGTCGCAAAAAGCCGCCACATCGACATTTCCGCTAAGCAAATTGACCGCCGAACCCTGGTGGGAGCCTCCGAAAAACACATCGCTGAAGAACTTGTCGGAACCGCCTTCGACCAATTTATCTTCATCTAAATTTTCACTTGCAAAATGATCGATAATCGTGGAGGTGGGAACCCGGAAGCCCGATGTGGAGCTGTTAGAGACAAAGGACATCTTCTTACCTTTAATGTTGTCGATCGAGTAAGTATCGGCGCTTTTATATGCATCTGCTTTTTCCGCCGGCACGCACATCCAGGCGAAATACTTGGCTCCATCTAATTTTCCGTTCTCGTCGGCGTTTACAAACAGAACGTCAATCTCCGGATTCCGGTCTTTGGCTTCGATGTAGCCGACCGCGCCCATAGACATGGCCAGATCCGCCGCGCCACTCGCAATCGCCTCAATGGCTATTGTATAGTCGGTCGTCAATCGATGCTCGGCTTTCCGGCCGGTAGCCTGCTCGATCAGCCTGCCGACCTCCGCCCGCGCGGCTTCATGAGTACTTGATGATTCATTCGGATACCAAGTGACAACTATGGGGCTTGTATTCGGCTTTTCTGCGTCATCTGCCGAAGAGTCGCCGTCTGCGCAGCCGACCATGCCTATTACCATGATGACCGTGAGAAAAAATGATATTATTGCTTTTGAAACCCTATTTTTTTGCATTTTTTCCTTCTCCTTTCTAATGTGAACAATCACAATATTGATTATAAAAATGCCATGTTAAATTCATGCCCTATCTGAGTAAAATGTCCGTTAAATTTATTTGCAGTTGTAAACACAAGCAAATTGTTTATATTTACAATTCGCTAAAAGGCATATATAATATCCTCATCGGCATTTTTATATTTGCCGGAAATGTTGAAACGATTGCTGTAATTTATTACCCGCAGTCGCTTTCATCGTACGAGGTAAGGCAATGAAAATAGGAGCAGCTATCACGGCCGCAGGAATGTCATCTAAAATAGGCGAATTCAAACCCATGCAAAGCAGCGGCTCCATCTCCGTGGCGCAGCGCATCATCGCCACCCTGCAGCAGAGCGGCGTTTCGCGCATAGTATTTGTCACGGGCTATAAGGCGGACGAGCTAGAGAGACATCTGGCAAAGAGCGGCGTGGTCTTTTTGCGCAACGAAAACTATAAAGATACGGAAATGTTCGATTCGGCCTGCATCGGCCTGCGCTATCTGCGCCGGAAGTGCGACCGGATTTTATTTACTCCCGTGGATATACCGCTCTTTAGAGCCGACACCGTAGAAGAGCTTCTCAAAGAGCCGGCTGATATCGTATATCCCGTATGCGCCGGATCTAAAGGACACCCCATACTCCTCTCCCCCAAGGCGATCGACGGCATACTGAATTACAAAGGAGAAGGCGGCATCGCCGGAGCGTTGGAACACATCGACGCGTCGGAAGCTCTTGTGCCTATTGACGACCTGGGCATTCTCTATGACGCCGACACTCCCATAGAATCCGAAAAACTTTTAGAAGATCATAACAGCCAGCTGATGCGCCCTGTTGTCAAGCTCTCTTTGGAAAAAGAGAGCCGCTTCTTCGATCAGCAAACCGCCATGCTCTTAGAACTGATAGACGAAACCGGCTCCGTTAAGACGGCCTGCCGGCGAATACAGATGTCGTACAGCCAGGGCTGGAAAACCCTCAATTCAATAGAAACCCAGGCAGGCTTTGATTTGATATCGCGCCAACAGGGAGGCGCTCGGGGAGGCAGCAGCAGCCTCACTCCGGAGGGAAAACTCCTGCTCAGCCGTTACCGCCAATATGAAAAAGCCATGAAGGAAACCGCCCTGGAGCTCTATGAAAAATACCTGTCGGATATACTTAAATAGCCATAGAATTACGATCTTAAATATCTTAAATAGCGAAAGGATTACGATTATGCGAAACATGTTTAAGCTGATGAACGAAAAACTTACAGCCGGCGAAGATTTAGTGCTCGTCACGGTGATTGCCTCGTCCGGCGCCACTCCGCGCGGCACCGGAGCCAGAATGCTCATTGGAAAAGACGGACGGCTCATCGGAACGATAGGCGGCGGCGCTGTGGAATTCAGGTCTGAAAAAATCGCCGCCGAAATTTTGGACAGCAAACACTCGGCAGAACATAATTTTTCGCTCACTAAGGATGACATCAAGAACTTAGGCATGATCTGCGGCGGAACGGTGGATGTGTTCTTCCGTTATATTCCGGCAGGAGATTCTGAGACGATAGCCCTGGCGAAGGAAGCCGAAAGCCGCTTCGCCAAAGGGCACGACCTTTGGCTCATCAGCGACATCGCCAATAACGGCCGGATGGCCCTCTGGTCCAAGGCGGGCGGCAGCTTCGGCTTCGACATACCGGACGCCGTCCTGCAATCCCTGTCGCGCGAACCCCTCAGAGTAAAAGAGAACGATATCGACATGTATTCCGAGCAGATCGCCTCTTCGGGAAGGGTTTACATCTTCGGCTGCGGACATGTCGGACAGGCGCTTGTGCCGGTGCTGAGCAGAGTCGGATTCAGATGTGTGGCGGCGGACGACCGGCCGGAATTTGCCGATAAAAAGCTCTTTCCCGAAGCGGAAGAGGTCATGCTCATAGACCTGGACAACATCGCAGAGAGCATAGAAATCGGATCGGAAGACTATGTCTGCGTTATGACCCGCGGACATTCGCACGACACATCGGTTCAGGCTCAGGCGATGCGCACGCCCGCATGCTATATCGGCGTTATCGGAAGCCGGCACAAGATCGCCGGAGTGCAAGCCGAGTTGAGAAAGCAGGGTTTCAATGACGAGGACTTCGCCAGGGTCACCTCTCCGATAGGACTTGCCATAAAAGCGGAAACACCGGCGGAGATAGCGATTTCGATCGCTGCCCAGATGATAGAAGTGAGAGCGATAAGGAGTAAATATTGAAGCGGATTTTCCTGACGGGCCCGATTGGCTGCGGCAAGAGCACCCTTATAAAAAACGTCCTCGGAGACAGCCTTGATGTCGCCGGCGGTTTTTTAACCAAACGGATTCCCGAACAGGGAGAGTTGGAAGGCTTCGATATAGTAAGCCCCGCTGTCTGTGAAGACCCCCGGCGATCTTCCGGCGTGCGTTTCCTGACCTTCTGCAAAGACGGAGCCAAAAGGAATAATGACGCTTTCTCCGGATTCGCCGCCGGACTTATCCGGGAAGCGATCGAAAAACCTTTTGCGGTGATAGACGAGATAGGCGGCTACGAGCTCCTGATACCCGAATTTATGGAAGCCTTTGAGGAATTTCTGGCATCGCCCGTTCCATGCCTCGGAGTGCTCAAAGCGCTGCCCTCCTCCGAAAAGCTTTCAGAGACCATCGGGCTTTCGACGGAATATCTGAAGGTCGCCCAGCGCTTTCATTTACGCCTGCTGGCCGAAGCCGAAACGGAAATTTTAGAAACCTTCGGCCGCGGAGATGAAAATACCCGGCGCAGACTCAAACATTGGAAAGAGAAATACGCGACAACAAAGAGAGATATATCGATATGAATAAACACTCCAAAATATACGACGCCATCATAAACTCCGTTCCTGAGAGTGAATATATCGCCCACACGCTGGCGGGCGATTCATGGACGCTGGCAGAAACTGGTAAAGGCCGGGCCGGCATTGCCATGACTACCTTAGGAGACAGCCGGCCCCCCATGTTTGCCGAAAAACCGGCCGGAATGAAGGCCTGTCAAGTCGCCCAAGCGTTGATGAGCTGGAATTTCAACGAAGCATCCCTGGCTCTGGCAGCGGCCAACGCCTGCCTCAATACCGAAGCCCGCATGAAAGAGTTCGGTTGCCAGGAACCCTTCGACAATTATTGCGTCAGAGGACTCGACTTAGCCGGAAAGAAAATAGGGGTTGTGGGACATTTGGGAATGCCCGCGGAAATCAGAGAAGTAGCGGCCGAATATCATATTTTAGAGCTCAATCCTCAGCCCGGCGACTATCCGGCGTCGGCCTGCGAATGGATACTTCCCCAATGCGAGATCGTGCTCATCACCGGCAGTAGCATCACCAACAAGACGCTGCCCCGGCTCCTGGAGCTGTGCCGCGATGCCTACACCATACTGGCCGGACCCTCCGTTCCGCTGTGTCCGGCGCTCTTAGAGTTAGGCATCGACCGGCTGGCCGGATTAGTCATCACGGACGCCGGGGGAATAAAGAAACGCATAACTTCAAATATTTCCGGACCGCCGTATGAGTTCGGACAAAGCTTTCTTATCGTGAGGTGAAACTTTGGAAAAACAAAATGCCGAAAGAACAGCTTTCTCGCATTTACAGTTGGACGGAGCTCCCGCCATCCTCCTGTTCGCCGGCCTGCTCATCATCTGTACCCTGCTTTCGTTTTCCTTAGGCCGATACCCCGTTCCGCAAAAGGAATTGCTGGGAATTTTGGGAAGCAAATTCTTCGGCCTGTTCGGAGGCGGCGCTGGAAATTTTTGGACAGAGCAGATGGAAGTTGCCGTCTGGAATGTGAGGCTGCCGCGGGTGATGCTCTCCGTGCTCGTCGGCGCCTGCCTGTCGGCTGCCGGCGCGGCATACCAGGGTGTTTTCCAAAACCCGATGGCTTCACCCGATATATTGGGCGCTTCCGCCGGAGCCGGCTTCGGCGCGTCGCTGGCAATCTTTTTAGACTTCGGGCATGTGTATATCACGCTGGCCGCATTTGTGATGAGCCTCGTTACCGTCACCCTAGTATTTCAAATCAGCATCTATGTTAAAGGCGGCAAAGTTCTCGGCTTAGTGCTGGCAGGAATAATGATCAGCTCCCTTTTCAACGCCGGAACTTCCTTCCTTAAACTGGTAGCCGATCCCAACAACAAGCTGCCGCAGATCACCTACTGGCTGATGGGCTCGCTGGCGGGCGCGAAATGGAGCGAGATTCAGTTTGTCATATTTCCGATGCTGATAGGGCTGATCCCCCTCCTCATGCTGCGCTGGCGCCTGAATGTCATCACCATGGGCGATGAAGAAGCCAGGGCTATGGGTGTGGATGCCGGCAAGATCCGATTGGCCGTCATAGTTGCCGCGACCCTGGTGACGGCGGC
>DUVF01000026.1 GCA_012841165.1 Clostridiales bacterium
GCGTTGGAACCGGCAATGTGGTCACCATAGTTGACGGTACTACCGATCTCGATAAAGTGGCCGAGTTGATCGTCGCCTCCAAGACCTTCGACTACGCTACCAGCTGCTCCACTGAGAATAACATCATTTGTTTTGAGGACTGCTATGATGCCTTTGTTGAAGCGATGGCTAAAAAGGGCGCTCATACCGTAAAGGATCATTCCGAAGACAAAGAAAAACTGGTCAAAACGATGTGGCCGAACACGCCGATTGATCATGTCCTGAATCGTCATATTATAGCTCAATCCGCTGCCAGCATCGCTGCTCTGGCCTGCATTGACGCCCCCGAGGGTACCGTCATGCTGATGGTCGAGGAAAATGCCGGTTACGGCAATGATTTCCCGCTCACCGGCGAGAAACTGTCTCCGGTGGCCGCCTTGCGCAAGGCGAAGGATTTTGAAGACGCGGTCAGCCAGATGGAATCCATCCTCAACTACATGGGATTGGGCCACAGCTGCGGCATTCATACCAGTGTCGATGAACGTGCTTTTGCCCTGGCTGAACGGGTAAAGGTTTGTAAAGTCGTTCAGAACATGTCGCAATCCTTGGTAAACAGCGGAGCATGGACCTGCGGCTATCCGATGTCGCTGACGCTGGGTTGCGGAACCTGGGGCCACAACAGTATATCGCACAATGCTACCTGGAAGGATTTGCTAAACTTTACTTATCTTGCGCAACCTATTCCATCAACCCAACCGACTGATGAAGAGCTGTTTGACGGCAAACAGTATTGATGCAACCGCCTCGAAGGAGGCCGACAACTAAATACAAAGATCTATCTCAGAGCGCAGCTATCTTTTTTTAGATTTGCTTTAAAAAATCAGCGACTTATCTTTTGAGATTGTGCTTAGATCTATGCCGGATTTCATGACAATCAATTTTTGACAAAAATAATGGCTTAGACTATAATGTGTACCGTGCCGGATCCTGTAAACATGCACATTCCCAATATTCAAACAGATCAAGGAGACTGAAATGAAGCTGAAAAAGATAGCTGCGCTGTTTATGGTTGTAATGATGGTTGTTGGAGTGAGTGCCTGCGGAGAAAGCAAGCCCAAAGGTGAAACGGTAGCCACTGTCGGGAAGCAGGTTATCACCGAGACCGAATTGACCGATTTTATGACTCTTCTCTCCTTCGCCCAGGGCTATGAAATCGATATCGCCGAGATTCCTGAAGAGAAATTAGCGTCGATGATGCAGATGTATCTCGAAGAGTACATTAACATGCAACTGATCAAACAATCCTTTAATGATGATGAAAAGGTGCTTCCTGAGGAATATAAAAAGCAGACTGAGAGTTTTTTGGATAGCGAGGCGACTAAAGAATTCATCAAGAAGTATAAAATGAAGGAAGAGACGATTAAAAAATTCATCCGTGATCAGTTCTTTACAGTACCTTTGATTGAAAACCTGAAAAAAGAGATACCGGAGCCGACGGATGAGCAGCTCAAAGATTACTATGATCAGAATCTCGAGCAGTTCAAAGAAATCAAGATGAGCGCGCAGCATATCCTGGTGGAAGCCGATAAAGAAGAGCTGGCCAAAGAGATCGTCGCCAAGCTGAAAAAAGGAGAAGATTTCGCGGCGTTAGCCAAGCAACACAGCACCGATCCCGGTACAAAAGATAAAGGCGGTGACCTGGGAAGCTTCTCAAGCAAGAACCACAGTTTTGATCCTGTCTTTGCCCAGGCAGCCTTAGCGCTAGAGCAGGGTCAGATCAGCGACCCGGTCCAGACCCAGTTCGGCTGGCATATTATCAAGGCCAATACCAAGGAAAATGTCGAGCAGACTTTTGAAGAAGCGAAAGAGACCATCAAGAACATCCTGCAGCAAAACTCTCTGCTGGATGCCTATACAAAGAAGCTTGATGAATTGAGAGAAGAAATCGGCGTCACCTATCCGGAAAGCAAGGAGTCGGATGCCGATAAAGAGACAGATAAAAAAGATTCTAAAAAGCCCGACAAGGAGTCTGATAAGAAAGATTCAGGGAAGTAGATATAGCCACCTATATTTGAAGCATGAACGGTCAGACCGATAAGGGAGGTAAAGCACTTGCTGTTTCGCGGTATCGACATGCTCGATGAGCATTTTGTGTGGCAGAAAAATGTCCATGTGGGAGTGCATGGCGATCGGATCGCCTATATCGGCAAGGAACTTCCAACCGGGGATTTTGGCGAAATTTATGATGGAAGCGCCAAGTTGCTGTTGCCGGGGTTCTTTAATTCCCATGCCCATACGCCGATGGTGCTGATGCGCGGATATGGAGAAAATCTGGCGCTGCATGATTGGCTGACCACGCGGATATTTCCATTTGAAGCCGGTTTGACGGCCAATGATGTTTACTACGCAACGCTTCTGGGTTACGCTGAGTCGTTGCGCTATGGAATAGTTTCAACGACCGATATGTACTATTTTTGTGATGAAATGGCCAGAGCAGCTATCGAGACCGGCGTCAAGGCCAATATCGGTCGGGGTGTCACCAGCTTTACAGATGAAGATCTTTACCAAAGCATTGCCTTCCGGGAAACAAAGGAACTCTACGAAAATTATCACGAAAGTGGAGACGGCCGAATCAAAATAGATATCAGCCTGCATGCCGAGTACACTTCAACTCCGCGAGCAGTCAGGCAGTTGGCAGATTACGCCCGAAAAATCGATGGACGGATGCATGTTCATCTATCGGAAACGAAGATCGAACATGAGGAATGTAAGACTCGACATCAAAAAACCCCGGCAGCCTATTTCGCGGATCTCGGTTTGTTCGATGTTCCGACTACGGCTGCGCACTGCGTCTGGGTCGAAGACGATGACATTGCCATTCTAAAAGACAAGGGGGTCACAGTCGCCTCCAATCCGATCAGCAATCTCAAGCTGGCGAGCGGGATCTGCCCGGTTCATGCCCTGCGTGCCGCCGGCGTGCCGGTAGCGCTGGGTACGGACAGCGTCGCCAGCAACAACAGCCTGAATTTTATAGAAGAGATTAAAGCCTTTGCCTTGTTGGCCAAGCAGCGTGAAGCTGACCCCACAGTAGTTACTCCGGTACAGGCTCTGCAAGCAGCCACCCGCAGCGGCGCGCTGGCGCAGGGACGCAGTGACAGCGGTCTGTTGAAGACCGGATATCGGGCGGATTTAGCGGTCCTTGATTTGAGCGGACCGCAGCTGCATCCGGTGTACGACATGGCGACCCATGTCGTCTACTCAGCGTCGGGCAGCGATATCTGCCTGACCATGGTGGATGGAAAAATTCTCTATCGCGATGGTTTGTTCCCAACGATCGACATGGAACGCGTTCGCTTCGAGACAGCCGGGTCAGCTGCTCGCCTGAGTGCCGGAGCGAGTTCATGAGCCGTTAATATGACAAAGAAATCATTTTTGCAAGGCGCCGCCGTACTGGGTGGCGCCGGACTGATTATCAAATTTCTGGGCGCCGTTTTTCGCATTCCTCTGGCTAACATCATCGGCGACACCGGCATGAGTTATTACCAGACTTCTTATCCGGTCTATGTGTTGCTGTTAACCTTGTCTACCGCCGGTATTCCGGTCGCTATTTCCCGTATGGTTTCGGAACGTGAGGCGATCGATCAGTTTCACGAGGCTTATCGGGTGTTTCGGCTGTCTTTTTGGTTATTACTGGGAATAGGATTGGCTTCTTTTGCGATGCTTTTCTTTGGAGCCCGTCCCATCGTCACCTTTTTGAAAAATCCGGAAGCTTATTATGCGATGCGGGCGATCGCTCCGGCATTGCTGATCGTTCCTCTGATGGCGGCTTTCCGAGGCTATTTTCAAGGTCAGCAGGACATGAAACCGACTGCCGTGTCGCAGGTTATCGAACAGGTGGTTCGCGTCGGCGCCGGTTTGACTTTAGCTGTCTTGTTGTTCACCCGCAGCCTGCCGTTGGCGGCGGCCGGTGCATCGTTCGGCGCCACTGCCGGAGCGGGCGGCGGACTGATAGCTATCCTGGCGATCTATTTTTACCGACGGGAGGCGCTGAGGCGGAAAATCGAAAGCCAGTCCAGCCACGTTCCCCGCGAAGCCTCCCGGCGAATCCTTTCCCAGATATTGATCATAGCTGTGCCGATTACCATAGGTGCGTCTATAATGCCCATCATGAACACCATCGATGTCGCCATTGTGATGCGGCGGCTGACGGCGACCGGCTTTTCTCCGGCCGAAGCCAAGGCGTTGTTTGGCCAGCTTTCGGGTATGGTCGGGCCGCTGATCAACCTTCCGCAGGTTTTGACCCAAGCGATCGCCATGAGCCTGGTTCCGGCGATTGCCGCTCACCACCGGCGGCAGGAGATCGATCAATTGCAACATAATATTGAACTTGGTTTTAGGGCGGCGCTGATTCTGGGTGTTCCCTCAGCCCTGGGGATGATGGCTCTTGCGAAACCCATCATGCTGCTGCTCTATCCGGCTCAGCCGGAAAGCGCCGTGAACGGTGCCCTTAGCCTGTTTATTCTGGCTTTTGGCATCTTATTCCTGGCCTCAGTGCAAACGCTGACCGGCGTGCTTCAGGGAATAGGTCAACAGATGATACCGGTGCGCAATCTGGCAATTGGAGCCGGCTGCAAGGTCGTTGTCACCTATGCCTTAACCGGTATTGAGACAATAAATATCAACGGCGCGGCGATCGGCACTGTAATAGCCTATATCGTAGCGTCAACATTGAATATGATGGCGGTCTGTCGTCTCACCGGCGCCCGTTTTAATTTTCAACTGACTTTCTTTAAACCTTTGCTGGCCGGCCTGACCATGGCGGTGGCAGCCCGAATACTGTATGTTTTGCTTGAAGCCGGTTTAAGCCATTTAGAACTGCGCGCTTCGCTGACTAACGCTGCCGCTACGGGAGGAGCTGTTTTGTTCGGCGGCCTGGTTTATGGTTTCATGCTGTTGGCAGCCCGGGCTGTCAGTGAAGAAGAACTGAAGCTGCTTCCCAAAGGCGAAAAGCTGACTCGTTTATTTAAGAGGTACAAAAAAAGATGAAATATCCTGAATTATATGTAAAAGGTGAATCGGCAACGGCGGCAATCAATCGTTTGGATCGCATTATCAAGCTGCTCCGCAGCGATGGCGGTTGTCCCTGGGATAGAGAACAGACCCACGAAAGCTTGCGCATCTGCTTGAGCGAGGAAAGTTGTGAAGTGATCGAAGCAATAAATAATCACGATTGGGACAATCTGGAAGAAGAATTAGGGGATGTTTTGCTTCAGGTGATTTTTCATGCCCAACTCGGCGGAAATGGCAGAAAATTCAATCTTCAGAGCATCGCAAATCGATCAGCTGATAAAATGATCAGCCGGCATCCGCATGTTTTTTCAAATATTGAAGCAGAAAGTATTGACAGAGCCATTGAAAAATGGGAGAATGTCAAAAGAAACGAGAAGGATGGTTCATGGACAGACACCTTAAAAAGAGTGCCTAAAACCCTTCCGGCACTTCGGAGGAGTTTCAAGATACAGGCCAAGGCAGCAACGGTCGGATTCGACTGGGACAGAACTTCTCAAGCCTTTGAAAAAGTGCGGGAAGAGACCAGCGAATTACAGGAAGCATATCGGGACGGCAGCCCGGATAGAAAACTGGAAGAAATCGGCGACTTGTTGTTTGCAGTGGTAAACGTAGCCCGATTCCTGAAGGTAGACCCGGAAGAGGCTTTAAATTTTACTTCGAATAAGTTCATAAGAAGATTCGCATTCATCGAAGAGAGCGTGCAGAAACGCGGCGGGAAGCTGGAAGAATTAGATATCGCCGATATGGACGAGCTCTGGGAGGAAGCAAAACGATTAGAAAAAGAACTAGGAACTGAAGCGAAGTAAAATCAAAGATAAAGTCATTAGACATATTTTAAGGAGGTAGGATTCGTGAATAAAGCTGAATTAGTAGCTCGTGTAGCTGACAAGACCGGTTTCACCAAAAAAGATGCAGAACTGGCAGTCAATGCCTTGATCGCCAGTGTGGAAGAAGCCCTGGTCAAAGGCGACAAAGTACAGCTGATTGGTTTTGGTACCTTTGAAACCCGCCAGAGAAAAGCCAGGCAGGGCAGAAACCCCCGCAAACCCGATGAAGTTATCAAAATCGCAGCTTCGAAAGCTCCGGTCTTCAAAGCTGGCAAAGCCCTCAAGGATGCTGTCAATAAGAAATAATTCACTGGATTACAACAATAAAGAGGGGGTGGCTGATAGCACCCCTTTTTTATTTCCCTGATTTGGGGATAAGCGCAGAAAGTTGGAGGCCTTGTAGATCAGGTCATGAGAATAGACAAGTATTTAAAAGTCGCTCGATTGATCAAGCGCCGGACAGTTGCTAAGGAAGCTTGCGACGGCGGCCGCATCTCTGTCAATGGCAAGATTGCCAAACCAGGTACGGATGTCGTTCCGGGTGATCAGATCGAGTTGCGCTTCGGCAGCGGTGATCTGCTGGTGAAGGTTTTAGAAACGCCGGAGAGCGCATCTAAAGAGAAAGCTGCCGAATTATATGAAGTCATCGAGCAGCGACGTCGCCCGTCCCGTCCATGGCCTGATTCAAGCGCCGATATAGAATAAAAATCAAGAACCCCTCAGCGATTGCTTTTACAAGCTCCATCGGAAGGCGAACAGGCAGAAGAGTAATCCAGGGTGATCC
>DUVF01000027.1 GCA_012841165.1 Clostridiales bacterium
CCGCCGCAGACTCCCACCAAGGGACATCTATTAGCGGACATAGTGCGATTTCCGGCTGTCCAGCTGACTCAGATCATAAGGTGTTTCCTGATAGACATAGTTCAGCCAGTTAGCAAAGAATAAATTGGCATGACCGCGCCAGCGCACCAGCACTTTCCCATTGGGGTCGTCATTTTCAAAATAATTGACCGGTACATCAATATCGAGCCCTTTTCTGATGTCACGTTCATATTCCAATTTCAAAGTATCGCTGTCATATTCCGCGTGACCCTGAATGAAAATCCGTCTCATGTCGCGGGTCGATATGATATGCGGTCCGGCAACGTCGGATTCCGCTAAAACTTGCAATTCCGGAACCTCTTTTAACGCTCCCTTCTTAATCTGCGCATGCCGGCTGTGCGGCACATAAAACTCTCCGTCAAAACCACGCATCAGTTCCGATTTAGGAACGCATACCCGATGCGGATAGACGCCGAACAGTTTTTCCGGCAACACTTCTTTGTCGATGCCATAGTGATGATAGAGCGCCGCCTGCGCGCCCCAGCAAATATGCAGTGTGCTGAATACATTGTCGAGGGTGTAATCCATGATTTCTGCTAATTCCTTCCAGTAGTCGACTTCACTAAAAGGCAGGAATTCGACCGGCGCGCCGGTAATGATCATACCGTCGAAGCGTTGGTTTTTCAGCTCTGCGATTGTTTTATAAAAATTCTCTAAATGTTCTTTTTTGGTATTCTTGGACTCGTGGGAATACATTGTCAGCAGCTGCAGGTCGACCTGTAAGGGAGTGTTTGCCAGCAGTCTAATTAACTGCGTTTCGGTGACTTCCTTAGTCGGCATCAGATTGACAATGGCTATGCGCAAGGGTCGGATATCTTGGGTGTGCGCCCGGACTTCATTTATTACAAAGACATTTTCTTCTTTGAGCGTCTTAAACGCCGGCAAACCCTTAGGAACAATAATGGGCATGGATACTGGCTCGCTTTCTGCAAGATCCTCTTTCGGTCTTTGCTCAAGAGTGTTTTATTTAAGTATGTGAATGAAGTGGATTATACAAGAAGATCGACACTTTTTCAAGCATCGATCCGGCTTCCGGTTTCAAGAGCTTTATTTGCAACTGACATCAGGTTGGAAATTAATTACATTTCGGCAGGTCGATTTACTCCGACTGCTGCAGATCAGCAAGATCTGCGGTTGAACCTTGCTTGGAAAATCCGGTTGATGAGATGAATAAATCCTGAAAATCCGGACGGTCGGCCAATTCGATGTGCTCGGTCTCGTCAGCCAGTTGCAACGCATCCTGCCAATGTTGATCTGAAAGCAGAGCCATCGAGGCGCCAATGCCGGCGGCATGGCCGATTGCCTGCACCGGTACATCTGGCAACAGACCGATCGCTATAGCATCGGCCGGATCTACTGTAGCGCCAAAAGCGCCGGTCAGATTGATCTCTATGATATCTTCAATGGTCGCGCCGGCTTCTTTCAATAAAATGAAGATCCCGGCGGCGACTGCCGCTTTAGCCAGCTGCAATTGGCGAATATCCGCCTGGTGAATAGACAATCTCCGTTCGTTCTTTTGATATAGACAGTAATCTCCTTCCAACAAAAGTCCATTTTCTATCAGATGGCCATTGCGCAACAGTTCGGCGGCTGCAGAAATCAAGCCGGAGCCGCAGATGCCGGCAGGAGCGGTTTTTCCAATTACTGTCAGTTTAATGTCGTCAGGCTGGCCGGCCTCGCCCGGCTTGATCCTAACCTCGCTGATCGCACCGGTCAGCGCCCGCATTCCGTTATGGATCGCGCCGCCTTCGAAAGCGGGCCCGGCCGCCGCTGAGCACACCAACAGGCGGCCACGGCCGGCCAAAATGATTTCCGTATTAGTTCCGATATCGACTGCCAGCCGCACCTTAGAAATAGCCGGTGAGCCCGGCGTCATTCCGGCGGCTAGCATCACCGCCAACGCATCTGAACCGACTTGGCCTCCCAGATTCGGCAACAGCCGCACCGCACCACCCGGATAGACCGGCAAGCCGGCCGACCGGCCGGTCATTGTCACCGGTCCGATCAATTTTGGGTGGAAAGGCGCATGCGCCAGACTGTCGATTTTTTCTCCTTGAAAAAGATGGTTCATCGCCGGATTGCCAACTATAATTACCCGGTCGATATCCGCCGGATTGATATCACAGCGCTGAGCCATCGTCATGATCATGTCGCCGATACAGTTGACGACCAGCCGGCGCAATTCTTTCAGCTGATCATCTCCCAGCATCGCATACTCCATCCGGCTGATCACATCCGGACCCAGTCGGACCTGAGGATTGGTGCGCGACAAGGAATCGAGCATTTTTTTGCCGTGCCTTTCCCATAAAGAAGCCGCTATTGTTGTCGTTCCAATGTCTAAAGCCAGGCCGACCGTCCGCTTGTTATTCACACAAACCGCGCAACTGTCCCGATTGCCCTTGCAGTGAACGCACTCATCCTGCGATTCCAGGTTCAGTTCTTCCTGGCTGCCGGTCAGGGCAATGTACATTCCGGCGGTGGTCTTTGCCGGACTCAACACACCCGCTTCGTTCATTGTCACGCCAATCACTTCACCATCGACCAATTTTCCGAAATTGACCATGGAATCGAGCGCCATCCCGCGGTAGCCGGGACCATAAGTGCCGGCTATCGTGCATGTAGTCCCGGAATCTTCGAGTGAGCTTCTGATATGTTTACGCAAAAGCCGCCGGCCGGCTTCCAGATAGCCGTTAGCCCAAACATCAGCCGCCAGTTGATCGGCGATCGACAGCGATCCTTTTACCGAAAGGCCGTCCAATGAACCGACCGTCAGAATATATAGATAGACATGGTGTATTCTTTCCAAAGTTAGAGCGCGAAACGCCGGACAGGCAAAATCAATTCCTCCGACTGTCAAAATAGCTCCTGACAATTTTTCCGGTCGGTAGGCTGCCAACGCGGCCCGTATATCGATCGTTTCTTCCAACCTGCGACCGATCTCCTGATTTTCCCCTTTGGCGTATTCCAACGCCGCCGGCCGAGCATCAGTCGCTTCCATCTTTACTAAAATGGTTTTGATCGCTTTGCCGGTTTGGTTTTGTTCATCCTTCATCGTCTGATCCCTCAACTACCAAATCCTTCACCAGCGCATCCAGGCTCGCTCTATTTGGCCGAATTATTCTTCAAACACAACAAACCGCCGGACGTTCTCCGGCAGTTTAATAATAAGCTTTTCCTATGCGTCTGTCAATTCTGACTACTCCGTAAGCGATGGGTTTTCAATCAGTGCAAATGAGAACTCTCCTTCGACGCAAACCTTGTCCAGAACCTTTCCCCGGCCCTTCGCAAAATAAAAAGGACCTTTTGATTTTATTATGCGGCAACTGAAATCGATTTGATCACCCGGCCGAACCGGCAAGCGGAAACGCAGCTTTTCGATACCCGAAAAAAAGGGTGTTTTGCCTTCAACATCCTGCAGCAGAGCGGCGCAGGTCTGAGCCATCATCTCGCACAGGATCACTCCCGGCACCACCGGATTGTCCGGAAAATGTCCCTGCAAGAAGAACTCATCACCCTTTACAGTATACTCTCCAACCGCTTCTCCGTCCTGGCTGTATCCAATCTTATCAAGCAGCAACATGGGCGGTCTGTGAGGAAGCACTTTGCGCGGATCGGTCATAGTCAGCAACATTTTCATGTCATTCTCCCGCTTTCCGGAACACCACTGTTCCATTATGGCCGCCAAAGCCCAATGAAGTCGAAACCGCCATATCAATGTCCACTGCCGCAGCCTGATTCGGCGTATAATTCAGATCACACTCCGGATCGGCTTCCTTGAGTCCGATGGTCGGCGGTATCAAGCTCTTGTTCAAAGCCAGAATGCAGGCAATCGCTTCGCAACCTCCGGCTGCGCCCAGCATATGACCGGTCATCGATTTCGTGCTGCTGATATAAACATCTTCGCGGGCAGCTTTTTCTCCAAAAGCTTTCTTGACCGCCATCGTCTCCGACTTATCGTTAAGCGGTGTGGAAGTGCCGTGGGCATTATAATACACCTTCATGCCCTTCTGGTAAGCGGCCTCAGTCAGCGCCTGGCTGATCGCCCTGGTCGCTCCGTCTGCTTCCGGCTCGGGCGCCGTGATATGATAAGCGTCACAGGTGTTGCCATAGCCCACTACTTCTGCCAGGATTTTTGCCCCGCGGGCAAGCGCGTGATTATATTCTTCTAATACCAGAACCGCGCCGCCCTCACCGAGCACGAAACCATCCCGCCGGACATCAAAGGGAATCGAACTTTCATCGGGGATATTGCGGGTCGATAGGGCCATACAATTGGTAAATCCGGCCACCGCCAGCCCATGGATAATGGCTTCTGAACCACCGGCCAGGATTGCATCGGCATAGCCGTGTCTGATCGCCCGGTATGCTTCGCCCAGCGCATGTGTAGAAGTTGCGCAGGCCGTTACCACCGGCAGGCAAGGTCCTTTTGCATCATACCGGATCGCAATTGTGCCGGCCGCAATATTTGAGATCATCATCGGAATAAACAGAGGCGATACCTTGCGTGGTCCTTTGGTCAGGTTGTTTTCGGCTGATTCTACAAAAGTTCCCATTCCGCCTACGCCGGAGCCGATGTAGACGCCAAAGCGCTCGGCTGCAACCCGGCCGGCCAATCCGCTCTGCGCCATTGCCTGATCGGCCGCCGCTACGGCATATCGCGTGAACAGATCCATCCGACGCGCTTCTACTCGAGACAGGTAGGCTTCAATATCGAAGTCCTTGACTTCGCCGGCGATCTTTACTTTATAATCTGTCGTATCGAAGCGCGTGATCCAGTCGATCCCGCAGACTCCCGCCATCAGATTTTTTTCGAACTCCGCCATATCGTTGCCGATCGGCGAAACGATTCCCATTCCGGTAACTACTACCCGCTTCACATAAACAACCCCCCATCAATCCGAATTACTTGTCCGGTGATATATGCAGCTGCGTCGGAAGCCAGATAGGCTGCCAACTGAGCGACTTCTCCAGCCTGCCCCATCCGCTTGAGCGGGATCTCTGCCAAGGCGGCAGTTTTAATTTTTTCAGACAGTACTTCTGTCATATCGGTTTCAATGAAACCCGGCGCGATCGCATTACAGGTGATGCCGCGCGACGCCAGTTCCTTTGCTACAGTTTTGCTCAGCCCAATCAGTCCGGCTTTGGCTGCCGCATAGTTGGCCTGCCCGGCGTTGCCGGCTATACCGGCAACCGACGATATGTTTATGATCCGGCCCTTGCGCTGACGCAGAAACGGCTGATAGAGCTGCTTGATCATATTAAAAGCGCCCTTCAGGTTAATGTCAACGACCTGATCAAAATCCTGCTCTGTGATCTGCATCAGGAGACCGTCGCGGCTTATACCGGCGTTATTTACCAGAATATCGACTGCTGTAAAGTCTTCCAGGATTTGTCCGACAGTTGTTTTGGTCTCTGCCATATCGGCTACATCACAGCGATAGCAACGGACAACTGCTTCCGGCCTAAGCTGTTTGGCTTCTGAGACGGTTTCATCCGCCGCCGTCTGATTACTTGCGAAAATCACCGCTACATCGGCACCCTGGCGAACAAATTCCAAAACGATCGCTCTGCCGATACCTCGACCGCCGCCGGTGACAATAGCGGTTTTCTGATTCAGCATACGCTGTCTCCTCCTTCGTTTATTATATATTTATTTACTTTTCTTTGTATCTGTATTGCCCGGCAGTCACACTGCCGGTTTATCAGCGTCCAGTGTGTCTGTCTTACCGTTTACCGCACTGCAAGTTTAACGGCATCCAGCCCGGCATTGTCTTCAACATTGAGCGCCAATGCTTGCGGCAGGATTTTTTTCACAAGTCCGGTCAGGGTTTTACCAGGTCCCACTTCTATGAAGGTATCGACTCCTGTATCTGCCATGGCGCGAATTAACTCCTCCCAGCGAACCGGCGAGATAATCTGCTTAAAAAGCTGGTCTTCGCTTTCATAGATATGACCGCTCAAATTACTGTACACAGGTAAATCAGGAGACGCAAAGCGCAACCCGGCAAACTCTCCTCTGAGGGCCTCATAGGCCGGCTGCATCATCGGCGAGTGAAAGCCCCCGCTCACCTTAAGCCGAAGCGCTTTGCCGCCCGCCTGGGCCACAGCCGGCGCGAACGCATCGGCCGCCTCCGCGACACAGGACACCGATATTTGCCCCGGCGCGTTATAATTAACCGGATAACTGCCGGCTACGCTCTGACAAACAGCCTCTACCTGCTCCGGACTAAGATTGAGCACCGCGAACATCACACCCGGATTCATCCGGCCAGCTTCCTGCATCCAATAGCCGCGCCGCATGACAAAGCGAAACGCCTCTTCCGGACTCAGCATTCCTGAAAACGCCAGCGCTGGGATCTCGCCCAGCGAAAAGCCGGCCACGCAATCAGGCACGATACCCGCTTCCGCCAGCGCTTCGGCTGCCGCCAGGTCAACCGTAAAAATGCAAGGCTGGGTGTTGACCGTCTCAGACAACTCTTCCGCTGTGCCCTTAAAGCATTGCTCTGATGTTCCTGGTCGCAGGCCATCCGCTATCCGAAAAACTTCTGCCGCTTTAGCAGATGTCTCTGACAGCGACCGGCCCATGCCCGGTTTCTGCGCTCCCTGGCCGGCAAATAACAAAGCTATTTTACCCACCGAACCGCTCCTTTCAAAATATCTTCAGCCTGTGTGACCGTTTCCCTCATTATTTCTTCCGCCGGCTGGATGCGTTTGACCAGGCCGCAGGATTGGCCGGCCATGAAACACCCGCCCTTTTCGTCCCCTTCCTGCACCGCCTTGCGCAGCGCGCCGGAGCCAAAGGCCTCCAGCTCTTCCGGCGTCATGCCCGGATCGCCTTCATTTTTCAAAAAAGCCCGGGTAAACGGGGTTTTCAGCGCCCGCACCGGATGCCCCAGCCGCTTGCCGGTAGTTATCGTATCGATGTCCTTCGCCGCGATGATTTTTTCCTTATACCGCGGATGGATCGAGCATTCCTCGGCGGTCAAAAAGCGAGTTCCCATCTGGACGCCGACCGCGCCCAGCATCATCACCGCCGCCAGGCCGCGGCCATCCGCTATTCCTCCCGCTGCCACCACCGGCAGCTTAACAGCGTCGCAGATCTGCGGTACCAGCGCCATCGTGTTCAAATCGCCGATGTGACCGCCGGCTTCACCGCCTTCTGCAATCACCGCGTCTGCTCCGGCACGTTCAACCATTTTAGCCATCCCGCAAGACGAAACTACCGGCAACACCGTAATGCCCGCTGCCTTCAGGCTCGGAACATATTTGTTTGGTAAACCAGCGCCGGTGGTCACCACCGGCACCTTTTCCGCAATGACCAGTTCGACGATCTCATCGACAACAGGACTTATCAGCATAATATTCACACCGAAAGGCTTGTCGGTTTTGGCGCGCAGCTTGTTTATCTCTGCCCGAACATAATCGGCCGGCGCATTGGCCGCCGCTATGATGCCAAGGCCACCGCCTTCCGAAACGGCCGCTGCCAGCGCAGCGTCCGCCACCCAGGCCATGCCGCCTTGAATAATAGGATACCTGATTCCGAGCAGTTCGCATAGATGTGTCTTCATAAAACTTTAGGCTCCCGTTTTCGTTTCCACCAGTTTCACCAAGTCACCGACCGTTTTAAGATCATCGCCGGTCTCCAAATTGATTTTAAATTCTTCCTCGATTGCCATCACCACTTCTATGACATCTAACGAATCCAGCTCCATGTCCTCAAACGAAGTCTCCTTTGTGACTTCTTTAACATCCATATCACAGGCGTCGGCAACCAGTTGAGCAATCTTTTCAAATACCATTTTATTCTCCTTTTCTTGAATTTGCTATGTTTTTCTATAATTCGATGACGCAGGCGCCGGTGGTAAGACCACCGCCGAATGCGGTCATGACAAGCAGGTCGCCGGTCTTTATCCGGCCTTCTTCGATCAATTCATCCAATAACAGTGGGATACTTGCAGACGAGGTGTTGCCCCAGTGATCGATCCCCGAAGCCACCTGATCCTCCCGAAAGCCAAGTTTCTGTCTGGCAAAGTCGATAATGCGGTCATTCGCCTGGTGGGGAACCATCATTTTGACATCTTCCTGCTTCACCCCCGCCTGTTTCATAACATGGCGAACATCTTTGAGGATGGCGCCGACCGCGAATTTAAAGACCTCGCCGCCGTTCATATAGACTTCCGGCGCGCGTTCCGGGCCGGTATAGAACGGACTGTCGCAGAAGGGATTTCCCACTACCAGCAGTTCATCATCGCCTTTGGCCGTCACCCGGATTGACTTCAGACCATCGCCCTTTTGCAGGACCGCCGCTCCGGCGCCATCGCCGAACAACACGCAGGTCGCCCGATCGGCCCAGTCCAGATGGCGGCTCATCAATTCGGCGCAGATTACCAGCACATTTTGCGCTTTGCCGGAAGCTATAAAAGCGTCGGCCATTTCCAAGGCATACAAAAAACCGGTGCAGGCGGCGTTAATGTCATAAGCCGGACAATCCGCCCCGATCTCCCGCTGAACTAGACAAGCCATCGACGGGCAGGCGTACTCCGCCCTTATCGTCGAACAGATGATCAGATCTAAATCGGTCGGTTTAATGCCCGCTTTCTCGATCGCCCGTTTACCGGCCAGTGTGCCGATTCCAGTCAGGGTTTCATCAGTCGCGATATAGCGGGTGCTGATACCTGTCCTGGTCGTGATCCACTCGTCGTCGGTATCCAAAAATTCCGATAGCTTATCATTTGTGAGCACGTACTCCGGATGTGCCCGTCCGGTGCCGATGATTCGAAAACTCATCTAACCCTCCATATTTAGCAACTTTTTTCTTGAAAAACTCATCAATGTTACGGATTCCGATAAGCATGGTCTGCTTTTCCTCTTCCGTCAGTTCGGCCGCCGCCTGGCGCACCATCCGATGGTGAAAATAACGGTGCAGGCGGAAGATCTTCTCGCCCTCACGAGTCAGTTTTATTCTCACGGACCTTCGATCTTCCGGATCGGGCAACTTCACCAGATAGCCCTTCTTGATCAGTTTGTTGACCGCGACTGTGATTGAAGGCGCTGTCATGTCCAAATCATGCGCCAGCTCGCTGACCGACCGGCTTCTCTGTTCACCGGAACGCACGCTTTCGATCAGGTGCACCTCGCTCAACGACAGATTCGGATCGGAGCGCTGCAGGATCAGCTCTTCGACCTTCAAAATATCTTTGAACGTGGTTAAAAGCAACTGATTCAATTCGACTTCAAATGTCTGCATCGCAATTCTTCCTCCTTTCCGCCGTTTTCAGCAATCATTCAGTCTTTTTTAAGATTTTGTTTTTTAATTAGTTAGTCTATCTAATTATAACGTTAAAATATCTGCCGTCAATCCCCAAAATTAAAATTATTTCACTCCGCGGCATGGAGTTCAAAACTCCTCACACTTCCCGCTTTTTACTTAACAAAAACAAAGCCTAAGGCATTATTCACATTGCGCCCCGAAGTCAAGACCCTACCATTTACATAGATTGCGGTTGAAGCGCCTCCATCTAAGCAGGTCGCCGCATCGAGCCCCATGGCCTGACAGGCCTTGGCTAAATTGTTAACGGTTGCGCTGCAGTAACCGATGACTATATCGTTATTTTTTGTAATTCCGATAAAAGTCCGTCCCCCGCTGTTGCTTAAAATCTTTTGTTCCACAAAATTCTCGGCCTTGGCATCGACACAGACATAACCGTTTTTCACGAGCAGCGGTCCGGCACTGACAGCGGTAACCACATTTTCCCACAAGGCAGGGTCATCAAACTTCGGCACGAATCTGGACGGAGTTTTTAATTCATCGCCGATATTTATTTCGTGGTAACGGTTGAAATCGCTGAGAGCCTTCGGTTGCATCAGAACAGCGCTGGTTCCCTTCGCAACTGTAAAACTGTTACCGATGATATTGATTACTTTATCGTCTTTTACAACAAAGGCCTTTGCGCCGTTAGAAACGTTTATTGTCTTCGGATATTCATCGGTAAACAGCAGAATCGCACTGGGGTCTGAATTATAGCGGTTAACAAACCATGGAGCAAAGGATTCCTGGCCGTTGAGAACAGCCTTTGTGGCGGGAATACTGAGTCTGTCTATGAGGGCTTTTCCATCCTTGTTGAAGGCAACCGCCCCTTTTGAATCGCAGGTATAGAGCACCTCGCCGTCTTTGACAATCGCTCCCATGGGTACGGGATTGCCGGAATACGCATCAAAATATGTACCGTTGACAGCGATCGCCGCACCGTTTTTTTGCGCCATATCCTTCACTGGCTGAGCGGAGGTTATAACATTGTTCGCCAGCATGGTCTTGGCGACGAATTGCCCGCTGCTGTATGCGAATTTAAGGTAATTCAACTTAACGCCCGCAAAGGTGCCGCTTTTAATCTCGTAAAGTTCATTTAGATTTTGGCGCTTTTTCGCAACATTCTCCCGGAAAACATTGTCAAAATTATAGGTCCTGACTATGGTGATGACACTCTGTTCCAACGTATATAAACCCTTTGGATCGAATTTGTCGTTACTGCCCTGCATGATTCCCGAGCTTTGCATAACTCCGACAGCAGCCTTCGCCCAGGAAGAAACATTGGAGCTGTCCCTGAATGTAGGCGGGTATGCCGGCAACTGAACTCCCGTGGTTTTCAAATAGTTTGTGAGTATCGTGGCGGCTTGCTCTCTCGTCAGCAGACCCCCGGGATTGAACCTGTTTTCGCCGACGCCATTTACCAGCCCAACGAAAGCGGCCTTGCCGACAGCTTCATCGTCGGTATCCGCAAAGGTCGATTTGTCCGTAATCGCAGCAACCTTGGATTCGTACAGCGCGACTATCAGCTTACAAAAGTTCGCTCTGTTGATAGGGGCCTGATAGCCGGTTCTCAATGATTCAGGAAGCAGATTCAGCCTCGTTGCTTCCTCAACACTTCCCTTCGCCCAGTATGACGGGCCCGGATCCGCAAAAACGAAGCCTGCAAACGAAACAAACAATAGAATAAAAACAGTAAGAAACAGAAGTCTTCTTTTCATTTTTAACCTCACTTGTAATATTCAGCACACACGAAAAAATTGTAGCATCAAACCCGAATCGAGTCAATTTTGGCGCTGAGAAGGTACAGTAAATCTATTATCCGAATAAAGAACCATATCTTATTTTTATGTGTTTAATTTTTATTGACTAGTGCTCCAAGCTGTCTTTGTCCAGCAAAAAATCGTAGCGACTCGCCTTTGAAATTTAGTAATAGTATTGTATCACTAACAAAGATTTACTGGTGATTCAATGTATCCCGTCTTTCGAGGTCGCCGCAATCCGGCATTTGTAAGAGAAAAAACCCTCGGACAAACCGCCCAAGGGTTAGTGAAAGTTGATTAGTTAAATTTCTATGTAGTTGCTAGGACAAGTCATTGTATAAAATTCCATGAAAGCCTCATTATTGTAACCATTTTTATCGTATACTTCTAAACGATCTAGCTCATGATAAAGAACTCTTTTATTGTCCAGATAATTTTTCCAATACTCAATTTTGTAGCGCAGATCCGCATTTATATTTTTCCCAAGATATGTTCCTTTCATTCTTATAACAGTCAAATTCCCATCATCATCATAAGTATATTTCATGAGATAATTATTCAGCCTCTCAGGCTCTACGACAGTCTTCTCAAAAACCCTAGAAGCCCCATCATACAAACAAGTCGTCTTTTTGATTAACTTGCCGTCTAGATATTCGGCTTCCATCTTTAGCTTCCCATCTGAACCATACATGCCTTCAATCTTACGATTCTCATACATACGAATCCTATTATAGCCCCCATTCGCCAAGTACTCGTAATTCGCTGCCCAGAAGCTAATTCTGATCAAATCGTCAACCTCTACTTCCGTGCAGCTTATCACTCGCCCTTTACTGTCGAATGTAGAAGTATAAAAAGTATCTTCTCCAGTTATATTATTTACTACTCTGGCTAACTGGCTATTGCCATCATATAAACAAGTTAGATTTATATACTTATCGTTTGGCTTATCAAAATACTCCAATAGAGTAATTTTATCTAACTCATTATATTTGCACCATGCAGTAATGCTTCTGCCACGATCACCTACTCCAACTTTTTTTCCAAGATATTTTTTAGTATGTTCATCATAATTATAATATGTTTCTCTCATCGGGGAGAATTCATCTACTCTAGTCGGCACATATCTAGTTTTCTTCGAAGAGATAAATTTGTCTTCGTTGTAGCTTATGCCAAGCAACTTCTCGCCAAATCGGTGCGTAACTGCCGCAACTTGGGCTCTTGTCGTTGTCCCTCTTGGGGTTAAAGCTGTCTCCGAAGTTCCTGTAATTAAGCCCGTCGAAACTGCCCAAGAAAAGGCCTCAATCGCCCATTTGCTTACTGTTGACTTATCGGCATATCTTGATAAATCGGCTCTTCCCGAGACATCTTCCCCCCTTGCCTTAGCAAACCTGTAAAGCATCGTGACCATCTGTTCGCGCGTAATCTTATCTGCTGTTCCTATTTTCCCATTGCCGTATCCCTTTATAACTCCCTTCTCATATGTCCAAGAAACTGAATTAAAATAAGGCGAACTAGCTGGTAAATCGGAAAATACTACCTTCGCGTTTACTGCCGGTTTCCCCTCAAGGCGATACATCGCCTCAATTAGCTCTCCTCTAGTTGTCGCTACCGACGGAGAAAACCCGCCGCCCTTAGCATCCATCAGTCCGCCATTATAAACATAACGGACGTCCCCAGAAAACCAATCGCTTTCGTATACATCTTTATAAGTCCCGATCGTATCCGCAAAGGCCGTAAGCGGCGTTGCGGCGAACAGTCCGCAGATCATAGCGAGGGTGAGCGCCATAGTTATAAAAATGTCACTAAGCTTCTTACATTTCTGCATATTGTCAAGTCCTTTCCATTTAGCTCACAGAGCCTTCCAAATCGACTGCAACTGCTGAAAAAACATACATATAAATTGTACCCCCC
>DUVF01000028.1 GCA_012841165.1 Clostridiales bacterium
AGCCTAAGAATTATGGATAAAATTATATTAAATTAGATTTTCATTATGCCTTGTGCTTTGAAAAGTGTAATTTGATATTTTTCATTGATCTGGAAAAGCAGAAAGCACAAAGTTATTTACACTACCCCAGGTGGCATTTATGCAAATATTTATGTAAAAGCTAAACTTCTCCTCTACTCTTTAAGAAGCAGCTATCGATAGAGACTGCGATCAGGCTCTATCCCTAGCTGCTTCATTTTTCTGTATAAAGTATTTCTTGATATTCCCAGTGCTTGAGCGGTGGCTTTTACATTTCCCTTTTTCTCACTCAATGTTTTTTTAATGATTTCACCTTCAGTCCGTTTCAATATCTTACTCGGCTTCTGCTCTGGATTCTCCTGTTTCAAATCGGCCTGGTCGTTAAAAGAATGTTGCAGTTCATCAAATCCAAGCATTTCCAGATAATCGCTGATTTCTTTGCGGGTGATTTTATTGGTTCCGTTTGTCTGAGCAATAACGAAGCTGCGTTCCAAAACATTTTCCAATTCTCTCACATTGCCGGGCCAATCATAAGATTTTAGCCTGGCAATCGCGTCTTTTGTAACATATATATTTTGGCGATACCTCTCTTCCATCTTATGCAGTATGAAATCTGTTAAAACTTCAATGTCTTCTAATCTCTCCCGAAGAGGAGGTATGTGAATACTGATAACATTAATGCGATAATATAGATCTTCTCTGAATTTTTCTTTTTTTACTAATTCCCATAAATCCACATTCGAGGCCGAAATAATCCTTACATCAATGGGCGTCTCAGTATCTGCACCAACTCTAGTTATTCTTTTAGTCTGGATTGCGCGTAAAATTTTAACTTGCATGTCTAAGGGCATGGAATTAATTTCATCAAGGAAAATCGTCCCGCCGGAAGCGATCTCAAACTTCCCTTTGCTGCCATCCTTATGGGCGCCTGTAAAAGCTCCTCCAACATAACCAAAAAGTTCACTTTCCAATAGTCCATGCGGTATGGCAGCGCAATTAATGCCACAAAAGGTCTGTCTTTTTCGGGGTTGGCGTTATGAATCGCCTGAGCGAAAACCTCTTTACCGGTTCCGCTTTCGCCCTGTATCAATACATTGTTTTCCATTTTGGCGGTCTCCTGAGCCAACCTGACCGCCTGCTGCATCGCCATACTATTGCCGATTACGTCATCGAACTCGTATTGAGCTTTCATCGAAGTTTTTTCTTTTTTTAAGTAATTGCCGTTTTTATTATTCTGTTTGATAATGCCTAAAGCACCTAAAATATGACTGTCCTGACCAAATATCGGCTTGATCGTGCCTTGAAACGCTTTTCGGTTCCCGTTAATGTCAATGTACATTTCTTTTTCTACAATTGGAGTTTTGCTTTCCAGCACTTCTTGAAAGGAGTTCCCCTTTCCAAGTATGGTCTCACAAGAAAAACCGAGCACACTCTCCCAATTAGGAAAAAGAAGTTTATAAGCATTGCGATTTGAGAGTACGATCTCTCCTTTCCTGTCTACTACTAAAACAGCATCCAAGAGATTTTCTAATAATTCTATGTTGACTTTGGAAATCAATTCTACAGATTCTGACAGTAAAACACCGAATAATCTGGACTCTATTTCTCTCTTCAATGACAAAAGCATTCCCATAGTATGTTTATGGAGCGGCCAGATCCGGCCAAATGATGCGATTATGCCCACCAATTTATTTTCATTGCTCATAATAGGCACCGCAGTACAGGAGTAATCGCGCATCATATCCTTATAATGTTCCTTACATGTTGTATACATTGGGCTTTCCAGTAAAGCGGCCAAACAAATAGCTGTGGTGCCTAAATCACTTTCTTTGGCACTGGCTCCGATTTCAATTTCCCGAATCACCCTGTCCTTGTCTTCCTTTTTCTTGCCAAACCTCATCAGAAGATTTAATTCTTCATCGTAGAACTCAATCCGGTGGCCGGAAAAAGTGATGGTATCGGCTACTCCATTTATAATGGGACCCATTATGTCTAATATATGTTTATTTTTTTTAAGACGGCTCTCTATTTCTTCCGGGGCGAGTATGACCATCTCTTCGCTTTCAGAATCCAGGCCCCGTTCCCTGCAGCGCCTCCAGGAGCTTAATATTTCTGGCGGAATTAAGCAATCTTGGTCAATGACCTGATTCTGAATGAAGCTGTCCCAGGCTCTCTCAGTCTGCTCCATTTTCTCACACAATTCATTGCTCTCCTCCAGGAAATACTTAAACCAATCAAAATTCATGATATTCTTCTCCATTTTCCATCAACACCCGGACTATCCTTTGACAGGCTTGTCCATCCCCGTAGGGGTTGACCGCTTTGGCCATTTGATCATAAACAGCCTGATCAGTCAGCAACTCGGCAGCCATCCGATATATCGTATCGCGATTCGTGCCAGCCAGCTTGACTGTTCCTGCCTCTACTGCCTCCGGTCTTTCGGTTTCCCGGCGCACAACCAGAACGGGCTTGCCCAAGGCCGGAGCTTCTTCCTGCATGCCGCCTGAATCGGTGATGATCAGATAGGAGCGGGCCATTAAATTGACAAACGGCTGATAGCCAAGAGGCTCAATCAGGTGCACTCTTTCCACTCCGCGCAAAATCCGGTCGGCGATCTCCCGCACTCTGGGGTTCATATGAACAGGGTAAATTACTTCCACATCAGTAAAATTATAGCTGAGGTCACGAATGGCGCTAAAGATCTGCTCCATGTGCTCTCCTAAATTCTCCCGCCGGTGGCAGGTTACGGTAATGACTCTCCGTCCGTCAAAGTCTATATCTTTTAAAGTTTCTTCGCTGAATGCGAAGGGTTTGGCAGCTACATCCAGCAGCGCGTCTATCACTGTGTTTCCGGTCTGATGAATTTTCGCCGCCGGCACGCCTTCAGCTAAAAGATTATTCACATTCCGAATCGTAGGGGCAAAGTGAAGGTCGGCTATATGTCCGGTCAAAACCCGGTTCATTTCTTCCGGATAGGGAGAATAACGGTCGTAGGTGCGTAAGCCGGCTTCAATATGTCCGACTGGTATTTTCTGATAAAAAGCGGCCAGAGCTGACGCAAAGGTGGTCGTCGTATCTCCGTGCACCAGAATGCGGTCAGGTTTTTCCGCAGTCAGTACCTTTTCCATTCCCAGAAGAACATTGGTCGTTATTTGACTGACCGATTGATTGGGTTTCATGACGTTCAAATCATGGTCTGGCGTGAGTTCAAACAAATCTAGCACCTGGTCGAGCATTTCCCGGTGCTGAGCAGTGACCGTCAATATCGTTTCAATACCCTCGGTTTTCTTTAATTGCCTGACCAGCGGTGCCATCTTAATGGCTTCCGGCCGCGTTCCGAATACGACCATTATTCTTTGTTGCGTTCGCATGGATTCTCCTCACTTAATTTCTGATCTTTCATAAACACATATATCAGCATGACGGCGATGCCGAATAGAACCACGGCCTCTTTCAAAAGATCGCGGCTGATCATCACCGCCGCCATTCCCATGATGGCGCTTATGCAGTACAGGGTCAGGACCGTCCGGGTGTGGCCAAGCCCGACACTCAGGAGGCGATGGTGAAGATGGCCTTTGTCTGCCTCCATGATGGACCGGCCGCCACGTCTCCTCCGGATGATCGCTAAAAAAGTATCGATGATAGGCAGCGCCAGAACAAAAACCGGCAGGGCGGTTGCCAGCAGTGTGTAACTCTTCATCGGTCCGATCAGAGACAGCGCGGCGATCATAAAACCCAGATAAAGCGCGCCGCAATCCCCCATAAAGGTCTTGGCGGGATGGAAATTAAACGGCAGAAAGCCCAGGCAACTGCCAGCCAGCGCCATAAAAGCAATCGATACTTCGTATCTGCCGTGAATATACGCCATGTATGCGATCGCCAAAGTGGCTATCAGCGACAGGCCGGCTGCCAGACCATCCAGACCATCGATCAGATTTATGGTATTGGAGATGCCGACGACCCACAGCACGGTGATCAAAAAGCTGACGACAGTGACAATCTTTACTGCCTGGCCGGTGAACGGGTTCGTGATCCACTGAGTCCGGACGTCAAAGGCAAAGAGCAGGCAGGCGCAGAAGACCTGACCGATCAATTTATAGCGCGCCGGAAGGTTGCGGATATCATCGACCGCTCCCATGATGAACATGATCGTTCCGCCGATCAGGATGCCTGTCATCATTCTGCCGCTGATCGACCCGTTGTGGCCATAAGACAACATTATTAAGATGCCTGTCATGCTGCTGATATAAATGGCAAAACCACCGAAACGCGGCATTGTCACAGCATGCATGCGACGATTGTCTTCAGGAACGTCAAGCGCGCCTATCGGCCGGGCCAGCTTGATGGCCAGCGGCGTCAAGACAAAGGCCAGGCCGAAGGTAATACAAAATATAATGAAATTGCGCATCACCATTTGTTCTTCAAAGATCATCCTCGTTTCCTTTTCTACATAAACCCGCCGCTGCTGTCTCAGCGCCGGCTGGATCGCTCCAGTCTCTCCACCGTCAAGCCGGCTTCTTTAAGCATCTCCTGTGCCAGATCATCGGAGTAACCATCTTGGATCACGATGCGTTTCAATCCGGCGTTGATGATCATTTTAGCACAGATGACACAGGGCTGATTGGTGCAGTATAGTGTGCCGCCGGCTATGCTCTGTCCCAGATAGGCCGCTTGAATGATTGCATTCTGTTCGGCGTGCAGGCCCCGGCAAAGCTCATGGTGTTTACCTGACGGCACTTTCAATTGCTCTCTCAGACAACCTCTTTCGACACAATGCTGAAGGCCGGTCGGAACTCCGTTGTATCCGGTCGCCATGATCCTTTTATCCCTGACTATGATAGCGCCAACCTGACGCCGGATGCAGGTAGATCGTTTCATGGCAATTTCTGCCATTTCCATAAAATATTCGTCCCAGTCGGGTCGTATTCTTTCTTCTTTTTCGCTCATCCTACTGCTTCCTTTTTGAAAACTGTTTGCGCCACCTTAACTGATGCCATAGCATCCTTGCAATAATAGTCGGCTTCGATCCGACGGGCATATTCAGCATCGAGGACCGCGCCGCCGACCATAATTTGACAATCCAGACCCGCTGCTTTCAGCTCCTGAATCGTCAAAGCCATGTTAGCCACGGTAGTGGTCATCAAAGCAGACAGACCAACCAGCCGAATCTTTTTTTCCCGAACAGTTTGAACGATCTTTTCCGGCGGAACATCTTTACCTAAGTCTATCACCTCGTAGCCATAGTTCTCCAAAATTGCGCAGACTATATTTTTGCCGATATCGTGTATGTCGCCTTTGACAGTCGCCATCACTATTTTACCATAATTCAAAACTTCACCGGAGCGGGCCATCTCTTCTTTCAGAACGGTAAATGCGGCATTCACTGTATCGGCCGAACGTACCAGCTCCGGCAAGAAGCAGATCCCTCTCTCATAATCAAGGCCGACTTCCGCCAGAGCCGGAATTACAATGTTTTCCACGATTTCCAACGGTCTGTAATCCTGCAGCAGGTCGCGCGTCACCGGTATCGCCCGGTCGCCGAAACCCTGGCGGATATACTTATGCAAACGAGCAGCCGCCCCTTCGCTGTTTGCTTTTGAAGCCTCCGCCGGCTCCACCGCCGCGGAACTGTCAGATGACTCTTGAGTTTTTCCGGTAAACGCATTTATATAATCCTGCGCGCCCTGATCTTTTCCGGCTAAGGCCTCATAGCTCCGGATCGTTTCCATGTATTCAGGAACAGTCGGATCGGTGATCGGCGCGTCCAGGCCGGCGGTAAGGGCCATCGTCAGAAAGGTCCGGTTGAGCAGTTTGCGCTCGGGCAGGCCGAAGGAAACATTGCTGGCGCCCAGGCAAGTGCGCACACCGTAGATCTGTTTGATGCTATTTAGCGCCTGTATCGTATCGCTGGGAGCCGTCGGCTCAGTAGCCGCTGTCATCGTCAGACAATCAACCACTATACGATCCCGGTGAATGCCCATTTTTTCCGCAGCTTTAATGATCTTGCCGGCGATCTCGATCCGCCTTTCTACATCTTCAGGGATTCCCTGATCATCTAATGTCAGCGCAATTACATTGCAGCCGTATTTCTTGACAATAGGCAGCACCTGACGCAGAGAGTCCTCTTTTCCATTGACCGAATTCAAAATCGGCCGTCCTCTGCAAAGACGAGCGCCGATCTCCAGCACCTCAGGTTCCGATGAATCGATCTGCAAAGGCACATCTGTGATTGCGGTTAGCCGCTCGACTACCCGGCGCATCATATCAATCTCGTCGATACCCGGCACACCGACATTTACATCCAGAATATGCGCCCCGGCACGAACCTGCGCCAAAGCTTCATCTTCTACATAAGCAAAATCACCGGCCAGCAAAGCTTCCCGCAACTTTTTTTTGCCGGTAGGATTCAGGCGCTCTCCGATGACGACCACCCGCTCGTCCAAAACGACAGTTCGGCTGCCTGAGCTGGCAGCGGTCAATCGAGGGGTAGGCAGGCAGACTTTCTGGCCTTCGCTAGATGACAGCATAGCCGCCAACTCCCGGATAAACTCCGGCGTCGTGCCGCAGCAACCGCCGATCACAGAGGCCCCTGCTTGAACCATCTCTGTCATGGAACGGCAGAATTCAGCGCTGTTTGTTCTATATTCAACCCGCCCATCAACTTCAACCGGCAGACCGGCATTGGGTTGCACCAACACCGGCAGTTTAGAATATTTCAGAAATTGTCTGACCAGAGGCAGCATTTGCTGAGGCCCGAGCGAACAGTTGACGCCTAATGCATCAATACCCAGATCCTGCAAGCTGTTGACCACCGTTAAAGGATCCGCGCCGGTCAGCATCCGGCCGTTTTCCTCAAATGTGACCGAACAGAAGACCGGCAGGTCTGTCAGTTCCCGGGCAGCGATTACCGCTGCTTTCAGTTCATGCAGATCGGTGTATGTTTCGAATAAGATTAGATCTACGCCCGCCGACAGTCCCGCCCTGACCTGCTCCTTATAACTCTGAACGGCTTCTTCAAAATCAAGATCGCCGATGGGTCTGAGCATCCGGCCGATCGGCGCCAGGTCAAGCGCAACCGTGCCCGCGCCGGCGCTGCGAGCCAGAGCGACAGCCTGCGTGATGGCCTGTTCGACACTGTAATTGAAGCCCTTGAGTCTCCAGCTGTTTACAGGAAAGGTATTGGTGCAGATGATGTCGGCACCAGCCTCCACATACTGTCTATGGATCTCTCTGACTATTTCAGGATGAGTAAAATTAATCGTTTCAGCAGGAATATCAGGGCCGATCCCAGCGTTCTGAAGCATGGTTCCCATTGCTCCGTCGCACAGCAATATGCGTTTGGTCAATTGTTCACGGATATCCAAGGAAGCCCTCCAGTCTAACAACGAATGGCCTATTTTATCATATCCCGCCTTCTATTAAAAGAGCTTGTCCGGTAATAGCTGCCTGTTCGCTTACTCTCCCGGCCATTTTCAGTCACTGTTGATCATGGCGCGCAGCTTCCGCTTCACACGCTGCAGAGAATTTTCGACGCTTTTCGGGCTCTTGTCCACCAGACGGCTGATTTCCTGATTCGATTTACCCGTCAGATAATATTGCCAGACTTGATTCTCAAGCTTGCTGAAGCGTGCCTGCCGTTCCCGACCTATACCGTCTATCATCTCTTTGAGGATGGCCAGCGTCTCCGGATTGTTTTGGCGATTTTCCGACAATCTTTCCACCAGTGTTTGAGACGCGGCCTCGCCCGGCAGGGTCTGATTGAGCGATACTGAATTGTTGAGCGGATGATGCTTTTTGCGGGCGGCCTGCTTAACGGCAGTCTTCAACTGCCGTTCAATGCAGAGCTCGGCAAAGGTACGGAAGCTGCTGCCCCGCTCTGCGTCATAGCCGCGCACGGCTTTGAGCAGGCCGATCATCCCTTCCTGTATCAGATCGTCCCGATCCGCGCCCATAATAAAGTAGGATTGCGCCTTGGCGGCCACCAAGCCCTTGTATTTTCGCAGCAGAAATTCCTCAGCCGTAGCATCGTGCCGGCCTAATCGTTCGATCAGCTTTTCATCGCTGAACTCCTCAAATCTTAAAATCGCTGCTTTTTCTGTCATGCCTGCCTCCCTGCCACTGTCCCGAGGCGGCGCTGACGCCTGACTTCGTACATGATTACAGCCGCCGCGTTGGAAGCGTTCAAGGACTGGATTTTCCCTAACATTGGTATCGAAACTATCTGATCGGCAGCCTCCCGGAGCGACCGGCTGACTCCCTGATCTTCGCCACCGATGACCAAAGCCAGCGGGCCGGTTAAATCCGCCTGATCGTAAGCCTGCCCGTCCATATCGCAGGCCGTCACCCAATAGCCGGCTTTTTTAAGCTGTTCGACCGCCCCGGTCAGATTTGACACCCGGGCGACCGGAACAAACTCAGCCGCGCCTGCCGAAACCTTGGTCACCGCATCCGTCACCCCGACCGCCCGGCGGCTTCCGATGACAACTCCCTGCACGCCGGCGCCATCCGCGCTGCGCAGAATAGCTCCCAGATTATGCGGATCCTGTATCCCGTCCAAAACCAGGAGAAAAGGCACGTCCGAGCCGGAAGAAGCGATGCCCATCAATTCATCGAACGCCAGATAGCGATAATCTGAGACCTGTGCCACAACGCCTTGATGAGCGCCGTTGGTCAGCCGATCGAGTATCGCTTTTTCCACGTATTGAATGGGTATCTTTTTTTCTCTGGCCTGACTGGCGATTTTGCGGGCAGAACCCTCGACATTTTTTTGCAGCAACAGCTTCTCGAAGGTTCGATCAGCCTTCAGCGCCTCAAAAACCGGATTTCGTCCGTAAATCAACTCGCTCATTTCATAACTTCTCTTTTTGTTTGTCTAAATATGTATTATATGTCAACATCTGTTAGTCAGTTCAGTCCGGGCGGTTTCTCTTAGCGGTTTCTCTTATATGTAACGAAACGAAAGCGCAAATCCGCCTCCTGTTGAATTTCCGTTTCCTGCGCTGCCACCCAGTCGGGATCCGCATCAAGGTTGGGAAAGAAGCTGTCGGCCGGAAATTCAGCGTCGATTTTAGTCACATAAACCGTATCGCAAAAGGGCAGCAGCTGGCGATAGATCGCTTCACCGCCGATCACATAAACCGAATCAGGCGTATATGAAGCAATACAACTTTCTAATTCGGCTATAGAATGGCAAACCGAACAGACTGCCCGATAAGCAGGATCGCGCGTCATTACAATATTCGTCCTCTGGTCAAGCGGCTGCCCGCCCGGCAAAGATTCCAGCGTCTTACGACCCATCACGACAACCTGACCCAGCGTCTGTTTTCGAAAATGAGCCATGTCTTTTTTCAAACGCACCAGCAACTGGTTGTCTCGACCGATGCCCCAGTTGCGGTCAACTGCTACGATCGCCTTCATTGCGCTACACCGCCACCGGTATATTGAGGATCTGCGGATTGGTTTGATAATTCTCGATCCTGACGGAATCAGGCGTAAACTCGTAGAAATCCCGAATGTCCGGATCAAGCGTCACTGTGGGCGCCGGAAACGCCGGACGGGCGATCAGTTCTTCCACCAGCGGCAAATGTCGCTCATAGATATGCGCGTCGGCAATGACGTGAATCAATTCGCCGGGCAAAAGATCACTCACCTGCGCGAACATCATCAGCAAAACGGCATACTGTGTCACGTTCCAGCTATTGGCCACGAGCACATCCTGAGAGCGCTGGTTGAGAATCGCGTTCAGCCGCCGGCCGGTGACATTGAAGGTCATGCTGTAAGCACAGGGATAGAGCGCCATTTCGGAAAGGTCGGCGAAATTGTAAATATTTGTCAGGATACGACGGCTGTACGGATTTTTCTTCAGATCATACAGGACACGATCGACCTGATCCATCTCGCCTTCCGGATAGCGGTGTTTGACCCCTAACTGATAGCCGTAGGCTTTACCGATGCTCCCGCTTTCGTCGGCCCAGGCATCCCAGATGTGGCTGCCCAGATCCCGGATATTGTTCGATTTCTTTTGCCAGATCCAAAGCAGCTCGTTGACCGCCAGTTTGATTGGAGTCGGCCGCAGTGTCAAAGCCGGAAATTCGACTGCCAGATCGTATCGGTTGACGACGCCGAAACGCTTGCGGGTGTGTGCCGGAGTTCCGTCTTCCCACTTGGCCCGGACAATCTCGCCTTCCGAAGAAAACCCCTCATCAATAATCGTTCGGCACATCGTCCGAAACAGTTCATCAGCCTGGCTCATTTCCCCCTCCTCCTTCGATATAGGCAGCCGCCTGCTCGAGCAATTCATTCAAGCGTTCAGTTTCGCCTGCCAGATAGAGATATCCCACCAGCGCCTCAAACGCGGTCGCCTTCTTATAGGTTAACGGGTCGGTGTGGCGCGGTTTTGAAGAAATTCTTTTGTTTCGGGCGCGCCGGGCCAGATCGGCTTCCTGCTCGGTCAAACCCGGCGTCAGAAAGGCTAAGGCGGCCGCCTGCGCGTCCGCCCTGACATATCGCACGGTCTGCCTGTGCAAGCGATCTATGCTTCCCCACCCGGCTTCAATCAAACGCCGCCGGATCCAGGAACTGAAAACGGCGTCGCCCAGATATGCCAAAACGCTGGTATCCATTTTTAAGAGGTCGCTTTCCATAACTACCTCATTTTCACTGGCCGTCGCTATCTGTAAAATTTTATATCAAGCGCCCGCCAGCGGTCTCTTCTCTATAAATGCCGACGGCGCGTCTGTTCTCCTGTCAGTGAGTATCCCGCAAAACCTGCAAGCCCTGCGGAGTATCCTTCAGAGTGATCCCCAATTCTTTAAGCTGATCGCGAATGGCGTCGGCCCGCTTGTAATCCTTGTTCGCCCGGGCTGTCTCCCGTTCACTGATCAACTGACGAATCTCTTCCGAAAGTTCATCGTCGTCCTTTTTCTGTTCCAGCAGGCCCAGAACGCCCGTCAGTTCTTTGATCCGATCGCGGCAGGCGTCGGCGAACTCTTTTGATGCGCCATCCCTGATCAGATTGTTGATCTCTCTGATCAATTCAAACACCGCAGTGATCGCGTCGGCAGTATTCAGATCATCCTCCATCGCTTTTATGAAGTCTTCGCGGTGGACATTGAGTTTATCCAGACTGACGACCTCTTCAGCCGTCATCGCGGTGACAGTAGCTGTCGCCGCCAGATGATCGAGCGTCTCCAGAACATTCTGTATCCTGGCCAAACTGTGGCTGGCCTGTTCCATCAATTCTTCGCTGAAATTGATAGGATTGCGATAATGTCCGGAAAGCAAAAACAGCCGGATCACATCACCGCTATATTGACTGAGAATGTCTCTCACCGTGAAAAAATTATTTTTTGACTTGGACATTTTCTCGTTGTCGATCGTAATATAGCCGTTGTGCATCCAGTATCGCGCAAAGGGCTGGCCGGTCATCGCCTCGGTTTGGGCGATCTCGTTTTCGTGGTGCGGAAAGGTCAGGTCCTGGCCGCCGGCATGGATATCTATCGTTGGTCCGAGATATTTAGTCGACATCACCGAGCACTCAATGTGCCAGCCCGGCCGGCCCATTCCCCAGGGTGATTCCCAGGCAATTTCCGAATCTTTCTTGCGCGCCTTCCAAAGAGCGAAGTCCAGCGGATCACGTTTCTTTTCTCCAGGCTCTACCCTGGCCCCCGCTTCCAGTTCTTCAATATTTTGTCGAGACAGTTTTCCATAACCGGGAAAACTGCGCGCGCTGAAATAGACGTCTCCATCCTGTTCATAAGCATGTCCGCGCTCAATCAAGCCCTGTACAAAAGCAATGATGTCAGCCATATTTTCCGTCACCTTGGGATGCACAGTGGCTGGTTTGACATTCAATGCTGCCGCGTCTTTAAAATACTCTTCAATGAAACGTTCGCTGATCTCGGCGGCGCTGACGCCCTCATCTTCCGCCCGATTGATGATCTTATCGTCGACATCAGTAAAATTTTGTACAAAGCGGACATTATGACCGCGATATTCCAAATAGCGGCGAAGAGTGTCGAACACAACAAAAGGGCGCGCGTTTCCGATATGGAAAAAATTGTAAACAGTGGGGCCGCAGACATAAATCCGCGTCTCCTGATCGGACAGCGGGATGAATTCTTCTTTTTGGCGGCTCAATGTATTATATATTTTCATAATCGTTTTCTCCCTCCATGCTGCGCAACTTGTTCTCCAGCCAGACGATGCGCCGGCGCAAGCATTCCATTTCAACAGCGATCGGATCCGGTAAGTCGACCTGATTGAGATCTTGAACTGCCGGCGCTCCCCGTCTGACGATCTTACCGGGGATGCCGACGACCGTGCTGTTGTCCGGTATCTCTTCGAGCACCACCGAGCCGGCGCCTATTTTACAATTATTCCCAACACGGAAAGGCCCCAGCACTTTCGCGCCGGTGCTGATCACCACATTGTTTCCTATCGTAGGATGTCGTTTTCCGACATCCTTGCCGGTGCCGCCCAGAGTGACTGCCTGGTAGATAGTAACATCGTCTCCAATCTCGGTGGTCTCACCGATGACCACTGCCATGCCGTGATCGATGAAGCAGCGTCTACCGATGGTCGCCCCGGGATGGATCTCGATTCCCGTAAAAAACCGGGCCAGCTGCGATAAAAGCCGGGCAAGCAGTTTCAAGCCATGTTTGTGCAGACCGTGTGACACTCTATGAAAAATAAGCGCCCAGACGCCCGGATAACAGAGCAGTACCTCGAAACTGTTCCTGGCCGCCGGGTCGCGGGCCAGTACCGCTCGGATATCTTCGCGTGCTCCTCTGAAAAAAGCCATTGTCTGCGCCTCCTGAACCGTTTTCTATAGAATGTCAGTATACTTTATCCGGCTGTCCTTGGCAAACCTTTCCGGTTCCAGCGCCCGGTCTATTCTTCAGGCAACGGATCAAGGGTGATCTGTTTGATAGCCTGTCGCTCCAGCGGTTTATCCATCTGATTCCGCTTGACGGAAACGATCGCGTCGGCGGTCTCCATGCCCTCGATTACTTTTCCGAAAGCAGCGTATTGACCATCCAGATGCGGCGCCGCCGCTACCATTATAAAAAACTGACTTCCTGCCGAATCGGGATTCATCGCTCTGGCCATTGAAAGCACGCCCCGTTCGTGTTTAATCGGGTTGGCGACGCCATTCGCCGAAAACTCACCCGATATGGAATATCCCGGGCCGCCCATACCCGTACCGTCAGGGCAGCCGCCCTGAATCATAAAGCCGGGGATTACCCGATGAAAGATCAGCCCGTTGTAAAAGCCCTTCTTGACCAGGTCAACAAAGTTGGCGACTGTTTTAGGCGCTGCATCAGGGTAGAGCTCCGCTTTCATCTTCTGTCCGTTTTCCATTTCGATAGTCACTGTCTGGTTCATCCTGTTTCTCCTTTAACTTATGAATAATATTTATTGGATACCCGAATCACGGATTCGGTAAACCTTTCCGCGCGTGTCGCCGCGGCTCAGTTCAGCTGCCAGCCAGGCTGGATGAAGCTGTCCATTACCAGCCAGTTCAATCATTTCGTCCAGTGTAAAATAGCGGGCCTGGCGCAGGACCTGATCATCTTCGCTCAATTCTGGATCGCTTCCCAGCGCAAGGGTTCCGCCGAGCAAACGACTTTCAAAATAGAGCACAAACCGCTGGCCTCTAACTTCCGATACTTCCTCCACAAACCAGCGCAGATCCAGGGGCTCAATTATCAACCCGGTTTCTTCGGCCGTTTCTCTGATAGCCGCCGCGCCGGCCGTCTCTCCGGTTTCGATAGCTCCCCCCGGCAGCAGCCAGAATGATCTTTCTTCGTGCTCCTGACGCAGCAATAAGACCCTGTTGTCTTTATCCCGGATGATGATCCTTACACCACCCTGCCACATCTCGATCCCCTCCCTCTTCAGCGGATTAGAAACGCACCGGCTGCACCGGCCGCCAGAGTCAGCAAAATCGGATTGATTTTAAACCGGCCATACATGAGAGTTGCTATGCCCGCCAAGGCAATCGCCGGCCAGCTGATCTGCTGATCGAGCCAGAAACCCTGCTGCCCCAGGAAAACCGCCGCCGAACCAATCAAGCCAATTGTGGCCGGCCGAATCCCGCCTAGCACGCTCTGAAGACCACGACTTTCCTGAAAGCGCACAAAAAAGTGCAGCACCAGAAGCGCTAAAATAAAGGAGGGAGCGACAACTCCAATAGTCGCCACCGTTGCGCCGGCAATGCCGGCGTACTGAAAACCGACATAGGTCGCCGCGTTAATGGCGATAGGCCCAGGCGTGACCTGAGACAAGGCTACCAGATTGGAAAATTCTTCCTCGTCCATGAGGTTAAATTCCTGAATGCTCTGGTAAATAAGCGGCAGCATCGCGTAACCGCCGCCAAAGCTGAACAATCCGATGCGAAAGAAGATGAGAAACAGCTTCAGCAGTGCGATCATCTGTCTCCCCTCTCTTTTCGACCTGTCCAAAAGTATAAAAGAAAACCCGCCGCTCCGCTGCCGACCAGTACCAAGATCGCATTGAACTTCAAAAATACAATCAATCCAAAAGACAACAGGGCGATCACCCAGCCGAAAACCTTTAACCGAAGGGTCTGCGCCAACTGAAAGATCGTCACCAGAATCAGGGCTACAGAAACAGCCTTGATGCCGGTAAGCGCGCCTACCACATAGATATTGTCCCGCACAGTTCTGAGCAAGGCCATCAAAAGCAGAATGGAAAAAAAAGCCGGCAGCACCATACCCAAAGTCGCTGCCAGAGCGCCGGGAAAACCTGCCCGGCGTTTGCCTATTATAATCGCCAGATTAACCGCAAATGCACCCGGCAAGGCCTGACTGACCGCCACTAAATCCAGCAACTCCTGTTCTTTTATCCATTTACGGGCGACCAGAACCTCATGCCGTATCATCGGCAACATGGCATAGCCCCCGCCTAAAACGAAGGTACCGACTTTGCCAAAAGATATGAACAATTGAAACAGTTCTTTCATCTTATTTGTCGATCGCTTTCACCATGTCAATGACCTGGCCGGCCGCCTCTGCCCAAGCCTTCTCGACAGACTGTCCTTCTGCCCGCAGGCGGAATTCCACCACGCCGTCAGCTGCCGTCCGCCCTACCGTCAAACGAATCGGAATGCCTATCAGATCGGCATCCTTGAATTTAACTCCCGGGCGCTCTTCTCTGTCATCCAGCAAGACTTCCACCCCGGCTTCAGCCAAGCGCTGATAGAGCTGCTCGGCCAGCTCCGACTGGATCGGATCCTGCGGACTTATCAGAGTGATGATCGCGTGATAGGGGGCGACTGCCAAAGGCCAGATAATACCGTCGTCATCATGGTGCTGCTCCACCACGGCGGCCAGAGTGCGACTGACGCCGATGCCGTAGCAACCCATCACCAAGGGATGCTCCTGCATGTTCTCATCTTTAAAATAGGCATGCATCGACTCGCTGTATTTGGTGCCCAGTTTGAAGACCTGGTCCACCTCTATGCCCCTGGTTAACTTGACCTTACCGACGCAGTCCGGGCAGGGATCACCGGCAGATATCAGCTTCAGATCCGCTGTCAGATCGGCTTTATAATCGCGTCCGTAATTTACATTTTTAATATGATGGTCAATTTCACAGGCGCCGGCGACCAGATTCGGACTTTTGATCAGTTCGCTGTCCGCGATAATACGACAGTCATGCAGACCGATCGGCCCGGTGAAGCCACCGACTGCGCCGGTTGCTTCACCTATAGCTGTTTCATCGGCAAATTCGATGGCGTGTTCGGGAATGTTCAGAAGGTTTACCAGCTTAGTCATATTCAACTCGCGATCTCCCCGAATAAACACCGCGGCATAGTCATAGTCTTGATCGTATACCTGAAACAGCAGGGCTTTCATGGTGCGACTCTCCGGCACGCCAAGAAAACCGGCCACTTCGGCGATCGTCTTGGTCCCCGGCGTATACACCTTTTCCAGCGGAAGCGCCTCTTCAGGAGGAGCCGGTTGGTCGACCGCCGCTGCTTGTTCGCGAGTCGACGCCAAACCACAATTATCACAATAAACGATCTCACTTTCGCCAAATTCCGAAAGCGCACAGAATTCGTGTGATCCGGTTCCGCCGATCGCCCCGTTGTCCGCTTCGACAGCTCTGAATTCGAGTCCACAACGCGTAAAGATGGCAGCGTAAGTTTCGTACATCTGCTGATAACTTAAATCCAGACCCTCCCAATCGCGGTCAAATGAATAAGCGTCTTTCATGATGAATTCCCGGCTGCGCATCAGTCCGAAGCGGGGCCGCTTTTCGTCACGATACTTGGTTTGGATCTGATAAAGATTGAGCGGTAGCTGGCGATAAGAATCAACCTCATTGCGCACAATATCGGTGAATATCTCTTCGTGAGTCGGACCCAGACAGAAATCCCGTTCATGCCTGTCTTTCAGTCTGAACAATTCAGGACCATAGGCATACCAGCGCCCTGATTCTTCCCACAGTTCAGCCGGCTGCAAGGCCGACATGAGGATCTCCTGCGCTCCCTTTTTATTCATCTCATCACGAATGATGGCTTCAATCTTTTGCAGTGAACGCTTCCCCAAAGGCATAAACCCATAGACGCCCGATACGAGCTTACGTATCATACCGGCTCGCAATAGCCAGACATGGCTGGGGATTTCCGCTTCAGCGGGGACTTCTCTTAGAGTTTTCAAATACATGCGCGACATTCTCATAAGCCGACCTATCCTCCCAAGAATATATTTATATATCTGTCTTCTCTTATACAGTTTATATTATAGCTTATAATGCGGCGTTTATGGCAAGGTTTGCCGGCTGATCAGGCCGGCCGTTGCCACTGCCGACAGACCCTCACCGCGGCCGCAATAGCCCAGACCTTCGGTCGTCGTTCCTTTTATGTTGACTGCGGTTCTGGAAACGCCCAACGCCTCCGCGCAGCGTTGCCGCATCTCCTCTGCATGAGGTCGTATCTTCGGCTTTTCGCCTATCACAGTAACATCCACATTTTCGATCCGCCAACCGGCTTCCTCTATTATTTTCGCTGTTTGAGACAACAACTTCAAGCTGGAAATATCCTTGTACGCAGGATCGGAATCAGGAAACCAGCGGCCGATATCGCCCAGCCCGGCCGCACCTAAAAGCGCGTCCATAATAGCGTGAATGACGACATCAGCGTCGGAATGCCCTGATAAGCCCTGCGGAAAATCTATCTTTACCCCGCCCAGCCACAGCGCCCGGCCATTGGTCAGTTTGTGCGTGTCGTGGCCTATCCCCACCCGCCTGGCAGGCGATGATAGACCGATCAAATCTTCTGGTGTGGTAATTTTGAAGTTCTGCCTCTCGCCTGAAACAACGCGTACCGGATAACCCGCCGCTTCGACAAGCGCGCTGTCATCCGTGCCGGTTCTGCCGGCAGTTATCGCCTCATTATAGGCAGCCTGGATCCAATCGAAACGAAAACCCTGCGGCGTCTGTATGCTGCTCAGGCTTGAACGATCAAGTGTTTCTGAAACCAGACCATCCGCTGTCTGACGTTTTATCGTGTCAACCGGCGAAAGGCCGGGAATCGCTGCTCCTATTTCACGCATTCCTTCTACTACACGATCAATCAGCGCCGGACTGGTAAAGGGCCGGGCAGCGTCTTGAATCAGAATATAATCCGGCGGAGAAAGAGCTATTGTCGCCAGAGACAACCTGATAGTTTCCTGACGAGTGGAGCCGCCCGGAAGCACACCCCGGATCTTATCTGTCTTGGCAGCCGGTTTAAGAATTTTCTTCCAGGACGACACATCCGGCGGCGGCACCGCCACCCATATTTCATCGACAGCAAAATGATCCTGAAAAACGTCTATCGTCCGTTCGAGGATGGTTCTGCCTTCAATTTCTATATATTGCTTCGGCCTGTCCGTGCCCATGCGGCTGCCTGAACCGGCTGCCGCGATCAATACTGCAATGCGATCCGACCCCTTCATTTCACATGACTCCGCTTCGGCTTGGCAAAGATCATACGGCCGGCGGCGGTTTGCAACACGCTGGTTACTGTAACGTTAATATTTTCGCCGATGTATCGCTTGCCTTCCTCTACCACTATCATTGTCCCATCGTCCAGATATGCCACGCCTTGGTTGCTTTCCTTTCCTTCTTTAATAAGGAAGAGTTGCATTTCCTCACCAGGCAGGACGACCGGTTTCAAAGCGTTGGCCAATTCGTTGATATTGAGAACATCCACTCCTTTGATCAACGCCACTTTGTTCAGGTTGAAATCATTGGTCACTACTTTGCCATTCAACATCTGCGCCAGCTTCAACAACTTGACATCGACTTCGGGAATTTCTTCCAGCGCTTTATCGCCGTCAGTATTGTAGATATCGATGCCATGCTCGCTCTGGATCTTATTCAAGACATCAAGCCCCCGCCGCCCTCGGTTCCGTTTCAGATTGTCGGAGCAGTCTGCGATATGGCGCAACTCAACCAGTATAAATTCCGGTATCACGATCGGACCCTCGATAAAGCCCGTCTTCATGATGTCCGCGATCCGGCCATCGATAATCACGCTGGTATCGAGGATCTTCGGCATCGCGTCGCTGCTTTTACCCTTAGCCTTTCCACCGCTGCTCCGGCGGTTGCTGGAGACCATTGCGATCACTTCCTTGCCTCTGCGAGTAGCGATAAAGACCCCGATATAACCCAGGAGCAGATAGGTCAAAACCGATAGGGCGACCCCGACAAGCGGCAATTTGATCGCAAGATACAGCTGACTGATTAAATAAGCCAAAAAAAGACCGATCAGCAGGCCCAGACTTCCCGTAATAAATTCGGTCGTCGATACCTTCTGCAGATCGGATTCAACCTGCTTGACCATGCGTCTGCTGTTGCGGCCAACGGTCGGGCTGATAATAAAAAATATGATTGCGAAAATTACTGATACACCGATCTTTGCCATCATTTCCTGGGTAGCGCTCAATTCGATCCCCGCTCCCAGTTTAGTCAGACGGATCAAGTTCATAAATAAAAAAGATACGCCATAGCCTAACAGCGCGCCGCAGATTATCATTATAACGCGAAATAGCTTTTTAATCATAGATTCACCTCCTTTGCACTTGTTTTTTATTCATTTAAAACTCTGGACAAGACCTGCTCTTCCGCATCCTCAGGCATACAGCCGAGACACAGCGTAATCTCGCTGATGAGGATCTGCTTCGCATTGGTCAGCATCTTTTTTTCGCCGGTCGAAAGCTTTTTTATCTGATCTGCCCGCAAAAGATTACGCACGACTTCCGCTACCTGAAAAATATCGCCTGTCTTAAGTTTTTCCATGTTCTCCCGATACCGGCGGTTCCAGTTGTCTGGCATGCTGCTCGACGGGCCTTCAAGCATGCTAAACAAAGGAGCTATCTCCTCCTCGCTTATGACAGAACGAATCCCGATCTCTTCCACATTGTGGACAGGGATCATAATCTTCATATCGCCGCCGGGAACACGCAAAACAAAATATTCTTTGGTTTCACCAAGAATTTTCTTTTCCTCGACATCTTCGATAATACCGGCTCCATGCATCGGATATACAATTTTATCGCCAACTACGAACATAAAAAAATGCCTCCAATGTAATCAGTATAATATACCGGATTTATTCATGTCAAGTAGGCAAAATTGTCATATTATCATAAGGTCTATCTGCTGTCAACAAGAAAAGCAAAAACTCTCAGATTGCAAAAACTCAGGTGTCGTATCCTGATTAAGATGTCTACCGGCGCAGCAGTGCAACAGCTGAACGAAGGTCAGTCAAGCCTATCAGTTCTATTTTTTTGACTATATCGGCCAGGCGAGCATAATTTTTTTGCGGCAGCAAGATCCTTGAAAATCCCAGTCGGGCTGCCTCACCGACGATTTTATCGGCATTCATGACCATGCGCAGTTCACCAGTCAACCCGATCTCTCCGATGGCCAGCGTGGAGCGTTCATAAGACTTTCCTTTGTGTCCGGAGACGATCGCCAGCGCTACTGCCAGGTCGACAGAGGGACAGTCGGCTTTGATTCCGCCGACCACATTGACATAGACATCATGGTCGGACAGAGAGATACCGGCTTTACGGTCGAGCACCGCCAGTATCATATTCAAGCGTGCGGTTTCAACGCCGATAGCCGTCCGCCTCGGAAAGCCAATTCCTACAGGAGATGTCAACGCCTGAATCTCAAGCAGGAAGGGGCGAGTGCCCTCAAAGATACCGGTCGTGATCGATCCGGCCGGCTGTTCGTGAATGTCCTCCAGAAAACTTGCCGACAGATTGGGAATCTCAACCAGACCGGATGCATTCATATCAAAGGCACCGATTTCACTGGTGGTTCCGAAACGATTTTTATGAGCCCGCAGGATGCGCAATTCCCGGTCGCGTTCGCCGGTAAACTGCAGTACACAATCAACCAGGTGCTCTATGATTTTGGGGCCGGCCAGATCTCCGCTCTTTGTTACATGCGCGACAATGAAGATAGGGACATTGCAACCCTTGCCGTAGTTCATCAGACGGGCGGCGCAGGCTCGCACCTGGCCAACGCTGCCGGGGGCCTGTGTCAGATCGGCACTGTACATGGTCTGGATCGAATCGATTATCAAAAAAGCCGGCTTCAGTTTTTCCGCCGCGGCCAGCGCCAAATCAAGATTGGTTTCGGCAAGGATATACAACTCAGCCGTTGATTCCCGACAGACCCGGTCACTGCGTATGCGAATCTGTTCTTCCGATTCTTCTCCGGTAACATAGAGCACCGGCCCGTTTTGCTTTCCGATACAAGCCGCCGCTTGCAAAATCAGCGTTGATTTTCCAATGCCCGGTTCTCCGGAAATCAACGTCAAAGAACCTTGCACCAAGCCACCGCCCAGCACCCGGTTAAGTTCACCGATGCCGGTATTGATCCGGCTGTGTTCTCCTGATCGGATCTCGTGCAGTTGTCTCGGGACAGGCGTTTTTCCAGCCATAGCGCTACGGCTGCGTGTTTCGTCATGCACATCAACGACCGTTTCTTCAACCATCGTATTCCAGGCACCGCAAATACATTGACCCGACCATTTGGGACTTTCGTAGCCGCATTGCTGGCAGACGAAAACCGTGCGCGCTTTATTTTTTGCCATCAGTAACGCCTTTCTCCTTGTAAACCGGCAGTCATATTTCCAGAAAACGCTGCTACAGAGGAACTGCAGCAGCGTTTATCTTTCAGCAGGGATTCACTTATACATACCGTCCGATACGGCTTTTATTCCGCTTCTTTTTGTGCCTCAGCGATGATCTTCTCCGCCATATGCGCCGGTACTTCTTCATAGCGCTCAAATTCCATGGTGAAACTGCCTCTGGCCTGAGTCATTGAGCGAAGCACAATCGCGTATTTGAACATCTCCGCCTGCGGCACCTCAGCGATAACTTTCTGGCCGCCGCCCACCTGGGGCTCCATGCCGAGTATCTTGCCGCGACGCTTATTCATGTCTCCCATTATGTCTCCCATGTACTCATCGGGCACTGTGACTTCAACATGCATAACAGGCTCGAGCAAGATCGGTTTCGCTTCGCTGATGCCTTTTTTAAAGGCCAGGCTGGCGGCGATCTTAAACGCCATTTCGTTGGAGTCTACATCGTGATAGGAGCCATCATAGAGCACCGCTTTCACATTGACGACCGGATAGCCGGCCAGGGGACCCTTTTCGAGACATTCGCGCAAGCCTTTTTCGACGGCCGGCACATAATTCTTCGGAACAGAACCGCCGAACAGCTCTTCTGAAAACTCGAAGTGTTCCTGAGAAGGTGAAAATCTGATATGCACATCGCCGTACTGCCCGGCACCGCCGGTCTGTTTTTTATGCTTGCCTTGCACATCGGAGCTGCCTTTGATCGTTTCGCGATAGGGAATACGCATATCGACAGAATCGACCTCGACCCCGTATTTTTCTTTCAGCTTCGCCGCGATGATGCTGATTTGAATCTCACCCTGCGCGCCGATTAAAGTCTGATGTGTTTCCGCGTTCCGGGTCATTATGAATGAAGGATCTTCCTCCATCAACTTGGTCAGACCGGTGCCGATCTTGTCCTCGTCGCCTTTGGCTTTCGGTTCGATCGCCATAAAAAGCGAAGGTTGGGGGAAATTGATCGGAGGATATTCGATATAATCTGCTTTATCGCAGAGCGTGTCACCCGTCTGGGTATATTGGAGCTTAGATGCCGCTACGATATCACCGGCTACCACCTTATCCGTTTCAATTTGATTCTTACCGCGCAGGAAGAATAGCGAACTCAATTTCTCCGCTTTTTCTGCCCGGGTATTATAGAGTTCGGCGCCCTGGCTAAGTATTCCGGAAGCGACCTTCAAGAGAGATATCTTGCCAACGAAGGGGTCGGCAATGGTTTTAAACACAAAGGCAGAAGCCGGCAGGCCGGAATCGCACTTTCTCTCGATCGGTTCATCGTCAGCGTCAACGCCTTTGAATACCAGGCCGTCAGCCGGAGAGGGAACATACTTAATCAGAGCTTCAAGCAACTCATTGATGCCCTGCCCTTCCGTCACGCTGCCGCTCATTAACGGAGCGATCGAACCGGAAGCAATGCCGTCGAGCAAACCTTTATTAAATTCTTCATCGGTGAAAGGTTCGCCGCTGAAGTATTTTTCCATCAGCTCTTCATCGTTCTCTGCTATCGCCTCATTGAGGGCTTCCTTAACGTCTTCGCCGATCGGTTCGGTTATAGGAACGACAGAGGTTCCAAATTTAGCCTTGATTTCACCAATCACCTTTTCGAGATCAACATTTTCTTTGTCGATTTTATTGACAAAGAAGATGACCGGTGTGTGGTGTTCTTTACAGGAATTCCAGGCTTTTTCTGTTCCGACCTGGACGCCGGCGGAAGCATCAACGATCAGAATAGCCGCTTCGACAGCGCGAAGAGCGGAATTGACTTCACCGACGAAATCGAAATAACCCGGGGTATCTACAAAATTGATTTTGACCTTTTTATATTCCACAGGTACCATCGATGCGCTGATCGAATAGCCTTTGTCGATCTCCATTTTATCGTAATCGGAAACCGTGCTGCCTTCCTCCACTTTTCCCAGCCGCTTAAGCACGCCGGTCGCCATCAGCGCCGCTTCCAGGAACGTTGTTTTACCGCAGCCCCCGTGTCCTACCAGCGCGACGTTTCTGATCGATTCAGTAGTAAAACCTTTCATATACCGAAACCTCCTCTTAAGGGTTAAATTAGAACAAAAGCGGCCTCCACCGCAGTGCTACAAGTATATCATTTCTACTATGGAATGGCAAAATTTTTTTGCCATTGCCTACCGCATAATATTATTAAAAGCTTGCTGTTTTAGGCGTCCGCGGGAAGGGCAGAACATCGCGTATATTGCTCATCCCCGTAATATACATTATGATGCGCTCGAAACCCAGGCCATAGCCGGAATGCTTGACTCCGCCGTATTTGCGCAGATCGAGATACCACCGGTAGTCTTCTTCTTTCAGATCAAACTCCCGGATGCGGCTTATCAACTGGTCGTAGCGCTCCTCGCGCTGACTGCCGCCGACGATCTCGCCAACGCCGGGCACCAGCAGATCCATCGCCGCCACCGTTTTTCCGTCTTCGTTCTGCCGCATGTAAAAGGCTTTGATCTCTTTTGGATAATCTGTCACGAATACCGGTTTCTGGAAAATCTTCTCCGTCAAGTAGCGTTCGTGTTCGGTTTGCAGGTCGATTCCCCATTCGACAGGATATTGGAAGTCTACACCGGCCTTCTTAAGCAGTTCAATCGCCTCGGTGTAGCTAACGCGAGCGAAGTCAGCTTCCACTATGCGGGTCAGCCGCTCGATCAAGCCCTTATCGATAAAGGAATTGAAAAATTCCATCTCCTGCGGGGCATTCTCCAAAACATAACGGATGACATATTTGATCATCGCTTCCGCCAAAACCATATTATCGGCCAGGTCGGCAAATGCTACCTCCGGTTCGATCATCCAAAATTCAGACGCGTGTCTGGCAGTGTTGGAGTTTTCCGCCCGGAAAGTCGGGCCAAAAGTATAGACGCGCCCAAAGGCCAGCGCAAAGGCCTCTGCTTCAAGCTGCCCCGAGACCGTCAGATTCGTCTCTTTACCAAAAAAATCTTCCGAATAGTCGACGCTGCCATCATCGCAGCGCGGCGGATCGATCGGATCGAGCGTGGTCACCCGGAACATTTCACCAGCGCCTTCACAGTCACTGCCGGTGATGATAGGCGTGTGAACATAGACAAAGCCATTTTCATTGAAGAAACTGTGCAACGCAAACGCTACCAGCGAACGCACCCGAAAGACTGCTGAAAAAGTATTGCTGCGCGGTCGCAGATGTGCAATCTCACGAAGAAACTCCAGACTGTGGCGTTTTTTTTGCAGTGGATAATCGACCGCCGAAGGGGCCTCTGTCTTGATGTCCGCTGCCTTAATCTCGAAAGGCTGAGGGCTGCCCGGTGTCATTTCCAACCGGCCCCGAACAGTTAATCCGGTAGCGATGGCAAGCTTGCTGATGTCGGCGAAATCCGCCAGTTTATCCTGTTCGTAAACTACCTGCAATGATTTGAAGCTGCTGCCATCGTTGATTTCGATGAAGCCGAAACGATTGGATGCCCGGTTGGTGCGAATCCAGCCGTTGACAACCAGCTCCTTGCCGGCAAAAACTTCAGGATCCTGAAAAATCTGGCTGATTCGGACGGTTGTTCCGACCGGATTCTGATTCATGTTCATGATAATATCTCCGGCTGAAATTAAAGCGGTTTCATGGTCGGGAAAAGAATGATGTCGCGAATGCTCGGCGAGTTCGTCAAAAGCATGATCACCCGATCTATTCCAATGCCCAGACCGCCAGTCGGCGGCATGCCGACTTCCAGCGCTGTTACGAAATCTTCGTCCATCGGATGAGCTTCATCGTCGCCCTCGTCCAGTTGTTCCTGCTGCTCTTTGAAACGATTAAACTGGTCGATCGGATCATTCAACTCCGAAAAGGCATTCGCGATTTCCCAGGTATTGATATAGGCTTCGAAGCGCCGGGTAATTCGGGGATCATCCGGATCGCGCTTCGCCAGCGGAGAAATCTCTACCGGATGGCCGATGATGAAGACCGGTCCTTCAAGATAATCTTCGCAATATTCTTCAAACAACTCGGCAATCACCAGGCCGCGGGTCATCTTCTGCCAATCTTCGAGATTGTGCTTTTTGGCGATTTTTCTTGCTTCCTCGTCGGTTTGGATCTCTTCGAAATCAACGCCGACCCACTCCTTGACGGCATCCTGCATCGTCAGGCGTTTCCAGGGCGGGGTCAGATCGAAGGTCTTTCCCTGATACTCGATGACCATTGTGCCCAATACATTCTGTGCTGCCGTAGCGATGACGTTTTCCGTAATGTCGATCATGTCTTCCATGTCGCCGTAGGCTTGATACAGTTCCATTGAAGTAAACTCAGGATTGTGGTTCTTATCCATGCCTTCGTTGCGGAACATCTTGCCCATCTCGTAGACCCTGTCCAGGCCGCCCACGATCAGGCGCTTAAGGAACAATTCATTGGAGATCCGCAGTTTCAGGTCAATATCCAGGGTATTGTGATACGTGTTGAACGGGCGGGCATTAGCGCCGCCGGCAATGGTGGTCAAAATGGGCGTATCAACTTCCAGAAAACCCCTGTCTTCCAGATATTTTTTGATTTCTTTGATGATGCGGGTGCGCATGACAAAGGTATTGCGAACTTCGGGATTGACGATCAGATCGATATAGCGCTGACGGTAGCGCATGTCCATATCCTTTAATCCATGCCATTTATCCGGCAGCGGATGCAGGGATTTGGCCAGCAGTACCAGCTTGTGGCATTTGATCGAAATCTCACCGTGACGGGTGCGGAAAACTTCGCCCGTCAACCCGACCTGGTCGCCCAGATCATAAGTCAGAAAATATTCGTACTCTTCCGGTCCGATCGCATCCTGACGGACATAGACCTGAATACGCCCCTGTTTATCCTGAATGTCTATGAACGAAGCTTTGCCCATTTGGCGTTTTGCCATGATCCGGCCAGCTATCGATACTTCTTTACCTTCTTTTTCTTCGAAGTTATCCTTGATATCACCGCTGTGATCTGTCACATCCCAAGTCTCGATAATATATGGGTTGCGGCCATCTGCCTGCAGCTTGGCGAGTTTCTCCCGCCGGATCCTTCTTTGCTCTGGCAAATCCAGTTCCATCTCATCACTGCGGTCTTCGGCTTCTGTCTGTGTTTGCATTTTAGTCTGGCTATCTTCGCTCATAGTCGTCCTCTTTTCCCATTTCCCGGCTGCTCGCCGGTTTCATCTAACGGAATATGTCTATAATTTTGTAGCTGACCATACCGTCAGGTACAACGATATCCACCTTGTCGCCCACTTTACGACCGATCAGTTGTTTGCCGACTTCTGATTCATTAGAGATCTTGCCTTCAAATGGATCTGCCTCGGTCGATCCGACAATTGAATATTCAACATCTTCTTTGGCTTTAAGATCCTTCAGCTTGACCTTCAAGCCAACACTAACGCTATCTGCCTTCAGGTTATCATGATCAATCACCTTGGCGTTGCGCATTGTGTTTTCGAGCTTCATAATACGTTCTTCCAGTTCAGCCTGTTCATTTTTTGCCGAATCGTACTCAGAGTTCTCAGAAATATCGCCATAGGAAATGGCTTCCTTAATGCGCTCCGCGACTTCCTTTCGTTTTACTGTTACCAGTTCGTCATATTCGGCGACAATGTTGTCATAACCTTCCTGGGTCAGCAAGATGACATCGGACATGCTTGAGATCCTCCATTTCCGTCATAAAGAAGGCCAACATAGTTGCCCTTCTTCACTTGCCCTAATAAAGACAGGCTTTTTCAAGCCTGCATGCTCATTATATGCGGGTTATTCTACTATATGCCCCTTGAAAAGTCAAGCAATTGAGCGGACTGCTTCGATTGCCTCATCGATATAGGCTGTCAGATTTTTTTCCACTATACCGATCACCTGAATGCCGCAGCGATTGACCGGCAACAATATCTTTTGCGCCGGACTGGCGCCGATCGCTGCCGCCATTGCCGGCGTCAACTCTCCCAGCATGGCATTAGCGGACAAAATGCCCAGTACTCCAACGATCACATCGACTTTAGATGCATTGAAAACAATCGCGTTTTCGCCTGTCGCGGCTTCATCCGCACCGGCTCTAAGCATCTGCGCAGTCGCCTCAGAATTGGTCCCCAAACCGACAACGGTCAGGTTGGGTAAGTCGGCCTGCTTGAGCTTTTCCACTATCGTCCGGCCGATACCGCCGCCCTGGCCGTCAACTACTGCGATACGCATCATTGAACCTCCAGAATCATATCGCTGTTTGAGGCGATCTTATGTATTTCAAAGTATTCTTCTTCCATGGGAATCCACTCTCGCAAAAACTGACGGGCTCCCAGCCGACCGTTTCGTTCAAATATACGCCGCTGCTGTTCGGCGGGATCAACTCGCACAAATAACTTCAGGTCATAGGTTTTTTGCAGTTCAGGGTGCAGGCTATAAGCTCCTTCTATGATGTTCAATTTCTTAGGCTTGAACAGCCTGGCTTCTTCAAGCCGCTGTTTTTGGCAATCATATTTGCGGCAATAAAAGGGCTCTCCTTTTTTATAATTCTCAAGGATCTCCTGTTTCAGACGCAACCGATCGACCGGCCCGTTCTGGCTATCAATTGGGTTTTCTTTCCGAAGATCCAGCGGAATAAAATAGTCGTCTGTATGAAAGACATTAGCATCAAAATTTTGAGAAAGCCTCGCCGCCAAAGTCGTTTTTCCGGCGCCGCTTTGCCCGTCAATACCAATCAGAACATATTCGTTGGTCAGCAGCAGTTCTTCAATTCGAGCTATTAATTCAGGATCACTTGGCACTCCCGGTCACTCCGGCTTTCCCTAATAATATTACGAGGGGCGGTAACAGCGCCAATTGGATGATGATGCCCGGCAAAGCGTTGATAAAGGCGCCTGCCATAAAGATCTCCCAGCCAAACGGCATTCCCGCAGCCTTATAGAAGACAGCGGCCGCAAGTCCCCACACGATTCTACCACAAACCATGGCGACCGGCAACGCGATCAACAGCCTCTGCCGCTTATCCCGACCCGGCCGATAGAGCAAACCGCTGACCAGGCCGTAAGCCGCCAGCTCGAAAGCCATTGTCAGGGCGGTCGGAAACAGCGGAGGCATACCAAACAGCAAACTGCGCAGTAAAGGCAGAATAAAACCTAACATAGCGCCGGTGCGACCGCCGGCAATCAATCCGCAGAGCAAAACCGGAATGTGCATTAGTAACAGGCGGCTGCCCAAGGCTGGATTTTGAAAGGTCAAAAAGGGGAGCGCCAGCCCGGCTGCCAGGCACAGAGCGGCAAAAGTCAGGCGATAAGTTGATTTTTGCATGTCAAACTCCTTAATCCGGATAATAAAACACGAAGGCTGCCTCCCCAAACGGAGAAACTTGCCTTCGTGGCATCGATTGATTGCCGGCTTCGACCGACACAGATCGGCTTCAGCCGATTCTTTTTAATTATAACTGTCTTTTATTCGTTGCGCAAGCTTTCCGGCGCCGAAAGTTTCATCATTCAATTTCAATCAGATGATAGGTCTTTTTTCCTTTTTTCAGCAGCAACCGGCCTTCTGTGAAATCTTCCGCCCTTATCGCCCGCTTAGCATCGGTTTCTTTTTCGCCGTTCACGCTTAGACCGCCTTGTTCGATCGTGCGGAAACCTTCACCTTTACTTTTTACCAGGCCGATCTGGGCGAGCAAGGTCACCAGACCGACGCCCTCGCCGGCAAAGACTTCAGCCGACAGAACCGTTTTGGGAACATCATCTGTCAAGCCTTGGCCGGTAAACAAGGCTCTGGCTGCCTGCTGAGCTTTCTCAGCTTCCTCTTTACCGTGAACCAGACTGGTCACTTCGTAGGCCAGGATTTCCTTGGCCTGGTTGATTTCCTGATCCTTTAAGCCGCCCAGGCGCTCCACCTCTTCCATCGGCAGGAAGGTCAACATCGCCAGACAGTTGCGCACATCCGCGTCTTCAACATTTCGCCAATATTGATAGAACTCGTAGGGTGTGGTTTTCAAAGGATCGAGCCAGAGCGCCCCCTTCTGTGTTTTTCCCATCTTCTTGCCTTCGCTGGTGGTCAGCAAAGCGAAAGTCATTCCGTATACTTTTTCCTGCTCTTCCCGCCGAACCAGGTCAACGCCGGCCAGAATATTGGACCATTGATCGTCGCCGCCAAACTGCATTTTGCAATTATGACGCCGGTACAATTCCAGAAAATCATAGCCCTGCATCAGCATGTAATTAAATTCTAAAAAGGTCAGGCCGGTCTCCAGCCTCTGTTTGTAGCACTCTGCCCTGAGCATGTTGTTGACGGAAAAATGCCGGCCTATCGTGCGGATGAAATTGACATAATTCAAATCCAACAGCCAGTCGGCATTGTTTTCGATGATCGCCTTTCCGTCGTCAAAGCCTATGAAACGGTCGAACAGCTGCGCAAACTTGCGCGCGTTCTGCATGATGTCGTCCTTGGTCATCATCTGCCGCATATCCGTCCGGCCGGAGGGATCCCCCACCATGGTGGTGCCGCCGCCCAGCAAGACAATTGGCCGGTGCCCATATTTCTGCATGTACATCATTATAATGACCTGAATGAAGTGGCCGACATGCAGGGAATCGGCCGTCGGATCAAAGCCGATATAAAAAGTTACCTTTTCCTTGCCCAGCAACTCCCGAATCTCTTCGGCATAGGTGGTCTGCCGGATAAAGCCTCTTTCTTCAAGTACATCAAAAACATTGCTGTGGCGGCTGACATTATCTGGAATTTCAGGTCGCGCTGCCTCAGCCGGTAAATTAGAATCCTTCGTAAACGTCATATCGCTATCCTCCAAAGCAGGTATTAAACTAAACTGTCGCCGGCAGGTATCAAGCAAGCTATTACCGGCAGATATAAAACAAGTTATCGCCGGCTTCAGCGAGCTCCGGCTTTTTCTTTCTCAATATCCGAAATCGCGTTTACCCGGCGTTCGTGGCGGCCGCCTTCAAAGACATTGTCCAGCCAGGCGTCCACTATGGGAATCGCCTGCTCTGGGCTTAAAACACGTCCTCCCAGCGCCAGCAGATTGGCATTATTGTGTCGGCTCGCCATTTCCGCCATAAAGACATTGGTGCAGAGAGCACAGCGGACGCCCGGTACTTTATTGGCAGAAATCGAAATGCCGACGCCGGTTCCGCAGAATACAATCCCTCGATCGGCCCTGCCGGCGGCCACTTCTTCTCCACAGATTTTTCCATAATAGGGATAATCTACCGAATCCTCGCTCTTTGTGCCCAGATCACGCCATTCAATGCCGCGTTTTGTCAAGTGTTCCTTTACTGTTTCTTTAAGAATAAACCCGCCATGATCCGCCGCCAATGCGATCAACATATAACCCTTACCTCCGCTTTAAAATTAAACGTCTATCTCATCCTTAAAGGTCTATTACATGATAGCCGGCCGATTTGAGCAAGCGGTTCATGACGGCAAAACTCAGGTCGCCGTCTGTCTGGCTTACAGTTCCGGCCAATATTATATCGGCGCCTTCAAGATCTGCCCGGCGCAGGCGATCAAATAGCTCAAAAGCTGCCTTTTCCGGCGACAGCTCGTTGAGCCGCCATTCGACAACTTGTTTGCCGGCCGCGGTCTCGATCTGGCACAGGCGCTTCATCTCCGGCCCGATCCGCTCCGCCGGCCCGCGCACAACGATGACCTCGGCCTTGGGCGCGTAATGCCGGTATTTCATTCCCGGAGCTTTTGGTTTCCAGCCGCTCTCCGCGTAATTCTGCCTGGCTGTATTCAATGCAGGATCCATAGTCACCCGAATTCCTGTTTTCTCAAAAATAACGCCGGCTGTGACAAAACCCGGGCGCAGGATCTCCGGAGTTTCCAGGGTCAGATCAAGAACCGTCGATTCGATACCGACACGACAATCTCCGGCAGTGATGATCATAGGCACCTTATCGTTTAAGTCAGCGATAACGTGCTCCGCCCTGGTTGGGCTGGGCCCGCCGGACAAGTTGGCGCTGGGCGCGGCAATCGGCCGCTCTGCCTGGCTAATCAATGCGCGGGCTACCGGATGGCCGGGCAACCTGAGGCCGACTGTTGACAGCCCGGCAGTCGTGATATCGGGGAATCCATCTGCCCGGGGCAGCACTAATGTCAGCGGGCCCGGCCAGAAAGCCGCCGCCAGCCGCTCGGCTCTGTCGTCCCAGCCGGTGGTCGACGCGGCCGCCTGATCCAGATCGGCCACATGAACGATCAGCGGATTGTCCGCCGGGCGGCCTTTCACAGTGAAAATCTGCCCGACCGCTTCCGGATTGAGCGCGTCCGCTCCCAGACCATATACCGTCTCGGTAGGAAAGGCGACCAGACCGCCCCGGCGAATGATGGCCGCCGCTTTTTCCAATCCGGCTTCGCGTTCCGGTGCAGTCGCTTCGTCATAGTTGAGAATAATCGTACGACAGGTCACAGCTGTTCGCTTTCCTCTCCGCTTTATGTTAAAAATTACGCATTTTATCTGCTTGGTCGGAAGTGATCAAACCATCGATGATCTCGTCAATTTCACCATCCAGAAAATAGTCCAGCTTATAGATCGTCAGCCCTATCCGATGATCCGACACTCTTCCCTGCGGGAAATTATAGGTCCGAATGCGCTCGCTGCGGTCTCCGCTGCCGACCTGATTTTTCCGAATCTCGGAAACCTCCTGGTTTTGCTCCTGCAGTTTCAGATCATACAACTTGGCCCGCAAAACTTTAAATGCCTTGTCTTTGTTTTTCAGCTGCGACTTCTCATCCTGGCAGGTGACGACAATCCCGGTCGGTTCGTGAGTCAGGCGGACGGCGGAATCGGTCGTGTTTACAGACTGTCCGCCATTGCCGGATGAACGGTAAACATCGACCCGGACGTCATTGGGATTGAGATCGACTTCGACATCGTCAACTTCGGGAAGCACCGCCACAGTTGCCGCCGAGGTGTGAATCCGTCCGCCCGATTCAGTTTCCGGTACCCGCTGTACCCGATGCACGCCGCTTTCATACTTCAACCGTGAATAAGCGCCTCTGCCCCGGATCAGAACGACTACTTCCTTCACACCGCCAATTCCGGTCTCGTTGAGATCCATGATTTCCGATTTCCAGTTCCGCCGCTCGGCGTAACGCAGATACATACGCAGCAGATCACCCGCGAACAGAGCAGCTTCTTCACCGCCGGTGCCGGCCCTGATTTCAATGATAACGTTCTTTTCATCATTCGGGTCCTTCGGTATCAAAAGAATGCGCAAGGCTTCGCTGCTGGTCTGCAGGCGTTCTTCCAATTCAGCCAGTTCCTCTTTGACAAGTTCACGCATTTCTTCGTCCATGCCGCCTTCGCCAAGCATTTCCTTAGTTGCCGCCAGATCATCCTTCGTCTTTTTATATTCCTGATATTGGTGCACGATCGGTTCCATATCCGACATTTCCTTGACATGGCGCCGCCAGTTCTCCTGATCAGCAATCACAGCCGGATCGGATACCTTAAGGCTCAATTCGTGATATTTTTCATCCATAAAATCCAGTTTGTCAAACATTGTCTTTCGTCCCATTTATATGCAAGACCGGTCGGCCGTTCGATCAGCCGGCCGGTCAATTGATGCCGCATTCTAAAAATGACCGGAACAGTCTTTCCGGTCATTTTCTTGTTATTCCATGTTGAACTTTTTCTTAAACTTTTCAACACGCCCGCCCCGGTTGACAAACTTTTGCTGTCCGGTAAAAAACGGATGGCAGGCAGAACAAACATCCAGTCTGATTTCTTCCTTTAATGATTTGGTTATAAATTCATTTCCGCAGGCACAGGTAACCTTGCATTCCTTATATCCGGGATGGATTCCTTCTTTCATTGGTTTCACCTTCTTTCCGTATCGGTCGAATCCAAGCTTTATTTTTCATTATTTGTTCAAAGCTATTACATGTTAGCACAAGGCCTTTGCTCGTGCAAGTGATTTTTCCGCTTAAACCGCTTAAACAGCGCGGCACTTGAAGATCCGGTCACGACCTGCCAGGTCAGGCAAAACCGATATTTCGTCGTATTTCCCGCTGAATTCAACTATTTCCCTTATAATCGCACCTTGATCATAGCCAATTTCCATGATCAGCCAGCCGCCTTTTTGCAGATATTCAGCAGCATCAGCTATGATGCGTTTATAGAAAACAAGTCCATCGTCTCCGCCATCGAGCGCCAACAACGGCTCATGTTCAACGATCTCGCGCTGCAAAGTTGAGATCACCGCAGTTTTTATGTAAGGCGGATTCGCGGCTATGGCGTGAAAATCTCTTTTACCAACACGCTTACGAAAGGCGCCGAACAGATCGCTTTCAACAAATTTACAGCGTCTGTCGACACCTAAGGCTTCAGCATTACGCCGGGCGATCGCCAGCGCCGCCGGGCTGATGTCTGCCAGAGTCACTTTGGCTTGTTCAAAACGTTTGGCCAGACTCAGGCCGATGACACCGCTGCCGCAGCAAAGATCCAATATCTGCAGCCCGCCCCAGGGAGACTTTTGCTGTTTCATCTCCTTATACAGCTCAATTACAAGCAGCTCTGTTTCCTGCCGGGGGATCAAGACATCCGGCGTCACTATAAAGCGTTGATCCAAAAAATCCTGGTATCCGATAATATACTGTACCGGTTTTCCGGCTGCTCTTTCATCTATCAAACTGAAGTATGCGTCACAGACGCGTTCGTCCTGCATGAGCGGATACTTTAAATACAGCTGGTTGCGATCCAGCTCGAGCAGGTGGCACATGATCAGTTCAGCGTCGATCCGCGAATCCGGGCAGCCGGCTTCCGCCAGAGCAACTTCACCGATCCGCAGCATTTCTTTAATAATCAGGCTCATTCACACATTCCTCAAAGGACTCACATTCTTTGGTGTAAACCGGCGTATCTGCAGGCACCAACACCGCTTTCATAGCCGCTATAGCAACTTCCAGCTGAGGCTCGTCCGGTTCGATCGTAGTGATTTTCTGCAATGCCAAGCCGGGCAGACTCAGAAGGCGCACGATCAGCGAGTCGCTGCGTCCCGCCCAGCGCAAAAGTTCATAAGACAAGCCGGCGACTAAAGGTATCAGCAACAGGCGGGATGTGATCCTCCAGAACAGATCCGGCCAGCCCAGCAGGGAGAACAGAAACAGGCTGATCACCATCACGAACATCAGAAAGCTGGTGCCGCAGCGCGGATGCAGCGGTAAAAAATCTTTGCAGTTCTCCGGCGTCAAAGCTAAGCCGCTTTCGTAGCAATGGATCGTTTTGTGCTCGGCGCCATGATACTTAAAGACTGTTTGGATGTCTTTCATTTTAGAGATCAGCACAACGTAGACTATGAACAATATAATCCGGAAAAGACCTTCGGAGATATTGAGAAAAACCTCATTGGTCGATATGTATTTGAACAGGCTGGCCACTCCGGTAGGGGCGATAATGAAAATACCTACAGTAAATAAAACAGCAATAAAAACCGACAAATACATGGCGGCGGTGAATGCCTTTTTTTCTCCAAAGCGTTTTTCCAACCAGATCGTAAGCCGGTCTTTTTCACATTCTTCGCCTTCTGCCTTTTCTAACACTTCTGCCGAATACAGCAAGGTTTTAGTTCCGCTGACCAGCGCGTCGGCAAACACAAAGATGCCCCGCAGCAAAGGGATCCGGCGCAGGCGGTTGGGGGTCGTAAGTTTCTCAGTTTTTATATGCAGCTTGTTGTTGGGCAGTCGAATGACAACCGCGGTACGATCCGAACCTTTCATCATGATGCCTTCCAAAACCGCTTGGCCCCCTATTTTGGTCGGACAGGCATCCTTGATAAATATCTTGTCTAAATCCATTTTTATTCCAATCGTGTTTTCTTTATAATCTGTATGAAATCGGCGTTCGATTTCGTATGCGTCAGATAATCGATGATCAATTCGGTAACTTCCTGCGTATTCTGATTGGCCAACGCCCGGCGCATGTACCAGATGGCCTCCAGCTCATCTTGCGACATCAGCAGATCTTCTCTTCTGGTTCCCGATTTATTAAGATTGATCGCCGGGAAAATCCGTTTCTCTGAAAGCTTACGGTCGAGATGTAATTCCATATTACCGGTGCCTTTAAATTCTTCAAAGATGACATCATCCATCCGGCTGCCGGTTTCGATCAGTGCTGTCGCCAATATAGTTATACTGCCGCCTTCTTCCATATTTCTGGCTGCGCCGAAGAATTTTTTCGGCTTATGCAGCGCGCCTGGATCCAAACCGCCGGACAGCGTCCGCCCTGTCGGCGGAATGACCAGATTATAGGCTCTGGCCAAACGGGTTATGCTGTCTAACAGGATGACGACATCTTTCCCGTGCTCCACCAGCCGCTGTGCCCGGGCCAGCACCATTTCAGCCACCTTGACATGGTTGTTCGGCAGCTCATCGAAAGTCGAATAGATGACTTCGCCATTTATGGAACGCTGCATATCGGTGACTTCTTCCGGCCTTTCATCGACCAACAGGACGATCAACTCAATATCCGGATAATGCTTCTCAATGCTTGAGGCAACTTTCTTCAGCAAAACGGTTTTTCCCGCTTTGGGCGGTGCGACGATCAAACCGCGCTGTCCTTTGCCGATAGGCGCGACCAAGTCGATCAAACGCATCGCCATTTCTGAAGTTCCCGAACCCAAAGTAATGCGCTGATTGGGGAAAATCGGCGTCAGATCTTCAAAATCAGGCCGGCGCATGGCCACGCCCGGCTCATCCCCATTGACTTCCTTAATAAAGAGGATGGCGCCAAATTTCTCTCCCTCGTTTGGTTTGCGGGCAATACCCTTGATCTTATCACCTGTCTTAAGATTGAAGCGCCGGATCTGGGCGGGCGAAACATAGACATCCTGATCGCTTGTCAGGAAATTGTCAAATCGGAGAAAACCGAAGCCGCCGTCGGCCAGATCAAGTACGCCTTCAACTTCGGGTCTGTCTTCGCTCGGCTGGTACACCCGTTTTTCCCGCTCGCCTGAAGCCGCGGGCGGCGTTTCCATGGACTGTATTTCCATAGGCGGATTTTCCACAAATTGCGTTTCCGCTTCTTCGTTTATCCTTAAAGTTTCGGCTGAACTCTGACCCGCCGCCTCAGCGGTATGAACAGACGACGCTGTTTCATCGTGGCGGATCTTAGGTGGTCTCCCGCGTCGAACCGGAGCTTTTTTTTCTTCCGCTTTATCCACGGCTTCAGAAGAAGTCAACGCCTGCAGCAATTCTGCCTTTTTCAGAGTATGGTAACCTTTAATCCCGAAAACTTTGGCGATCTCGCGCAACTCACTGACTTTTTTTGATTTTAAAATCGATAGATCCATCTCGTTCGTGTTTGCCATCATATGATACACCTTTATTGCTCCCTTTTTTTATTTACTTACTTGAGCATAGGCCGGCTTGCGGTCCATGTGGTGAAGCGCTTCCACAAAACGGATAGTTCCCGTCTCGCTGCGCATGACAACGGAATGTGTTTTGACAACATTGTTGGGCAAGTAACGAACCCCGCGAAGCATATCGCCGTCGGTTACGCCGGTGGCTACAAACAGAGCGGCGTCCCCCTGGACCAGATCGTCAAGCGTCAGAATGCGTTCAAACATATCCGGCTGTTTTTCTTTCAACAGTTTTTCTTCCTCAGTTTTCGCGTACAAGCGTCCCTGCATTTCACCGCCCAGACATTTAATGGCCGCGGCTGCCAAAACACCCTCCGGCGCTCCGCCAATGCCTGTCATAACATCAACACCGCTTTCTTCCATGCAGGTTGCTATGGCGCCGCCGACGTCGCCGTCACGAAACAGCTTGATCCGACATCCCAGTTCACGGCATTCTTTGATTAAATCGTTATGGCGGTCACGTTCCAGCATGCTAACCGTCAACTCTTCAATGCGCTTACCTGTAGCCTCAGCAACGCTGATCAAATTCTGTTTAAGAGGTTTGTTCAAATCAATAGCACCCTTAGCTTCCGGCCCGACTGCGATTTTTTCCATATAGAAGACCTTGGTTCTAAACAATTGCCCCCGCGGCGCCACAGCGATTACAGAGATGGCGTTACCGATGCCTTTAGCCGTCGAAGTCGTTCCGTCTAAAGGATCAACCGCTATGTCGACCTGCGGTGCGGCGATACCCGCCTTACCAATCCTTTCTCCGATATACAGCATCGGCGCTTCGTCTTTTTCGCCTTCCCCTATAACAACTTCACCATCGATCTCGATAGTATCGAACATCAAACGCATACCGTTAACGGCGGATTGATCGGCGGCGTCTTTGTCTCCTCGTCCCATCCATTTCGCGCAGGCGATGGCGGCATTTTCCGTCACGCGAACGAGGCTCAGACCCAGGTTACGATTCATCTGATGCTTTACGTACATTTTCTTTACCCCTTTCGTCTGTCTAACTCAGGTTCCTCTAGTCTTGCCCTGGCTTCAGGGCTCAGTCGTCCCCGATGGTTCTGCCGGGCTGCCGTCGGTCGGCGCAGGAACACTTATGGAATAGATTTCATCGATTAAGCCGCCGATTGCCTGGTCGTCCGGATATACATAATAAGGCGGAGAGTCCTGCAAGGTGTGCGGCATGATAAACGTTTTGATGTCGGAGGTGGAAATACCGATGGCTTTAGTCGCTATCTTGAGTGTCTGAGTTAGCGTTATATCGGATTTGACATTGTCGAAGATGACGCCGGCAATTTTCGGAAGATCGAAGCCAATCATCTGATGGAAGGCCGATTTCATGAACTCCTGCTGCGCCTTCACGCGGCCAATGTCGCCATCGGGATATCCCCTCCCGCGATTGCTCTTGCGAAAACGGAGAAACTGAACGGCATGTTCACCGTCTAATATCTGGTAGCCCTTCGGTATGTCAATGTAAAGGGGCGGTTTATCGGAAGGATCGCTGTAAAGCATACGGAAAGGAATATCCATCGGAACGCCGCCCATAGTATCGACGATTTTTTCAATCCCGGCGTAGTCAACCAAAACATAAGCGTTGATCGGCATACCTTTTAGCAGCTTGCTGACCGCCATAGCTGTCTCCAATGGATTGTCGGTCGCTTGATAGATCGCGTTGATCTTTAAATATGACGCCGAGCCGGCATATTTTTCCCGGAAATAATACGTGTCGCGCGGAACGGATATCAGATCCACTTTTTTGGCTTCGTAATCAAAGCTGGCCAGCATGATCGTATCCGCTAAGTTATCGTTCAGCCCTAACATCAAGATATTGATCCGGTCGGCGTTTTTAAATGCCGTGAAATAGGGACTGTCTTCATCGTAAAGAACCGGCATCTCATCTTTCAGGCGCACGGCGGGTCCCTCAAAGACAGATGTTTCACCAATATTATCTTTATCGAAGCCAAGCCGAGGCAGCACGAAAAAATATATTGCCAATAACACGGCTACTCCGATGCAAAGTGAGATCAAAAAATATTTGAGAAATACAAGAAGTCCGTTGAGCCAAACTGGCCCATTGAACCTGCCTTTTTTTGATGACTTCATGAAAAGCTACTTGATCCTATTCGGATTATTGAGATAGAGATATCTGTACTGATAATGCTTATTCTATACCTGAATCGACAAAAAGAAAACAATATTTGACGATTCTGGTCGTTTTTTAATCATTTTGCGTCATTTTGCCATCTTCGGATTCTTCTTTGCTGTAAGAATAAATCTCGTACAACATGGTCTCGATACCCACAGAGTCTGGTATCCAATAAGACGTCCCTTTTTTGGTGCGCGCTTCACCTGGAACCGTATAAGTTTCGATCGATGAAGCATCAAGTCCAACTGCTTTGGCGGCGATCTTCAGCGCCATGCCGGCCGTCAGATCGGAATCGACATTATCAAGGACGGTTTTCGCTACCTTGGGGAAGCCCAAACCGAGAGATTCCTTGAAAGCGGATTTGATAAATTTTTGCTGGGCCTTCACGCGTCCGATGTCTCCATCAGGATATCCTTTTCCGCTATTGCTCTTGCGAAAACGAAGAAACTGAACGGCATGATCACCGTCTAAAACCTGTTCGCCAGCCGGAATATCGATTCTGAGCGGTGGCTTGTCGGTCGGATCATCGTATCGCATACGAAACGGAATATCCATCGGAACACCGCCCATCGAATCAACGATTTTTTCTACTCCATCAAAGGTGACCACCGCGTAATAATGAATCGGCACTCCCATCAGCAACTGACTGACCGCGGTAGCCGTACCCACCGCACGGCCATTGCGATACACGGCATTGATCTTTCTTGCCGCCGGGCTGTTGGCCTCCGGCCGTTCGAAATAAGTATCTCTCGGTATGGATATGATATCGACATGCTGATTTTTCAGATCGAAGCTCCCCAGCATGATGGTGTCGGTCAACTCGTCATGTGTGCCCATGACTATGACATTGACGCGTTCAGAGTCATTAAATGTTTCAAAAAATGGACTGTTCGGATCGACGATCGGTTCCATTTGCTCGAACAGATTTTCCTCTCCGGAAAAAATCCGAATTCCGCCAAACTTTTCAAATAGCATCCGGCCAGGTATCATCACGACCATAAATATCATCAGCCAGATGAAAAACCATTTTATAAAAGTTGCAAAACCTGTTTTTTTTCTGGCTTTCATATTATTTGAGCGATGAGACATTGTGTTTGTCAGCTGCCGGCGCAGCTCCTTTCATTTCGGTTTTTAATAAAGCGCAGCATCAGCCCCCTCTGAAAAACCGCACAAAGGCGAAAGTCTACTTCCGCCTTTGTCATTCTACTAAATCAAGCCGCTTTATGCAACGACTATCTTTGTTCAAATTTCAACTATTTATTGTAATCAAAAAAGCCGGCGCCGCTTTTGCGACCCAGTTTTCCGGCCCGAACCATCTTGCGCAGCAAGGGATGCGGCCGGTATTTAGGGTCACCAAATTCCGTGTGCAAGGTTTCCATGATCGCCAGACAAACATCAAGGCCGACCAGATCGCCCAACGCCAGGGGGCCGAGCGGATGACTGGCGCCGAGTTTCATCGCTTCGTCAATGTCTTCCGCCCTTGCGATACCATCCGCCAAAACGCCAACCGCTTCGTTGATCATCGGAATGAGGATACGGTTAACCACGAAACCGGGCGCTTCTTTTATTTCCACCGGAGTTTTCCCCAGGGCAACCGTCAGCTCAACGATCTGCTCTTTAGTTTCGTCAGACGTCATCACGCCCTTGATAATTTCCACCAGCTTCATCATTTGAACAGGATTGAAAAAATGCATCCCGATAACTTTATCGGGGCGTTTGGTCGCTGCCGCAATTTCTGTGATGGAAAGAGACGAAGTGTTGGTCGCCAGGATCACATCCGGCCGGCAGATCTCATCTAATTCCGCGAAAAGCGCCTTTTTAGCCGCCATTTCTTCAGTGGCGGCTTCGATGATTACATCAACATCTTTCATGATACCGATATCAGTCGAACTATTGATGCGACCCATGATAAGCGCTTTTTCATCTCCGCTGAGATTTCCCTTTGCAATCAGGCGATCAAGATTCTTTTCCACTGCAGCGATCCCTTTATCAACTGATGTTTGTCTGCGGGCACGCAGGCTTACCTGATGACCCGACTGAGCCAGCAGTTGAACAATGCCGGCTCCCATAGTTCCGGATCCCAATACGCCGATATGTTTCATAAAATAATTCTCCCTTTTATATATATATTATTTATCCTAAGATCTATCTTCCTTTAAAGTCTGCTTTCCGGTTCTCAAGGAAGGCGCCCATGCCTTCCTTCTGATCGGCCGTTTCGAAGCACATGCCGAACAGCTTCGCTTCCACTTCGATCGCCCGGTCGATCTCCGGGGTTTCGAGGCCCCGTCGAATCGCCTGCTTGGCGTATCGAACCGCCATTGGGGCGTTTTTCAAGATACGCGCCGCCAGATGATCAGCGGCATTCATAAGTTCCTCATGTGGTACCACCTGATTGACCAAACCGATCCGCAATGCTTCCTCAGCATCTATGACATCACCGGTTAAAATCAGTTCGACGGCTTTTTGCTTACCGATCAGACGAGGCATCCGATGTGTTCCGAAATATCCCGGAATAACACCCAGTCCGACTTCAGGCTGGCCAAATTTGGCGCGTTCACTGGCGATCCGGATATCACAGGCCATAGCTAATTCACAGCCGCCACCCAACGCATACCCGTTAACCGCCGCGATCGACGGCTTGCACATCGTCTCTATCCTGCGAAAAACTTTCTGCCCCAAACGGCCCCAGGCAACGCCGCCGGCTTCGTCAAGAGAATGCATTTCCGCGATATCGGCTCCGGCGACAAAAGCACCCCCTCTTCCGGTGATGACCGTCAAGACCACCGAGTCATCCCGAGCGATCTCTTCAAGCGCTTCCTGCATATCGCGCAACACCGCTTCGCTGAGCGTATTCATAGCTTGCGGACGATTGATCGTCAACAGCGCCATACCGCTATCTTGTTTGTCCAGTTCTACAAATTCCACTTTGCATGACCTCCCTGCCTTAACTCCAACAATTTACGCATTTCTGCCTTATAATACTCTACTCCAGGCTGGTTAAAGGGATCGACTTTAAGAAGCAAGCCTGATAGGGCACAGGCATATTCGAAAAAATAGACCAACTGACCAAAGATCGAAGCGGAGAGTTCCGGTAGATTTATTCGAATCATTGGTACCCCCGCTGCCCGATGCGCTGCCGCAACCCCGTCGGTAGCCGCCTGGTTGATCTGATTGAAACTCAGACCGGCCAAAAGACCGCCGACGGACTCCGGCACTGTCACATCTCCCGGAGGCTCAGCTACAGAAAGGACGGTCTCAAACACGACAGGATTTCCCTCTTGAAGGAACTGACCCATTGAATGAAGGTCTGTCGTAAATTCAAGCGAGGCCGGGAATATGCCCTTGCCCTCCTTTCCTTCGCTTTCGCCGAACAATTGTTTAAGCCATTCTCCAAAATATCGGAATGACGGTTCATAGTACTCAAAGACCTCAATGATGCGACCCCTGTGATACATAATATTCCGTATCGCCGCATAGCGGGCAGCCGGTTCAAGCAATTCCGCCTGCTTGGCGGCGCCTGCCAGCATCTCCGCGATATCGATGCCGGCTGCAGCGATCGGCAGCAAACCGACCGGCGAAAGGACTGAATAACGGCCTCCTATATCATCAGGCACAACAAAACTGACATACCCCTCCTGATCGGCCTCCGTTCGCAATTCGCCCTTTACTGCATCTGTAATAGCGTAGATTCTCCCTGCCGCTTCCTTTTTACCATATCTGGCCCGCAGCCATTCCTTCAACAGCGCAAAGGCGGCCTGTGGTTCGGTTGTCGTACCGGATTTAGAGATCACCAGCAAGCAAACCTCCTTGCCTTCAAGTTTCTCCAGCAAGCGTTTATGGTAAGTTCCGCTGAGATTCTGGCCGGCAAAAATTATTTCCGGGCGGCGTTGCCCTTCAGTGCTTGCCCGCGCATTAGTCGTTTCAGAAAGCAGCTCGATCGCTGCCCGGGCGCCTATGTAGGACCCCCCTATCCCTATTACTACCAGCACTTCGCACTTTCTTTGAAGATTTTCCGCCGTTTCAATTATTTTCTCAACTATCATCGGATCGAGATTTCGCGGCAGATCCACCCAGCCTGTAAAAGGGCCCTGGCCGGAGCGCAGATAGGCATCCGCTTCTTCCAGCGCCGCGTCAAAATATCCGATTTCTTCAGCTGTAACTCTGGCGTCTTCAAATTGAAAGCCAATGTTTTTAATAGTCATGACGACACCTCAATGTTTATCCGAGATCAACCAGATCGATGAAAACTATCATATTTTTTATTATATATAAATTATACCGTTATTCAAAATAAATATAGCCTGAGATCTGCTTGGTTAAACATCAGCCTCAGGCCAGCATCCGTTCCGCCGCCTTTATCCTGGCCTTTGCCAAAGCCGACGCCCTCTCCGTTGCCTTTACTTTGAGCTTTGCCACAGCCGGCGCCCATCATGCTGCCTTTGCTCTGATCTTTACCGAAGTTGGCGCCCACCGCCCGACCCAGCCTGGCTTGACCGGCGCCGTCACAATTTACCTGTTTTTTCTCAAGCGCGGCATAAATCTCATCCGCCCGTTCCTTGGTCATCACGCCGGCGTCAACTTTAGCGTCTAACTGAGCACGCTTAACTTTCAGCATCTCAGCCTTAAAGGCGTCCAGATTGGCCGCAACTTCCGCCGGGGTGCCGGTAGCGGCAAAGGCTGTCACACCGGTGGCCGCTAAAGCCACTACCATGATGGCTGCTAATATTCCTTTTGAAATCTTCATTTTTTTCTTCCTCCTTTAGATACTTTCTCTGAATGTTTTTACTGCTGCATCACGCTGCTCGCAATTATTTTTAATTTCTGACGACCGGTCTGCCGACAGTGGCCGCTATCGGCTTGTCTTAATGATGCCCTTTAATTGTGTCTTTCCTATGTCGATAACTCGCTTTTTCGGTGAATTTATTTCTGCTCGGAGTGCTATAATAAAGAGAAGGGGGCGGAAAAAATGGCAAAATTACTGATAGCGGACGATCACCAGCAAATCACCACCGTATTAAAGGACTATGCCCAGCAGGAAGGCCATAAGACTATTCTGGCGGCCGACGGTCTGACAGCGCTTGAACTGTTCGAGAACGAGAAACCGGATGTTGTTCTGCTGGATGTGATGATGCCGAAGATGGACGGATTTGAGGTTTGCCGCAAAATACGCCAGATATCGACGACGCCGGTGATCATGATCACCGCGCGCGGCGAAGACTTTGAAAAGATCATGGGGCTCGACATCGGTGCCGACGACTATATCGTCAAGCCCTTCTCTCCCGCGGAAGTGATGGCGCGGGTGCGCGCCGTCCTCAGGCGACTGGCACCGGCTGATGAAAACTCTGAAGCGCGAATCTACCACTATTCAAATCTGACCATCGATTTAGATCGCTTCATCGTCAGTATCAATGATCAAAAAATCGCCTTGACTAAAAAGGAAACGGAACTTTTGTGGACCCTGGCAACCGGCCGCAACCGGGTTTTTTCAAGAGACAACCTGCTCAACCTCTTGTGGGGCTACGATTACTACGGCGACAGCCGAACCGTCGATTCCCACATCAAGCGTCTGCGCGCCAAGCTGGATGCGCTGCCTCATCCCGACTGGGATATAAAGACCATCTGGGGCGTCGGCTATCAATTCGAGGAGAAAAAACATGAAGCATAGGCTGGCCTGGAAACTGCTTTTGTATTTCTCGATCTCCCTAATCGCCTTCTCGCTGATCATCGGCCTGGTTTTCATGACCTTGTTTAAGGACCACACTGTCCGCCTTTACCAAGCGGATTTGGAAAAACGAACGGCAGTGATCGCGGAAGGCTTGTCCGATTATCTCACCGACGCCGAAAACTTGTCCGCCGACAACAGCAATAGCCCAAACATCAGAAAAGGCGGCAACGGCAACCTGATGGCGCGTTACGGAAGATTTTTACGCCTGATCGACAATCTGGCCATGTCAGATGTGTGGATAGTCGACCCGCATTTCAGCATCCTGCGCATCGGCAAATCCGATACCCAGGCTTATGAAAGTCCGGATTTCTCGGACGAAGCCGTTGAAGTTCTAAAACAGGTCTTCAACGGTCAGTCCGCTGTCAGCCGAAGCTTCAGCGCGCAGCTGAATGCGCCGACGCTGACGGTCGGCGCTCCCGTCATAGTCAACGATCAGGTGGTAAGCGCGCTTCTTTTGCATGAACCGGTCAAAGGAATGGACGAAGCCGTCAACGAGGGCCTGCGCATGCTGTTTATCAGCAGCATGGCGGCTTTGGTTCTCTCCATCCTGCTTGCGCTGGGCCTGACTTTCTTGTTTACCCGCCCCCTGGAAAAAATGCGCCAGGCCGCTCTCCGGCTGGCTGAAGGCGACTACGCCGTTTCAACTGAAGTCAGTCAGAAAGACGAGATCGGCGCCCTCGCCTCAGCTATCGACCATCTCAGCCAGCGCCTGTCCGCAGTCTCTAAAGAACGGGAAATGTTAGATCAGCTGCGGCAGGATTTCGTGGTCAACATCTCCCATGAACTGCGGACGCCGGTGACGGTTTTACGCAGCTCTCTGGAAGCCTTAACGGACAAAGTAGTGACCAAACCGGATGAAATCGCGGAATACCACCGCCAGATGCTGCAAGAGAGCAGATCACTGGAACGCTTGGTGAACGATCTGTTGGAATTATCGAAGCTGCAAAACGCCGATTTTGCCATTCAGAAAGAAGCGCTCAATATCGGAGACGCGCTGACAGACGCTCTGCGCAGCGTCACCCCTCTGGCTGCGGCCAAAGATGTGACCTTCGAACGCGATATGGCCGGATCAAATCTCCATTTTGAGGGTGACTACGGCCGCCTCCGGCAGATGTTCCTCATTATTTTAGATAACGCCATCAAATTTTCACCCGTCGGGGGCAGGATCTTCGTTAGTCTCGACGCTGAAAAAATAACCATCGCCGATCAGGGGCCGGGCATTGAGGCGGCTGACCTGCCGTATATTTTCGATCGCTTCTATAAGGTTCGTTCTCAGAACAACAAGACAGGCTCCGGCCTGGGGCTGGCCATCGCCAAGGAAATCGCCCGCCGCCACGGAATTGAGATTAAGGCTGAGAGCCAGGATGGGCAGGGAACCCGGTTTATGTTTTATTTGCCAATAAAAGACTGATAAGCGAAGCCGTTGCGAATCGAATGTCGATTCACAACGGCTTCATTAGTTAGAAGGCTATTCGTGTAAATTACTTCTATGCTGACTATGTTCTCTTGAACTTAACGATATAATTGGCTGATGTCATCCCGTCTTTTGAGGTGATGGTAATCGTATAAACAGTAGTGTCTCCAGGAGCTGCCACACCTATCGTAGCAAAGGTTTTTTGATTATCGACAAACATCGTTCCATCTGATCCTACAATCGTCGCATCGCTTTCTACGGCGTCTACTGTCATGCGAATCGTGGTGGCGGTAGCATCTACTTCATAATCCGGAGAGGTTCCGGGAACATACACGGTTGATTCGATGGTCAGCTTATTCAAGCCCGGATCGGCAAACTGCACGTTGATCAAATAGGTTGTCGTTACCCCCGCTTTTCCAACTACAGACACCGGGATTGTCTTGGCGATAGTTCCTAATGGAACGTCAACCTGATTTTTGTTCGGAGCATTGTCTCCGTCCACTTTTACGACTCCTGTCGCATCACCGACAGGATACCCATCGACACCGGCTGTGATTCCTAAATGAGCTGTGCCTTTAGGAACATAGACTGTATAAGAAAGATTCGTAGGCGCAAAACCTGCGATATTAGTTGGCGCTGTCACAAGCGAATCGAGCAGCAAAGCAGTTGTTGCTCCCTGCCCGGTCAATGAAGCCACCTGTGACGGCGCATCGCCGATATACAATACCGCGTAGATTTTATACGCCGTGTCGACTGTCAAGCCATCGAAAGTCAAAGCCTGCGCCGTTCCGGCCACCGCGCCGGGAACCTTAACAGTTTTAATGGTTTCCGGAATGGTATTATCTTTTATCTGGGCCGGGGTAGGCGTTCCGGTGTAAGTGGCAGGCAAAATGATCGCGTGGATATCGCCTGTCGTATTCGGTGTTATGGAAACCTGTATTTCCGTCTCCGTTCTCTTTACAAACGATATTCCGTTTAAGCCTGCAACGCTTACGGTATCAAATGTAGCGGACGAGGCCGGAATATAGTTTCCTTTGTCTGTTCTCAAACGGTTGGCCATGATCCCATAGGTGTATTTAGTGTTCTTTTCCAAATCGGCCTTTGTCGTAATGGTGATCACTTTGCGAGTGCCATCTATAGTGACGTCATATTGATCTTTAGGAACAGGTGCGGCAGCCTTAAGGCCTCTCTTCTGAATGAATGTGACCACCGAGTCTTTCAAGTAGGCATCATCGATTGCCTTGCCATCGTTCTTTTTAAGCGGTTCAGAAAAGCTGATGGCCAGCGTTCTCGTATTGGTAGGAACATTGTTGAGATTGTTTTTCGGGTTGTAAGTGACTACTACAGACGCTATTCCAGTATCAAACCAGGTCACCGACCCCTTATTATAGTTTTTATCTGCGTCCCTGACCATGTCAGCATTGACCACGACATAATAGCGGGTATTGGCCGCCAGCGGGGAGGTCGGAGTCAAAGTGAGGTACTTCCGGTCTGAACTGATAGTCCCGGTATAGGCGACCAGCGCGCCGGTGGCGCTGCCCCGGCGGATCTTGACGGTATTTTGAATGTCGGTCGCATCGACGCTTGTGCCATCTTTATAGGTGATAGCAGCGCCGAATTTGACAATGATTGCGGTTTGGGTGTCAACATTTTTAGCGCCATCGGCCGGGGTGACGGTGACTGTCATGCTCGGGCTGGTCTGCGTCGGCTGTTTCACTCCCGGCGCCACGGCTAAGCTTCTCGGCTTGGTTTCGTAGGTCACGCCGCTGGCGTTCACCTGCATGCTGTTGATAGTACCGGAACCGCGGAAATAGGCTTCGGCATCAACAGTAGCGCTGCGGATCATGGCGCCGGAATCGGTGTTGACCTCAGACTTTTTGGCCGCCGAGGTGACCTCCAACTGGTCTATCGTACCAGAACTCAGCGTCATTTTAGCGCCCGAGCCTTCCTGGCTGACATAGGGGAAACTGCCCGCCAGCGTGCCGGTGGAATTAGCCATCTGATGGACACGGACGAAGCCGGCGCCAAATTCGCCGCCGGACAGACCGGCAGTCTGCAATTTGAACAGCTTATAAGCGCTTATGTCGTTCAGACAGCTCTCGCCGCGCGCAACCAGCGATACCTCAGAGTTCGCCTTATTGACAATTGCATTGACGACACGCGAGTTAAGAACGGTGATCGAATTGGTGCCGCCGCCCAAAACATTCAGCGTACCCAGAATGACACTGTTTTCGATGCTGGCATCGCCCTCGCCTAATTCTTTAGCGATGGTCACATCGTTAGAATAAATTGTACCGGATAAATTTGTTTTATTGGTGCGAACCATCGGATCGCTTTTAACGATTCTTTCGTTTTCTACTATCGAAGTGATGATCTTAGCAACCTGACCCCTGGTAATGGAATCGAGCGGTCGCATCTTGCCATCGGGAAAGCCCGTGAGGTAACCCTTGCCATTCATACGCGACATGGACTGCACCGCCCAGGAACCGATCTGCGGAGCATCGGTATAGGCTGCCAGCGTACCGCTGTAACCGTAGGTAGGAATGATGCGCGCCAGCATAGCGGCTGCTTCCTGACGGCTGATATTCTGCTCGGGGCGGAAGGTTGAATCGGGAAAACCCGCGACATACGCCGCCCGAACAGCCTTCAAAACATCGCTATAATACCATTTGGCCGGCGAAATATCGGAGAAAATATTGTTGCCCATGCCCATGTTGCCCAATGTGCGATTGAGCATACTGGTGAATTCGGCGCGGGTAACCGGCTGGTTCGGCTTAAACGATCCATCCGGATATCCCTGGATCAATCCCATTGCCGAAGCTCTCTCAATATACTCTTTCGCCCAGTTGGTCGAAATGTCATTGAAGGTGGCAGCGTGCGATTGCACAGGCAGCATCAAACTAAGTGCCAAAACAATAGCCAGAAACACCATTAGAATGTTTCGGCTGGTAGTGCGACGGAGTACATAACTCATGATTTGACCTCTCTTCCTAAAAATGATTGTATTATCGGGGATTCGGACATTTTCGCTACAACCGCAAAAATACGGCAATTACTACAATTATATATTCATTTACCCCTGATTATATCAATTAGACGCCGAATGGTAAATAAGGTTTCGCGAGTTAACAGTATTGCAAAAGAAATTTAATCAGTTCTTAACATTCCGCAGGCCTTCTGCAAAATGTCCGCGCAAGACAGCCTTTTCGGTCACAATAGCAGTTATGTATTCGGCAGGAGTGACATCAAACGCCGGATTATAGATTTTCACGCCGGCCGGAGCCATTCTTCCGGCATACCAAAGCGTTGTAATCTCGTCGCCCGACCGCTCTTCAATGGGAATATCCGCTCCGGTCGGACAATTCAAATCGATTGTTGAAGTAGGAGCGAAAATATAAAAAGGTATCCCTAAGCTATGGGCAATTCGGGCGAGACCGGAGGTTCCGATTTTATTTGCGCTGTCACCATTGGCCGCCACCCGATCGCAGCCGACCAATATCGCGTCTATCCATCCGTTTTGCATGACTATAGAAGCCATGCTGTCGCAGATCAAAGTCACGTCAACACCGGCGCGCTGCAATTCCCAGGCAGTCAAACGAGCGCCCTGCAATAACGGTCGTGTTTCATCGGCAAAGACTTTAAAACCATAGCCACGTTCTTCCCCTAAGTAGATCGGCGCCAGGGCAGTGCCATAACGCGAGGTCGCCAGAGCACCGGCATTGCAATGCGTCAGCAAGCCCATGCCCGGCTTAAGCAGAGTCAGTCCCTGCTCGCCTAAGCCCCGGCAGATTGCCGTATCTTCGTCATGAATCTGCCGGGCTTCGTTTAGCAATTCCTGAGCCGCCTCCCGGGATGTCAGACCGGATGCCGCTGCCAGACGCGCCTCCATCCGGTCGATCGCCCATTTTAGATTAACCGCCGTCGGCCTGGTCTTGTTTAAGTTATCGCCTATCATACTCAATAATTCGTCGAAGCGCGGCCTTGGCTCCTCTATATTCTTTAGCGCGCCCAAATAATACGCATAAGCAGCCGCCACACCGATCGCCGGTGCTCCGCGCACTTCCAGGCGTTTGATCGCTTCCCCGACCCCGGCCGGTTCATCATATTCATTGTAAACCAGGCGATTAGGAAGCTGCGTTTGATCCAGCAAAATCAATCGATTGCTGACATCATCAAAGCGCACCGCCAAGAAGCCGCTGTCAATTTCTTCCAATTCTGCGTTGGGCAGACCTTCTCGGTCTGATAGTCCTCCCTGGCCTAGCACTACTGTCCGGCCGGACTGTCCAATCGCCTGGCCGAATCGACTCATTTTTACTCCCAGATCACTCAGACGGCGCGCCTCGGCCTCCGGCAGTTCTTTTACCTTTTCTGTCAAGACTCCTGCTTTCAACAAAATGGTGGCAGTGTGTTCCAAACTGTCCATCCGGAACCAGGCTTGCTGAAGATCTTCGCCCCAGGTCACCGCCCCGTGATGAGCCAGTAAAACGCCGTTGCAGGCAGGACAAAACTCCGCCGCGGCAATACCGACCGCTTCTGTTCCCGGAGTGGCGTAAGGGGCCAGCGGAATGGGGCCAAGAGCCATTATCGATTCTGTCAAAAAAGGCTGATCGAGGGCTTGCCCGGCCAAAGCAAAAGCAGTGGCGGAAGGCGCGTGGCTGTGCACCACCGCCCGGATTTCCGAGCATTTCCGATACAAGCTCAAATGCAAGCCAATCTCCGAAGACGGACGACCGCTCCCCTCCAGCAGTTTGCCGTTCAAATCGACCACCACCAAAAGATCCGGCTTAAGATCTCCTTTATTTAGACCCGATGGCGTGCAAAGAATTCGATTTGTTGCTATACGAACGGAAATATTTCCATCTGTCGCCGCTATGTACCCTTTTGTTTGCATCAGCCGGCCAATGCGGCAGATCTCCTGGCGAACTGCCTGTTCCTGATTTTCTTTGTCGCTCTGATCGATTATTTCCGACTGCTCCTGAGCGGTTTTGGGCTGTGTCATTTTTTGACCCTGCTTTCCTGAACATTGGTGGGTGTTTTATCTTTTTGAAATTAGATTTCTATCAGCTAAAGTATATCGAAAGGCATCTGCCGCCGCAAGCCGTTTCATAACAAACTGGGGCCTACATTCAGAACGAACTGAGGGCCGGCAACTGTTTTAATGTCCGCGAAGACTTGACAGCACGCTCGCTTCGTTTTAAACTGACAACGAAAACAATACGGCTTTATGCTGAATCAACATACAGAGGAGACCAGTCACATGAAAAGTTCCAAAAACATCCGCACCATTGTCAAGCCCACTCTTAAAGATACTGCCGGAAAAGGTTGCGGCAACTGCCAGACTTCCTGCCAATCCGCTTGCAAAACCTCCTGCACAGTGGCAAATCAAGAATGTGAGAACACGCGCCGGCGTTAAACCGGCGTTCGTTAAAGTTAGACCGGAAACATTTCACTTATGATTCATAAATATATCTTCCGAGACCGCCCGATTGTGATAGATGTCAACAGCGGAGCGGTTCATCTTGTTTCGCCGATCATCTACGATCTGCTTGACTTTTATAACGGTAACAAAAACCGTCCTGATCCCGCCGGCCTGAAATCCCTCGAAAAAACATACGCGACGGCTGAATTGCACGAAGCTATGGCGGAAATCGATGATCTGATCAAGGGGGGTATGTTGTTTACCTCCGATGATGCTCCGGCCAATATAGCCGAAGGCCGGCAACCCGTCATTAAGGCGCTCTGCCTTCATGTCGCTCATGATTGCAACATGGCCTGCCGCTATTGCTTTGGCGGACAAGGTCAGTTTTCCGGCCCGCGCGCATTGATGACAGATGAAATAGGTAAAAAAGCTCTCGATTTTCTAATCGATAATTCCGGAAGCCGGAAAAATCTGGAAGTCGATTTTTTCGGGGGCGAACCTTTATTGAATTGGCAGACTATCAAAAACATCGTTAAATACGGCAGAGAGATTGAAACGATGCACGGAAAGCATTTTCGCTTTACGTTGACGACCAATGGTTTGCTATTGACCGATGAAGTCGCTGATTTTTTAAACAGGCATATGGACAATGTAATCCTGAGCATCGACGGCCGACCCGAGGTCAATGATCGTATGCGGCCGCTCATCGGAGGGCAGGGCAGTCATGCCCGGGTTTTAGATAATTTCAAACGCTTTGTAAAGCAGAGGGACGGCTTGTATTATGTGCGGGGCACATTCACCCGGCACAACCTCGATTTTGCCAATGATGTCCGCTATTTAGCGGAAGCCGGTTTCCGGAGCATCTCAGTCGAACCGGTGGTCGCGCCCGAAGACGAAGACTACGCCCTCAGATGTCAGGATCTTACGGCCATCTTAACTGAATACGACCATTTGGCTGATTTTTGGCTGGAACAACGGGCGCACGGAAAACCCTTTGATTTTTTTCATTTCAAAATCGATCTGGATCAGGGACCTTGTATTTTCAAGAGGATCGCCGGCTGTGGCGCAGGCACTGAATATGTCGCGATCAGTCCGGAGGGCGACATTTATCCCTGCCATCAATTTGTCGGAGAAACCGAATTCAAGCTGGGGAGCCTCAACCACCCGCCATTCTCAAACCATTTGTTCGATCTATTTAATAAGGCGCATGTATACAATAAAGCGCCTTGTCAGAACTGTTTCGCTCGTTTCTATTGCAGCGGCGGCTGTCACGCCAACGCCTGGCATGCAAACAAAGACATAATGCTACCCTATGAACTGGGTTGCGACATGCAGCGAAAACGGGTCGAATGCGCGATCGGCATTGCTACGATGGTCGCGACAGAAAATGAAACACCGCCAACAGGCCCTGTTCCAGCTTGATTGCCGGGCAGGGGCCACTTATGACATTCGATACGCCTATAGGCCAGTTCCTCTCCAGCAGCGCTCCCTCCAGCGGATATGAAAAATCGGTCAGAGTGACACCGCTGGAGACATCTTTCATAGATAAGATAGAAACCGTATCTCCAGGAAAACCTTCCAGCCTCAACTCATTTCCACTCACTACAAAATGTATCGTCAGTTCGGGAAAAGCAAACCAAACATCCAGCCCCTCTTCTGCCATTCTGCCGGCGCTGAACAAATTCGCCAAGCTGTGATCCAGGCGTGTGCCTGTGCCGCCAACCAAACAGATCTCACGGCTGCCTTCTTTGCGGGCTGTTTCCAAGGCCAGCTGGGTATCAGTGTAGTCTTTGTCAGACGGATAACTTATACATGAGGTTGTCTGGTTTTCTTCAAGAGTCTTACGATCAGCAACAGAAATGGAATCCATGTCACCCAACAGTACATGGGGCGTGATATTCATGCGAACAGCCGCGGCAGCCGCACCATCAACGCAGTATATCCTATTGAACTGATTGGCCAGGCTGCGATACCAGCTGAAATTATCGCAATAGTCGCCGTTTGTCATAACAAGGGCTTTCATGGCGATGCCGGAGCAGCCGATTCTGGCAAATCAGACTGATCGGCTGAAGTATCAGGGTTAGCCGGATCTCCCGAATCAGGCGGATTGGCCGGTTGGCCGGGGTTAGCTGGTTGGCCGGGGTTGGCCGGGGTTTCTGAATCGGGCGGATTGGCCGGTTGGCCGGGGTTAGCCGGATTTTCTGAATCGGGCGGATTAGCCGGTTGGCCGGGGTTGGCCGGATTTTCTGAATCGGGCGGATTGGTCGGTTGGCCTGGGGTGGCCGGTTGGCCGGGATTAGCCGGGTCTTTTGAAACAGGCGGTTTTGCCGGTTTGTTTGAACCGCCGGGAGAACTTGCCGAAACACTTGACGTTACCCTATTTTCAACCTTTTTCGGCGCTGGCGGAACATGTCCCGGCGTGCTCGGCTTCGCCCATTTCGGAGGAGCCGACGCCGGAGGTGTCTCTTTAAGGACGATCACCGGAGGCTTGCCGGCCGATGGAGATGGCGCCGCAGCAGATTCTGCTGTCAACTGAGCCGCTTTTCTGCGTTTTGTTTCAAACGATTGATATAGAGCATCCAGTTCAGCGATGGTCTTATCTTGAAGATCTGCCATCATAATGGTTTCGATGCCGTCTGCCACATTCATCAGCCTGGCAACTAAACTATAACGACCTGGCGAAAGGCCAAGATTGGCAGCTTCTTTAACGGCGTCATGCGATACCGAAAACGCTTCGACATCAGCTTGGATGCCAAACTCAGCCAGTGCTTCTTCTACCTTTTTTTGTAAATTGGCCGCCAGCCTGCTGTCCTTCTCCGCCGATCCATAGGTAGCGATCAGGACATCGCCTTTTCCCTTTTTATTTAAATAACCATCTGTAATCAGTTCATCGATCAATTTTTTGATCGCTGTCTCAACAGATTGATGCCTTAGCTTCAGCTGCTTTACAATCTTTTTCCCATCGTCATTGATCCCCTCGACCGAGATAACTCTTTCCAGCCTGTTCAAACTTATCTCAACCGAAGGATTGACATCTACACTGACATATTCGACCGGCATCATATATACAAAAGCACCGATCGCGCAAACAACCAGAGCAGCGGCAAGCCCGGTCCCCAGCCGGGCAATGCCGGAAAACGTCTTCCTGTGCTCTGTTACATCGACTACATCGCCGATGTCATAACCGCGGTCTTTGACTTCTCTTACTGACCCGTCATCTGTGAGAGCGAAGCAGGTTTTATTCAGTTTGTCTATTATTATCCCCTTCATTTAGAAAGCTCCTCTTTCACCAACGGAAAGTAATTTTTCAGAACCGGAAAATCACCGGTCATGATCTCAACCGCTGCTATTATATATTTTCGATGACGTTCAAGAATTTTTGGGGGTATTTTAACAAATTTTATGATTTCTGAAGCCGGGAGTCTTTTTTGGCGGCGCAACTGGTCAAGCAGGTCAGGATGACGGCTGATATGAGCGATCGCCAGGGCACAGGCCCGCTTGGTTTTCATGGCTTTAGGTGAATCAGCCGCTAGATCGGCAAAGCGAAAACCATAATTTTCCAGAATCTTTGCCATCTCCCTAATCTCAAGTTTACCGTTGAATTCTGATTGAAATTTTTGTTGGGCATCTTTAAAATCATGAGCGGGGTAAAGCCGTCCTTCGCCTTCTATATCTTCCAAATCGGCTTCAAAAAAAGCTGGATTGACCGTCAGTTCCCAATCTCGACCGGCCTTTTTCTTAAACTCGTCATAAAGCCGTCGCCGGATGACCAACTCTGCAAAAGGCAGAAAGTGACCTTTGTCAGGCAAGAAAGTTTGGATGGCTTCGTTAAACGCCAATAAAGCGATCGACCATTCGTCGTCGCTTTTAGTGATGAACTGCCCTGTCACCTTTGCAGCTGTACGCAATATGTAACCTTCGTACTGCTCAATAAATTTACTGCAATAGACCGGATCGTTCTTAGCCAGGATCGCGTTTTGATCGAGCTCGTTTACGATAAGCTCAATATCGCTATCGCTCATTCAGTGGATGCCGCCCCTCTTGATTTCTAATAATTCGCGCCTTGATTTGCCACGATTGGTCTAATAGGCTAATTATACTCTAAACCCCTATTGAAATGCAAAAATGAACTGCTTTACTAAAAGTTAGCTCTCTTTATTAAATCGCTTTCGGTAATAGTAAATTCCAAAACCAATGCACAGAAGGCCAAGAAGAATCAGTGCGATCCAGCTATAGACCTGGATATAGTCGATGATCTTAGCCCAGGAATTACCGGCCAGACGGCCCATATAGAGCAGCGCCGTATTCCAAATAAAAGCTCCGGCTGTGGTAAAGAGCACAAACAGACCCAGAGACATTCGAGCTATTCCGGCAGGGATAGAAATCAAGCTGCGGACTATGGGGATAAACCGACAAAAGAATACCGTTGAACGCCCTTTCCGGTTGAACCAATCAATAGCTTTTTTAATGTCGCTGTCCTTCATGTGCAGCGCCCAGCCCAATTGGCCAGCGGCCAGCTTCTCAAGCCGCGCTTCGTTTAAAAAACTCCCCAGCACATAGAGAACCAGCGCACCGACCACAGAGCCGGCAGTCGCCGCGATCGCCACACCCCAAAAATCGAGCCCTGCCTGAACCGTCATAAACCCGGCGAATGTAAGTATGACTTCAGAAGGAATCGGCGGAAAAATATTTTCCACAGCGATCAGTAAAAACACCCCGACATAACCATATTGAGCAATGACCTGAAGCAACCACTCCTGCACGATGTCTCCTTGCTTAGGCTTCAGCTTCCTCTTCGGCCGCTGCTTCAGCTTCTTCTTCGTCTGTACCTTCGCCTTCGCCTTCGACTTCATCTTCGGCCTCAGCGACCGGCTCTTCAATCTCGACCTTGGCTTCACCAACAGACGCAATCAATAAGTCGGGATCTAATTCGGTAGTAATCCCTTCCGGCATCTCCAGATCGGACACAAAGAAACGGCCTTGCTCCATAACAAATTCCGCTTCGATTTCAAACGCAGACGGAATATCGTTCGGCAGGCCTTTAACGGCAATGACGTCCATCTGGGTCATCAGCAGAAGCCTCTTCATCTCTAACAGTTCTTTATTGAGAAAACGGATAGGAACATCCATGGTGATTTCCTGATTCATCAGTATGTGCTGCAAATCAATATGAATCGGTTCCCGGGTTACCGGATCATTCTGTATATGACGGATAATGACATTCGTCGGCTTCGCTTTATCGATCGTCAAATAATAGACTGCTGTCAATCCATGTTCAAGCAGCGCTTTGCGTAAAACATCCTTTCTGATGAGGACCGCTTCAGAATCTTTGCCGTGGCCATAAACGTTTCCCGGCACCAGGCCTTCCCTGCGGTGTCTCCGGTTTGCCCGGCTGCCTTCAACCGTACGTTTAACTGCGCTGATGTTTGCTTTTTTATCCATTCATTAAAACCTCTTTCCTTGGAAAATAAACTTCATCAAGTTATAATAGCAAACAACAGGCCAAAAGACAAGGTTTTCCGTTGTTTCAGCCTGTTGTTTGTACGGCCATTGGCCTTTTGCCTTTAACGAACTTTTTTAGGGCCTTTTAATCAGCCTCTCTTTTGATAATGCGTGTGCAACAATTTATGCGACAAGTGTCCGTTCGGCTCCTTCAGGTACTCATCGTACAGGCGTTTAACCGAAGGATTCTGGTGCGATTTGCGGTACTCGGCCGCTTTCTCGTCTTCGCTGTACAGCGCTTTTGCCCGCTCAACAGCAACATCGATCTCTGACCGAACCTGGTCGCTAACGATAGGTTGGCCGCCACCCATGATGCATCCACCGGGGCAGGCCATCACTTCGATGAAATGGTAGGGCGCTTTGCCGCTCCTCACCTGATCCATCAGTTTCTTGATATTGCTTCCGCCATGCGCCAGCGCCACCTTAAGCTTCAGGCCTTCTTTGACTTCTATTTCTGCTTCGCGAACGCCTTCCAGACCGCGCACATCATGATATTCGACATTTTGCAGGTCTTTTCCGGACAAAATATCTGCCAGGGTTCGCAAAGCCGCTTCCATGACGCCGCCGGTCACACCAAAGATAACCGCAGCGCCGGTGGAATCACCGTAAAATTCGTCGAACTTTTCATCCGGCAGTTTAGTGAAATCGATATCTGCTTGCTTGATCATTTTGGCCAGCTCCCGGGTAGTGATGCTGATGTCGACGTCGCGACGGCCATCGACCTCTAACTCTTCACGGCCGACCTCAAACTTCTTTGCCGTACAGGGCATCACACTGACTACCACGATGTCGTCCGGATTTATGCCGGCCATCTCTGCGTAATGACTTTTCAGCAGAGCGCCCATCATGTTCTGCGGACTCTTGCAGGTGGACAGATTATCCAGCAGATCGGGATAATTATGTTCACAGAATTTGATCCAACCGGGCGAGCAGCTGGTAATCATCGGCAATACGCCACCTTTTTCGACTCGCCCCAGCAACTCGGTACCCTCTTCCATGATGGTTACGTCGGCCGCGAAATCCGTATCAAAGACTTTCTTGAAACCCAGCCGGCGCAACGCCGCGGCCATTTTACCGGTAACCGGTGTGCCAATGGGCATGCCGAACTCTTCGCCCAGAGCCGCCCGCACCGCCGGAGCAGTCTGCACTATGACATATTTGGCAGGGTCGTTCAAAACTGCCCACACTTCGGCAGTTTGATCTTTTTCTTTCAGTGCTCCCACCGGACAATTGACTATGCACTGGCCGCAGTTGATGCAGGACAGTTCTTCAAGCGGAGCATCGTAAAAAGTGCTGACGAACATTTTGTCGCTGCGTCCATTAAAGGCCAGAACGCCGGCTTCCTGAACCTTGTCGCAAACCCGCACACAGCGGCCGCAGTTGATACAACGGCTGTTGTCGCGAACGATGGTCGGAGAAACAATTTCTTCCTCTTCTGGATAACTCTTCAAATAGGGAGTGGTCTCTACGCCCAGCTCCTTGCCCAGCCTCTGCAGTTCGCAGTTCAAATTGCGCGCGCAGATCGTACAATCCGCATTATGATTGGCAATGATCAGTTCGAAAATGCCTTTGCGCAGTTCCCGTACCCGCTTGGTGTTGGTCCGGACGACCATGCCTTCGGAGACTGGATGCACGCAGGCTGTTTGAATTGATTTATTCGCTTCGACCACACAAATACGGCAGGAACCGACCTCATTGATTCCCTTCAGGTAGCACAGGGTGGGAATATTGACGCCGGCCTTGCGCGCCGCTTCTAAAACGGTCGTTCCCGCAGGGACGGTGACTTGTTGATTGTCTATGGTAAGTGTCACAACGCTCATTTAATTCGCCTCCTCCAGTCTGAACGCTTCAGGGAAATACTTGCGTGCAGTCAGAAAGGGAACGACTTCCGTTTTTCCGGAACCACACAGAGAACCGCCCTTCATGACATTCATAATCGAATCGTAGCGCTTCAGATCGGCCGCGTCGGCTGTGCCGGCCGCCAGATTATTCAGCACGAAATGCAACTGACGATTTCCCTCGCGGCAGGGCGTACACTTGCCGCAGCTTTCGTGAAGGAAAAACTCGCCGATAACTTTCAAATAATCACGGAGATCATTGGTTTCATCTGCCACTACGATAGCACCCGATCCGACGCTGAGTCCTACTGCTTCCAAACCTTCGTAAGTATATCGCGTGTTCCACATTCCGACCGGCAGCAATCCGCCGGAGGCGCCGCCGATCTGAACAAAGTATCCCTTGCTTCCGTCTTTCATCCCTCCGCCAAAACCATCGATGATCTCGCTTATGGTCAAGCCAAACGGAATTTCATATACGCCCGGCTTGTTGACCTTGCCGGAGATGCTGATCACCTTTGTTCCGGTGCTTATCTCGGTTCCATATGCCTTGAAGCTGTCGGCGCCCTTCCGCAAAATGCTGGCAATCGCCGACAAGGTTTCAGTATTTATTACCAGGGTTGGCAGCCTGAGGTAACCGGCCTGCTTGACAAAGGGCGGCTTAGTTCTCGGACGACCGGGCTTGCCTTCCAAACTTTCGCAGAGAGCAAAACCTTCTCCGCAGACATAGGCGCCGGCGCCGCTGAACAGACGGATATCGAAAGCATATCCCGTGCCCAGGACATTTTCTCCCAACACCTTGCGGTCACGGCATTGGCGGATCGCATCATTGATGGCTTCATGCTGCCAGGTATATTCTTCCCTGATATATATAATACCTTCTTTGGCATCGGAGCATATTCCAGCTACTATCATGCCTTCGATCACCTGATATATGTTTTGCTTCAGGAGCTCTCTGTCTTTGAAAGTTCCCGGTTCTCCTTCGTCGGCGTTGCAGACGACAAATTTTCTTTCTCCAATGGCCTCTCTCGCCTGGGTCAGTTTTATGCCGGTTGGGTAAGCGGCGCCGCCCCGGCCCTGCAGGCCGGATTCAGCGATGATCGCGACCGTCGCTTCAATGCCTCTGTCGGCCAGCTGCCGGACAGTTTCGAAACCGCCCAGTTTTATGTAATCGTCAATGTTCTGACCATCATAACGTCCGAACCACTCGGTAATGTAACGCACCTGTTCCATTATCCGGCCCTCCTTTCGCTGATCAGCTCACGCACCTTCTCGCGGGTCAGGTTACCGAACACCTCGTTGTTGATGCGAACCGCCGGCGCCACATCGCAAGCTCCGATGCAATGTGTCGTCGCCAGGGTGAAAAGACCGTCGGCATCAGTCTGTCCGACTTCCAGGCCGAGCTCTTCTTTGAACCAATCCAAAAGAGCATTGTAACCGACAACCGAACAAGCCGTTGATTCGCAGATCTGTATCAGATACTTCCCCCGCGGTTTATCGGACAGAGCGGCAAAATAAGTCACAACTTCAAAAACCTGCCCGGGCGTAACTTCTAATGCCCTGGCTACTTCTTCAGCGATTTCCCGGCTCACATAATGCTTTCCCGATCGTTCCTGCAATTCAAGCAAGACCGGCAGCAGTGCCGAGGAATCATTGCCGTGCTTGGCGCAAGCTTCGGCTACAAGATTCTGAACCACACCTTCCATATTGATATTTTCCTCCCTGTCTCGGCCAGGCTCAACGCTAGCCGCAAAAATATAACCACTTTACAAATACTTTCGTTCAGAATATCATACCATAACTCAATGTTACAATTCCACTTTTGATATTTTAAAATTCCATAAACTTCAAAAAATTAATTCTGGTTATGTTGAAGCGCCATTAAATTTATAATAGAGGCTGCCAGAACGAGTCCTATGCCTAGCAGCCCCATTGGGCCAGGTTTTTCCTGAAGCACCAGAAAAGCCGCCAGAGGAGCGATTACCGGCTTCAAAAGAAAAGTGACAGAGCCTGTGATCGCATTTGACGCGTCAATCGCCAGAAAATAAAACAAATATCCCAAGCCGGTCACTATAATCGCGGCATAGAGAACGAGTCCGATATTCTGCAGGTTTATTCCCTGAACTATCGGCCTTTGCAGAAGCATCAGGCACAACAACAGACCGCCTGAACCCATAATAAAACTCAAACTGGTCTGGGCAAAGGCACCGATCCGGCCGATTTTGACCTTCCCCAACACCGAATAGAGACTGAAGACGACTGTTCCAAGCAGCGTCAGCATTATACCGGCGGGCGTATTGCCCGGCGCCAGATCAAAGGGGTTGATCAAAACCAGAATGCCCAACAAACCCAGCAGCATCGCCAGCAGATTGTTGCGGTTAATCGGCTCCTTCAAAAACATACGGGCAAATACCATCGTAAAGACTGGGCTCAGACAGATCATGATCGCCGCGGTTGTCGCATTGGTTCTCATCAAGCCAAACTGAAAGATCAGCATGCTGATCGGAATGCAAAGAATCCCTAAAATCAAAAGATAACGCAAATCGGCAGCGTTCAAACGATGAGCTCCGGGTTTTCGTAGTTCACGAATAGCAAGGGGCAGCAGCACCAAACCGCCGCCAAAGAATCTTAGAAATGTAAGCTGAAAGGGATCGAGATCGTTGCCACCGATTTTCAAAGCGACTTCCATCGTTCCAAAACAGAATGCCGCTACGCAAATATAAAAAATAACCTTTTTCATATGGCCTTCGTACTCTACATAATCACTCAAGGAAAATTCAGCGGCCTTTGTACACGATCTGCCCTGCACCCGCTTGGATTCCCTTGGCTTGCATCAGTTCACTGACCGTCACCAGCTGAAAACCCTTTTCTTTCAGTTTCGGTATCACTGCCGCCGCCGCGGCGCCGGTGGCCGGATAAATATCATGCATCAAAATAATGTCACCGTCCCTGACATTGTTGAGGATGATGCTGACGGTCTTTTGACTGTTGCGGGTTTTCCAGTCCTTTGTATCGATCGACCACATGATTAGCGGTCGGTCTATATTTTGTTTTACTCTTTCGTTGATCGCGCCATAGGGTGCGCGAACCAGGCGTGGGCGGCTTCCGGTCGCTTCTTCAATCACCGCATCGGACATACTGATTTGCGAACGAATATGCGTAGCAGACAGGCGTGCCAGGTTCGGATGGCTGTAGCTATGGTTGGCCACTTCGTTGCCTTCTGCGGCCATTCTCTTTAGAATATAGGAAAGCCCCGCCGACCGTTTACCTACTACGAAAAAGGTGGCGTGACCATCAGCTTTCTTCAGCTCATCAAGAATTGCCGGAGTCACCGTGTTATGCGGCCCATCGTCAAAGGTTAACGCGACCATCGGTTTTTTCGGGTCTACCGCCGGAACTGACGGAACTGCCTGCGCGGCCTGATTCTCGGCGGCCGGTATCGCAACCGGCTGCTCGTTTACCGCCAGAGCAGTTGCCATCTGCAATGGTTGCATTTGCGGCGACTGGCAGACGGGAAAGTATGATTGCGTAGTATCTTGCGCAATTAGAATAACGGAATCTGAGACACAGCGCGTCTCCTGTGATGCGCAGCCGGTCAGAGTGAAAATCAAAAGCAAGAGTAATAGTGCTGTCCGCACCGTTTTCGGTCTTTTTAACATGGTCAAATCTATTTTTCCGTTAATTCTCTTAGGCAGGTTCCATAGTCCTCTTTTTAATTATATTAGACCAGGCCAAAGAGTACAAGTCTGTTTCCGATTTAGATTTAACCGTTTTTCGACGATAACGCCGTCTGAAATTTATATCAATGAGTATAATCTAGAATAACAATACTTTCTCCCAGGTCCTCTGCGATTAAATCCTTCATTTTCTTGGCGAACGGACAAGGGTAACCTATTGGCGCACCCTTTTGAATACAGCTTGCAAGGGCAATGGTATCCGCGCCTCTTTTCACCAGTTCTCTGGCTCTAAGTACTGATTTTTTGGCGGGACAGCCGCCGCAATTTATGAAGCCTACGATTTCAATTTCTTCTTCGACCCCTTCGAAAACACCTGTTCTATTAGTAATGGCTTTGAAGTCAGATGTTCCGGGACAATAATCTTCTGTTTGCATGCATCTGATAATTCCTACTTTCACGATGCCCTCCCCTATTTATATGCGTTTAGAAAGTCTATGATGCCGGTCGCGTCGTAGGTGGCCATCTCTGCCCGCCAGCTATCGCTTTTCAATTTTTCAACTTCATAGATATTGGTATAAAACCCATGCTCGATCAGAATTGCCGGCATGGTCGTGTATTTAATCACATAGAAATCAGCAGATTTTACCCCGCGGTTTTTTAATCCGGCGGCAAAAGCCGGCGCGGTCGCTCTTTCAAGTGATTTGGCGAGCGATTTTCCTAAAATGCTGTTTCCATAATAAAAGGTCTCCCACCCGGCAGGTGTTGTCCAGTCTTTACCATTACCACTGGCGTTGGCGTGAAAGCTGACGAAGATATCAACCGCATTGGCCGGATCGTTGGCGATCCGGACCCGCTCAGCCAAACTCGGTTCGGGAGTGGTCCCATTGTCAAGGCTCGCGTCCACCGAGGTCAGAGCAATTATTCCCTGCGCTTCAAGCAAAGCCTTGACCCGACCGACCATGTCCTGATTGAATTCGTATTCTCGCAGCGATCCGTCAGGACTCCTTTTTCCGGCTGTCGTCGACCAATGTCCCGGATCGAGCATGACGACGAGTTTGCCGTCTTCCAGCGGTTTAAAATAACCGCTGTACTGCGCAAACTTTAAAACAATGGACAGGCCGTCCGGCGAAACTGTAATCGTAGGTTTAGCGCCTTCCAGTAAATCGACGACCACTCGCACAGTATCGGCCGTCATCTGACCGATACGAACGGCTGTCACCGGCGATTTTTCATCCGCATAAGTCTGGTCGGTCACAGCCGGCGTCAGGCTGAAGCCCGGCAGATCCACCGCAAAGCGATCCGGATCGGTCAAGGCCAGTGTTTTATAGGGAGCCGTAGCGCTCAACGGCGCGCTTAAACCTATAGTCACAATAGTATTTTCGGTTTTAGACGTACCAGCTTCCACCTTCAAAGAATCAACATCGCCCAGGAGCGGCTGGCTGGGAACCGCCGGCTCATTCACACTCACCAGACGCTGCGCACCGTCCCAGTTCACAAGAAAATTCAGCGACTCCGCGACAAAGCGCAAAGGGATCAATGTTCGTTGGTTGATAATCTGCGCCGGTACATCCAATACTGCGCCGGCCTCATTCACACTGGCGGCAGTAGAACCGATGGTCAGCAGAACTTTAGTGTCCTGATAAAATACCGTCACCTGCCGCTTAGCAGCGTCCCATTCGACCTTGCCGCCCAGCGCTTCAAAAACACCGCGTACCGGCACAAGGGTTCGGTTGTCCTTGATGAGGGGCGGGACATCAAGCTTCAACTCGACGCCATTGACCTGCAAGCGTACATCGTAAGATATGTTCGTTGCATGGACTTTGCCGCCAAACTGAGGCAGCCCCGCTCCTAACAGCAACAGCAGGACTATGATATAATAAAAACTCTTTTGAATGCGCATATTATCTTCCTTTTGATTTGAACTGAATCGTAAAAAATTATATCAGAAGAATAAGCGGCAATTCCCTTTGTCATGTATTTGTTACAAAAATGTAATCTGCTGTCTCTGCTGTCCTTGTTGTTGAATAATTATTACAAAACGCTTATAATTATTTCACATGAACTTAATCTTTACTAAATTTCAAGGAGAACACACAATGAAAAAACTTAACTCCTCCCTCAAGCTTATTTTGCTCCTGCTGCTGGTTCTGGCTTTTGCCCTGTCCGGCTGCTCTTCCAAAGCCGAAAAAACTGACGAATCGGCTGAAGCCGCCGCCGCGGTCTACAAGGTCGCCATGGAACCGACTTTCCCACCCTTCGATACCACCGACCCCCAAACCGGTGAGTTGACCGGCTTTGACTATGACATGATGAACGCCATAGCGGCCGACCAGGGCTTTGAACTGGAATGGGTAAACATGGGCTTTGATGGCCTGATTCCCGCTTTGCAGGCCGGAAATATCGATATCATCGCATCGGGCATGGATGCCCGTCCGGATCGTCGGGAAAAGGTCGACTTTTCCACTACCTATTATGACTCCGGTCTGGTCGTGGCTGTAAAAGCTGATAACACCACCATTACCGGCATGGATAGTCTGACTGCTGATATGAAGGTCGGCGGACAAATCGGTACCTCCGGTGGCGATCAGGCGCAAAAATTGGCGGATGAAGGCAAAGTCGCAGAAGCGAAAATATACAACGGCCTTGATGTCGCTTTCATGGATCTTCAAAATGGCACTATCCAGGCTATCATCAATGACAAGCCGGTCACCGAAGCCTATATACTGGCAAAGCCCGACACGATTAAAATCGTCGGCGATATTTTGAACTCTGAATCTTACGGCTATGCCGTCAAAAAAGGCAATGCCGAATTGCTTGACAAAATCAATCAGGGTATGCAGAATCTAAAAGACAAAGGCGAATTACAAGCCATCTACGAAAAGTGGGGATTAACGCTGGAGGATTAACGCTAAAGCAATAAGCACTGGATAGAATATCGTGGACAACGTTTACCTTAAAGGCATCACAATCGCATATTCCGGCCTATCGACTACTTTGCTGGTCACCTCCGGAGCCGTCATCCTCGGAGTTTTAGCCGGTTTTATCGTTGCGTTAGGTAAAATGTCCCGTCAGCGATTGATTCGGACTGTCTTTTCTGTTTATGTGGAAACATTAAGAGGAACCCCTTTAATAGTACAGGTTTTGCTCCTGTATCTGGGGGTTCCTCAGCTTCTCCAGGCTAATGGAATCGATTTCAAATTCGAAGAACCTGTTGTGGCAGCGATATTAGCCTGCGGCATCAACAGCTCGGCCTATGTCGCCGAAATTATCCGTGCCGGCTTGCAGGCAATCGACCCCGGTCAGGTAGAAGCTGCCCGTTCCCTTGGCATGACTAAACGACAAGCGATGCAGAACATCATCATACCGCAGGCTTTTCGCATCGTACTCCCTGCCTTAGGAAACGAATTCATCGCGCTTCTGAAGGAAACCGCCATACTCAGCGTCATTTCTGTTTCCGAGGTTACTCGTAAAGGTATGCTCTGGAGTTCGGCGACTTTCAATGCCTGGCCGGCTTACCTGGGCGTCGCTTTTGTCTACCTGTCGCTCACCATTCCCCTATCCCGCATCGTCGCACACATAGAAAGGAATATGGCAAAAAGTGATCGAAGTTCGTAATTTAACCAAACGCTTCGGCCATCTGGATGTGCTGTGCGGCATCAGTGAACGGATCGAAGCCAACGAGATCGTCTGCATTATCGGTCCGTCCGGTTCCGGCAAGAGCACCTTCTTGCGCTGTCTTAATCTGCTTGAAAAACCAACTTCAGGTGATGTGCTAATCAACGGAGTAAAGATCAACGACAAGAATGTCGATATCAACCAGATAAGGCAAAAAATGGGCATGGTCTTCCAGAATTTTAATCTCTTTCCACACAAAACAACGCTCGACAACGTTGCTATCGGGCCGATAAAAGTACGGCGGACGGAAATAAAAAAGGCCTACGCAGACGCTATGACACTATTGAAAAAAGTCGGACTGGAAGAGAAGGCCAAAGTCTATCCCGCCTCACTGTCCGGCGGCCAAAAGCAGCGCGTCGCCATCGCCCGAGCCCTGGCTATGGAGCCTGAAATCATGCTGTTTGACGAACCGACCTCAGCTCTTGATCCCGAAATGGTCGGCGAGGTGCTCCAGGTCATGCGCGACCTGACCCACCAGGGAATGACCATGGTGGTGGTAACTCATGAGATGGGCTTTGCCAAAGAAGTCGCCGACCGTGTACTCTTCATGGACGATGGTCTGATAGTCGAGCAGGGGACTCCGGCACAGATTTTTTCCGCACCGCAGAATCCCCGCACCCAATCTTTTTTAGAAAAAGTCCTCTAAACTTTTTCCGTTTTCCAGGTTTCATAGCGAACCAGTTCGCTCAATGGTTTTCGAGGCCTGATATAGCCGTCATTGGCCGGATAACCGATCGGTAATACAGCGAAAACAGTATATTCCTCCGGTGCATTGATCAACTCTTTGACTGCTCTGGCATCAAAGGCGCCGATCCAGCACAGACCCAAACCAAGTTCCTGGGCTTCCAGAAGCATGAAGGACAGCGCAATCGAACAGTCGATCGGCCTGACCGCCTGATTGCACATCATGATTCGTTCATCCGTATAACACATGACCATAACTACCGGAGCTTCTCCCACAAAGGTCTGCCCGGCGCAGGCTTCGGCAATTTGCTTGCGCAGTTTTTCATCTTTAACGACTACCATGATATGATCTTGCTCATTGCGCGCGCCTGGCGCCAGCTGCATGGCGGTCAGCAAGCGCTCCAGCTTTTCTTCTTCGATCGGTCTATCCTGATAGCTGCGTATTGTACGCCGCGTTTTGATAGCAGTGATAACATCCATATCCATTCCTCCTATCTGATCTACAGGCATTTGCCCGGCTGAAAAACAAGTGATTTTAGACCTTGTAACAGCCAGGATGCCGTCCAAGTATAACATCTGTTCCCGGTACTATCCATTTCTGCTTGCTCAGTCCTGTAAAAATCAGTCCGCCTGACATATGTTCATCCTGAATGAAGGTCGTGCTGATCACGGCTCCGTCGGGATTGATGATCAGGCTATTATCCGCTTCAGGATTTGCGCTCGAGCGGATCAGAAATATCCGGTTCTCGACCGCCCGGGTCTTGAGTGTCTTTAATTTGAAAGCGTCATTCGCACGGTCAAAGCAGATCAGCACATCGGCGCCGCGCAACATAGCGGTTCTGGCTAGTTCAGGACTTTCAATCGCCTGGTCAAACACAACCGCGACCCGGCAACCCGGCCAGACAGCGACAGCTTGCAGATCGACTTCGTTGGGCGAACTGAATTCCCCTGCCTGCACTGCCGCGAAGTCGGCCTGCGTCCCCTGGTTATCAATGACACGGGCTATCCGCATCAGTTCACCGGAGCCTTCGGCCAGGCCGGCAATGACCACACGGGTATCCTCTCCCAATAAATCGCTGAGTCGCTCGGTTATAGCGCCGGTCAACCGAAGAGCCGTATCAAGCTCAGGCAGTACGATCAAACTGGCTTTCATCAATTCCGCTTTCTGAACGACGGCTTCTGCTTTATCCAAATACTCGGCTTCGGTCTGGTACGGGAAGCGAGCGATTACGGTATAAAAATTCAATTCATCCATCCGATAGCTGTTCTGCAACTCATGAAAAATTGTCAGTTCTTCCGTCGGGCGGTTCAACTCGGTGAAGTCGGCCGTCCTTCTGTCAGGAAGGCAGGCTTGTTCCAAATCGATATCGCAGCACAAAATCTCTTCCCGATCCGGCGACGCCTCGGCCAGAATTTCGCCCTGCGGAGACAGGACAATGCTTCGTCCCAGATTGGTCACGCAGCCGGCTTCAACACCCGCCTTGCCGCAGGCCGCGATAAACAAACCGTTTTCCCGGGCTCTGGCCGGAAGGATGTATTCATATTGAGCATTTGACAGCAGCTCCGAACAGGTGGCTGAGGCAGACAGATTAACAGGATCGAGGATCAGGCGAGCACCTTGTTCGCGCAGCAAGCCGGCCAGTTCCGGTATGCGCCCGTCGGCGCACACCATCATCCCGATCTTGCCGAATTCCGTATCTACCACCCTGGCCGGCAAGCCCGGTTTGAACCAGTTATCATCAAAATGCCATAAATTGGATTTGTCTGCCCGGGCGATCTGCTTGCCCCGCCGATCAAACAAGATCACCGAATTGAGCAAGCCATCCGGCTCCGGCAGAACTATCCCGGCCGCCAGATATATCTCATGTTCTCTGGCCAGATCGCTGAACATTCTCAAAATTCGTTCGGTATGTGAAAGCGCCTGTTCAAGCGCCTCTTCATCCAGGCCAAGCAAATATGCCGGATAAGCGCATTCGGGCAGAAGAACCAAATCAGGCCGACACTCCTCCGCCGCCTGATTCACCAGCTTGGCAATTCGCTCGGCGGTCTCTTCAAATTGATCGACGCTGCTGGCCAACATCTGAATCAAAGCTAATCTCATCGTTTCAACCTCATTTCAATTTCCGGCGAAAATCAGCAATCAGGCTGTCGACCACCGGCAGCGCTTTCCTATGTATGCTCTTGATATTGGTCTTCATCAATAAGTCGTTGAGGATGCCGCCAACCGCCGGATTGCGCCAATGAATAGCGGATGGCCGATGATAGTTCATTATCACATCAACCAACATGCCGTAGATCGCCTGCGCCTGTTCATCATTCGGCGCCAGCATATCATGCTCGATCAGACCACCTGTATTCTGATCAGTCAGGGCAAGGATCTTCGGGTTGATCGGCCTGTCATAGTCTTCGTCGTAAACCGGCGCGCCGCCATAGAACAAATCGATCTCCCAGATCTCATCCTCTCTTTGCTCCCTTTCTTTCATCTGACCGATCAATTCCCGACTGGCTAAGCGAAGCGCGGGAACGGGATGTGGACAGACGTCTAACGGTGCTACCACATTGTACCATTTATCTAGTTCCTCATCGTAACTCCGCACCAGAGTTTCGCCCGGAAAAACGATCTCCATGCGCTTTTCTTTCATCGCTTTATACGCCAGTTCAAACTGGGTCAGGCCCTCCAGCAGTTTTTGCGCTTCGTCGGCATCGGGAATCCAAGGCATGTAACCCTTTTTATAGGACAGGAAATAGGGCCAGGCATTTTCGCCGGAGAATTTCAGACCCAGCCTGTCGATATTTTCCATTTGCTGCTTCGGCACCTCGTTCTGCTCCCCCTGATACCAGGCCAGAAAATTCTGGTTGCCCAAAAGATATTCTGTCGGAATGCCGGTATCATTCGCTTCGGCCAATTGATAAAGATCGTTCAAGCCGTCGCAGCCCTGATACATATAGATTCCAAACACATTTCCGGTCTTGCCCACCACATTGAAATAGAATGGCGACGGCTCATGACCCGGCAACGCTATTGTGATCAGATCCATAGTGCCCAGACGATTCCAGGGTGCTTGATCTTTGATGCGTCCAACGACTTCGTAGAGCTTCTCTATTTGATCCAACGAGGCTTCTGTGCGCATATCTGACTCCTCCTAAAAAAATAATTTTGCTCTCACCAAGAGAATATTTGCGCCCTCCTTTAGGCGGACTTTCTGCCAGGGAGGGGAACTATGTCTTTCAGCATAGCCAATTCCGGGATCCGCAAAGCTTTCAGCAATAGTAAATATATGAACACCGCCACCACAACGGTGACCGGCAGGCTGATCAATGCTGGCGCTTCCCAGCGGCCGGCCAAGAAATAGTAAGCCGGCCACGACATGCCTACCGCCAAAAAACCAGCCAGAATGATGCGGCCAAAATCGCCTCTGTTTTCCAATATCTGGATATGCGGATGCCGTTTTTTCAGCATATAGACCAACATAAAAGCGTTAACCGCGGCCGCTATGCTGGTCGCCAGAGCCGGCCCCCTGATCTGCATCGGTCCGATCAGAAGGAGGTTCAGCACAATGTTCAGGACAGCACTGGTAATCCCGCAAATGACCGGCGTTCTGGTATCTTTAAGGGCGTAAAAAGCTTTCGCTACCAAAGCGTTGATCGCTATAAAGACTAATCCAAACGCATAGTAGAAAAAAGCCTGGCTGGTTAACTCGGTCGAAGCGGCTGTGAAAGCTCCCCTTTCAAAAACCAGCCGGATAGCTTCACTGCTGTAGAGCAGTATCCCCAATGTGCAGGGCACCGTGATCAGCGCCGCTATGTTCATCCCCCGCCCGACGGAATTGTTGAAGCGCTGAAAATCTCTCTGAGCCGCCGACTGAGTCAGGCGAGGATATATGATGGTGACGACGACCATGATCGTCAGTCCTGTTACCATATTTATGAGCAAAAATCCATAGTTCAAACCGGCAACCGCGCCTTCTCCCAAACTGCTGGCCAAAAATTTATCTACCAGCGAATTTATCTGGTTGATAGTGCCGCCGATAAATACCGGTAACGCCAGAGCCACGATCTGTCTCGCTGTACTTCCGATCCTTAAAGTGGGTGTGAATTTAAAATCAGCGGTGCGGGCAGCTTTAATGATCGCTGCCGACCTAAGCATCGCCCCGATCAGAAGTCCCAGCGGAAGCAAGCGATAATCCACCAAAGCCGCCAGCAGGATGGCTCCCAGTATGCTGAAGTTTTGTAAATACCCGGCTAACACCGGTTTTAAAAAAACACCCCGGTATTGCAGGAAGGACTCTAAAACAGCCGCAAAGGAAACAAATATGATATAGCCAAAGGTAATGCGTAGAAACATTACAGTCAGTTCACCTGACGGACCGGCACTGAATTTATCGGGCAGCAGGGAAACGATGGGGCCGGCCAGAATAATGCCCAATATCGCAAAACTGCTGGCTATCACGGTGGTCAACACAATGGTTTCGCTGGCAAAGCGGTTGGCGCGATCCGCCCCTTCCCGCTCGTTCAATTCTGAATAAATAGGCAAAAAAGCCACTCCCACTGAGGTAAATATTCCCGCGAACAGGATGCCGGGAATATTGCTCGCCATTACATAGGAATCAACCACATAATTGGTGCCAAAAAAACCGGCCATCAATACTTCGCGGATGAAGCCCAGTATTTTTTCGCCAAATATGAGGATTGCCATCAGAACTGCTGTATTGGCTGCTTTACGCATGGAACGTCCTTCTTATTGGATTTCAAAATATTATACCATGGCGTTTCGGAGCGGGCAACCGCACCCGAAAAGTCATAGCAGACGACTCAAAAAGTCACAAAAAACAGACCGCCGGTTCCTCTTGCGACGGAACCGGCATCTGCCCTATAACCACTATTCAATTGTCAAATAAATATCTCGATTGCCCGGCAGCTATTGTCACTGCCTTTGTTTCAAGCCGCCTTCTTTGACATTCATGCGGACTGTTGATTTTCTGATTGCCGTTCGGGCGAGTTCGATCTCAATGTCGTCTTCACTCGGGAATTTAAGCCATTCTTCAGCCTTACGACGCTCTTCCTTTGCCCGCTCGACATCTATTTCCTCCGGCCATTCGGCAGCGTCGGTAAAAATAATGATATTTTCCTTAACATCAATAAAACCGCCGGCCAGTGAGGCTACCCGAAACTTTTTCGTTTCCGCCTCTTTGAACCACAGTTCTCCGGCCGCCAACAGTTTGACCCCCCAGCTATGGTTGGCCATGAAACCTTCGTCGCCCTCGGTCGTCCGAACGATGACCAGTTCAACTTCGCCCCGGTAAAACAGCTTTGAAGGCGTAATGACCTCTAATTGCAGAGTGTTAGCCATTGCTCTTTTTGTACCTTTCTACAACTTCGTCAATTCCGCCGGCAAACAGGAACATGGATTCAGGGATGTTGTCATGCTTGCCTTCCAAGATCTCGCGGAATCCACGGATGGTTTCTTGAAGCGGCAGGTATTTGCCGGGGGTTCCGGTAAACTGTTCTGCTACTGCGAAGGGCTGCGACAGGAAACGCTGAATCTTCCGCGCCCGGTTGACCGTCGTTTTGTCAGAATCTGACAATTCATCCATTCCCAGGATGGCGATGATGTCTTGCAGATCCTTGTAGCGCTGCAGAACCTCCTGAACGCCACGCGCTGTATTGTAGTGTTCTTCACCTAAGATCAGCGGATCCATGATGCGCGAGGTGGATTCCAGCGGGTCGACCGCCGGGTAGATGCCCAGCTCAGTAATGGACCGGGAAAGAACGGTTGTGGCGTCAAGGTGAGCAAAAGTGGTAGCCGGCGCCGGGTCGGTCAGGTCGTCGGCCGGCACATAGATCGCCTGAACTGAAGTTATGGAGCCTTTTTTCGTCGAGGTGATCCGCTCCTGCAAAGCGCCCATCTCCGTAGCCAGAGTCGGTTGGTAGCCTACAGCTGACGGCATCCGGCCCAGCAGGGCGGATACTTCGGAGCCGGCTTGAGTGAAGCGGAAGATGTTGTCGATAAAGAGCAACACGTCCTGCCCTTCTTCGTCACGGAAATATTCCGCCATAGTCAGCCCGGTCAATCCGACCCGCATACGCGCCCCGGGGGGCTCGTTCATCTGGCCGAACACCATGGCGGTCTTATCGATGACGCCGGATTCGATCATTTCATAATAGAGATCATTGCCCTCACGGGTACGCTCGCCAACGCCGGCGAATACCGAGATGCCGCCGTGCTCTTTGGCAATATTATTGATAAGCTCCTGGATCAGAACGGTTTTTCCAACCCCTGCGCCACCAAACAAGCCGACTTTTCCGCCCCTGGTATAGGGCGCGATCAGGTCGACCACCTTGATGCCGGTCTCAAAAATCTGGGATGTAGTATCCTGTTCCTCAAACGCGGGAGCCGGCCGGTGGATCGGCATGCGCTTTTTCTCTCCCACCTCGCCCTTCTCGTCGATCGTATCGCCAACAACATTAAAGAGGCGTCCCAGCACCTCTTTGCCGACGGGAACAGCAATCGGCGCGCCGGTATCTATCGCCGTCATTCCGCGCATGAGGCCGTCGGTTGATTCTAAAGCGATGCAGCGCACTACATCGTCGCCGATGTGCTGAGCGGCTTCCGCTACGATAATCCGACCCTCAAAGTCGATATTGATCGCGTTCAACAGTTCCGGCAGTTCTTCCGGATTGAATTTAATATCAATAACAGGCCCGATGATTTGATGAACGGTCCCTTTATGCTCGTTCACACTTCTACCTCCTTCATTTATGCCAGAGCTTCGGCGCCGCCGACGATCTCTGTAATCTCGCGGGTGATGGCAGCTTGCCGCGCCCGGTTATAGTTCATGGTCAGTTCGTTGATCATCTCGTTGGCGTTGTCGGTCGCGCTTTCCATCGCCATCCGACGGGCGGCGTGCTCACTGGTCGCCGATTCAACGATCGCGCTATATAATCTGATCTCCACATATTTGGGTACCAGATAGTTGAACACTTCTTCCACAGATGGTCCGTATTCCATGCTGTAGGGCAGGGCCGGCATGCCGAGATTCTTCTCTCCCACCTCCAGCGGCAGCAGAGTTTGCGTCTCGGTTTCCTGGGTCAAGGTGCTGATAAAGCGCGTAGAGACTAAAATAATGCGGTCGATCTCACCTCTGTTGTACATGCCGACTACCGGCCGGGTGATGATGTTCCGCACATCGAGGAAGGATATGTCCTCGGGCGGCAGCATGTATTCGGCACAAATCTCATAATTTCGTTTAGCGAAATAATCGCGCCCCTTGCTGCCGATGGCGATGATGACCGGCTCCCCCGGATCGTTTTCCATCAGGGTAACGGCTTCTTTTATCACATTGGAATTAAAGCTGCCGCAAAGGCCGCGGTTGCTCGTGATGATGATGTAAGCCGTCCGTTTGATCTCCCGCCCGCCGGCCAGATATTCATCGGGCACTCCATCTGCGTTATGGAAGACTTCTTCTATCGATTCGGATACATAGTTGAAATTTTCCTGTATCCGATCAAATATGGACTTGGCTTTGCGCAGCTTGGCGGCAGAAACCAACTTCATCGCTTTTGTTATCTGTTCCATGCTGGTGTTGCTCTTAATTCTGCGCTTGATGTCGCGCATGTTGTTGCCTGCCAAGGCGCCACCTCCTTTCTATCGGATAAATTCCCAAAACCTACTGAAAATCTTTTTCATGAATCTTCTTGAATTCAATTATAGCGTCTTTCAGCGCGGCCTCGGTTTCATCCTCCAGCTGTCCGGTGGCTTTGATGGTTTTACCAATGTTCGGATATTGCGTATCCATGAACTTGTATAATTCCTTTTCAAATTCGCCGATCTTGTTCAGCAAGACATCGGCCAAATGTCCGTTTATAGCAGCATATATAATCATTACCTGATGCTCTACCGGTATCGGCGTATACTGTCCCTGCTTGAGAACTTCCATGAGAATCTGGCCATGATCGAGACGCTCTTTGGTGTCTTTATCAAGGTCGGAACCAAACTGGGCGAACGATGCCAGTTCACGGTATTGCGCCAGTTCAAGACGGATTCTGCCGGCAACTTTTTTCATGGCCTTAATCTGTGCGTCGCCGCCGACCCGGGATACCGAGATACCGGAGTTGACCGCCGGCCGCTGTCCGGCAAAGAACAATTCGGTTTCCAGGAAGATCTGTCCGTCGGTAATGGAAATGACGTTGGTGGGTATGTAAGCAGCGACGTCACCCGCCTGAGTCTCGATGATGGGCAACGCGGTAATGGAACCACCGCCCAGATCGTCTGACAGTTTGGCGGCCCGCTCAAGCAGACGGCTGTGCAGATAGAAAACGTCGCCAGGGTAGGCTTCACGTCCCGGCGGCCGCCGCAGCAGCAGCGACATTGCTCGATAGGCGACCGCGTGCTTGGACAGGTCGTCGTATATGATCAGAACATCTTTACCTTGATACATAAATTCTTCACCCATCGCGCAACCGGCATAGGGTGCGATATATTGCAGAGGCGCCACCTCACTAGCGGTAGCTGAAACTACGATCGTGTAGTCCATGGCGCCTTTGGATTCCAAGGTTTGAACTAGCTGCGCAACGGTCGATTTCTTTTGTCCGATCGCCACATAGATGCAGATAACATCTTCTTCTTTCTGATTGATGATGGTATCGATCGCGATCGCCGTTTTACCGGTTTGCCGGTCGCCGATGATCAGCTCACGCTGGCCGCGGCCGATCGGAATCATTGAGTCGATCGCCTTGATGCCGGTCTGCAGAGGCTGATAGACCGAGCGCCGCTGCAATACACCGGGAGCGCCGAACTCGACCGGGCGTGTTTTCTCAGCTTTGATAGGCGCTTTGCCATCGATTGGCTGGCCCAGCGCATTTACAACACGGCCGATCAGTTCCTGGCCGACCGGAACGCGCACGACCTGGCCGGTTGGTTTGACAATGTCCCCTTCCTTGATATCTCTGTCCGGGCCCATGATAACCGTTCCGACATTATCTTCTTCAAGGTTTAACGCGATGCCGTAGATGCCTCCCGGAAATTCAAGCATCTCACCGGACATGCAGTTATCGAGTCCGTAGAGCCGGGCAATTCCGTCGCCCACTTGAATGACCGTTCCAAAGCTGGATATTTCAAGTTCATTTTTATAGTTTTTTATTTGATCTTTTATAATTTCGCTGATTTCCTCAGGTCTAAGATTCATTTTCTTAAAATCCCCCCTTCTTTAGCGTTTAATTATTCGCGATAAGTTCTTTAAGGGTGTTCAGGCGGCCTTTGATGGACGCATCGATGACTTTGCCTTCAATAAAAATACGCACCCCGCCGATCAGATTGCGATCGATGCGATTTTCCAGCTTGATTTTTTTCTGCATCAAGCGGCTCGTTTGTTCTTCAAAGGCGCCGACCTGATCAGGGGTCAAAGGAATGACCGAGAAAACCGTTCCTGCAGAAAACCCCTCGCTCTCGTTAAGCAAATAGCGATATCGCCGGACGATTCTGGGATAGTGGCGAACCCGACCTTTATCGATCAAAATGAACATCAGGTTTTTAATTTCTGTAGACAAGCGCCCCTCAAAAATCTTAGCTAGCACCGCCTTTTTTTCTTTGGCGGAAACGACAGGCGTACTCAGAAATTCAAAAAATTCGGGTTCCTGTTCGAGCAAGCCGGATAGAGCCTCCGCCTCTTCAAGCGTTTCCTGGACCCGACCCAGCTCTTTGGCTGCTTCAAACAAGGCTTTGCCATAGGTCATATCAATCGCTACATCTGCCATTCTGTCGTACCTGCCTGTTCCAGGATACCGGTAATCAAGTCTTCCTGTCCGGTTGTGTCAAGTTTTTTCTCAAGAACTTTTTCTGCAGCCAAAACCGCGAGCGACACGATCTGCTGTTTCATTTCGCCAATTGCTCTATTCTGCTGACGCTGGATCTCTTCCTCAGCCTGTTGGATCATAAAGATCGCTTTTTGATTCGCTGCGTCCAAAATATCTTTAGCCTGAGCATCAGCTTTAGCTTTCGCATTTTTAATGATATCCCGGCCTTCGCTTTCAATATTGGCGATCCGACGCTCATACTCAGATAGTTTGTCGTCGGCCAGCTTATTGACGCGGTCGGCGTTCTCGAATGTTTCGCGCACCTGGCTCTCACGATTTTGCATGAAGTCCTGCACTTTATCCCAGAAAAAATGTTTCAGGATCAATACAAGAGTCAGGAACGTTGCCCATATCATAAAGATCGTTGGGCCGAATTCGATCAACGGTCTATATTCCACGGTAGCTGTGCCTCCTTTCTGTTGAACTTTCGGGATGTCCCGGCCTTACAACAGCACCTTGATGAAAGGATTGGCAAACAGAAGCACAACACTGATGATAAACGCGAAAATACCTGTGGTTTCGGTAACCGCCTGACCAACCAGCATGACCTGTAAAATATCACCTTTGGCTTCCGGCTGTCTGGCGACACCTTCGACGCCTTTCATACCGCACATACCCTGACCGAAGCCGATACCGACGGCCGCTATGCCAATGGATAAACCCGCGCCGAGAGCTGAAAAAGCGAGTACTAATGCTTCTGGTGTAATGCCTGTCATGATACTTTCCTCCTTAAAGGTTAAAATAATAATGATGTCGGTTTAGAGCTTTTATTGTGTTATTATCTGCTTCTGATCCTGTTTGCTTCCTTCCGCAACATCTTCGTGAGGCGCTGAATTGACTCCGATAAAGGCCATCGTCAGCATAGTGAAGATGAAGGCCTGGAGAACGGGCTCGAACATGTCAAAGAAGAAATTCAGGGGCAACGGAAGCATATAAGCTAAAATGGGAATCTTGCCCAAAATGGGAATCTTGCCGATCAGCATCTGCGATAAAAAGCCCAGTCCCTGGTAGCTCAAGGCCATGACGATGGCGCCGCCGGTAATGTTGCCGAACAACCGGAAGGCCAGTGAGACCGGAAATGAGAAATCCTCAATGATTTTAATTGGTATCATGAAAGGATAGGGCTCCACATAATGCTTGATATGGCCTTTGATGCCCTTTGATTTGATAGAGGCATACATGATCATAAAGAACGTTATGATGGAAAGAGCAAAAGTTGTGTTCAGATCGGTCGTGACCGGCCGGAAACCAAACAAACCAAGCATGTTGCAGATGATCATAAAAATGAACAAAGTGCCGACATAGGAAAAATATGATCTTGCCTTATTAGGGCCCATGACTCCTGAAACCAGTTTGTAGATGCCGCCAACGATGAGTTCGGCCCAGATCTGGCCTCCTTTGGGGATCTTTTCCATCCGCCTGGTGGAAACCAATGCTAAAATAATCATCACCGCTGAAACGATGATCGCCCAAACTACGGTTTCAGAAATGTAAAATCTACCGTCGGCAAAAGAAAATATAACTTTTGGTCCTAAGTGTTCGGTTGAATGCATAGCTGTATCTCTCCCTTGTTAACACTTTGATACACTCAGACTCTAATACTTACGAATCGTTTTTCGTTTATATCTTCGCGAACGACCTTCGCTTTTTTCCGAATTCAGAACTTCTTTATCGGTTTTGTCGGCGTCGGGTTCTGCTGGTCGCTTCCCGATATCGGAGCTGCCAACGATATCACGCCAGACAGCTTTTATTCCATGGCCTTCATCTTGTTCCCGGGCCTCCGCCTCTTTTGCCCAGGCATCGTTATCCAAATCATTGAGCGCCTTGCCATGGGCGCTGCTCTCTCTGAATTTCGGCTTCAGGCCATGCAGTATAAAAATGGCTGCTTTCAAAGTCATAAAGCCGATTACCGCCGCCAGCGCGCTTAGCGGACTGATCTTGAGCGCTGCCCAGAACACAAATCCGTAGATGATCATCCTGAGCAGATAGCCCAGCGGCGAATACAGCGTCTTTTGCCTTTCTAACGTCAGTTTGGCAGTCAGTGCCAGTAAATTAAAATTGACGATAGCAATGCAGGTTCCTAGTGCCAGCCCGTATGCGAAATCCTTGTTAAAGCCGATAAAGGGCAACGAGATCAATTCGCAAACCAGGGCGATCAGTATAGTATATCTGAATATTCTGTTTTTAAAAGCGGTCAGCGTCTCGTTCGTTCTGGTCGCTGTTTGTTTTTCCTGCATGTTTGCCCTTTTGCCGCGGCAGGATGACTGCAATCTGATGATAGGCTCCTAAAATTCCGGCTGCCAGTCCCATCAGTATCATGATAATTAACACGATCGGCTGGCTGTTCAGCTTATTGTCTATCCAGGCTCCCGCAAATACGCCGATTAAAATCGGTATCGCCATGGTCAGTCCCAGCTGCCCGAACAGAGCCATTGTCTGCAGGACACCGGTATAGGAGGTCCGGCGTTTCTTCATTTCATCCTCCGGTTCCTGATTTTCACAGGACCGACAAGAATATGTGAAATTCCTGTCAAACAATATCTGAATTTTCTGCCAATTTTATCATGTCATACAATCATCATTCTTAATTATAGTATTAAAAGGTTAAATGTAAAGGCTAAAAATTAAAAAAATCTGAAAAGTCTACCTTTAGTCCTTTATAACATATCACACCCGGCGGCGGCCTTTGCTGCCAGATCGTCTGCCGGGCAAATGCCTGCCAGGCGTTGCCGTTTCTACTCGATGACGATGACGATGGTCTGTCCGGGCGCATACCAGTCATAGAGGAACTTAGCATGCGAGCTATAATTCCGGACACATTTATGCGACAGCGGTATGGTGCCGATGCTGCGCGAATAATCGACTATCCCCTGATAGATGCGGTGGCCATCTTCGCTAATTTTATAACGCATGGGCACACCGTGTATATAAGCACTGCCGTTGTAACGTAAAACGTAAGGCGCGTATCCCTCGATCTCGTTGGTTCCGTCAGCCAGATAATCAAAAGATGGCCGTTTCTCGATCACAAAATAATATCCCAGCGGGGTCGGCTGAGCATAGCGGTTTTTCGTGCCGGTAGTCGCCAGCGAATATGATACCAGAGTCCACACATCATCGATCTTCTCATACACCATTTCATTCTGATGATGGCGGTCAACAACGATCGCTCGTGTCAGCGGCTTCAGAGCGCTTGGCTCGGGAATGTAGCGGGTCGGCACATAGTAAGTCTTTCCGGCCGGAACTGTCGCCACCTTGACCATTCCCTCTTCATTTTCAAAGAGGTAGCGCAGCAGGCTGCCATCGCTTAAATAGACAAATTCGTCAGTCTTCATCCAATCCGGATAGCCGGGAGCGCTTTGACTGCGCTCGTTGCCCAGCGCATCCTGTGACCGCCCTTGATATGCCGGCGGGCGACCGTTGCGGTTCTTGTAATTGTTAACATAGGTAATGGCATGACCGCTCTTCACTTCAGCGTCGACCAGCCTTATGGCCGCTTCCGCCTTTCCGAATTGATAGTAACGACGCTCGGCGTCATCTTTTCGGATATAGCCGGACAGCAGTTTTCCGTTCACCGTCAGGCTGACCTGATACCAGACCGCCACGCTGTTCGGTCCGGTTTTAACATAGACCGTGTTTTGGTAATCGAGCTTTTGATTTCTGTAGAGAGTGCCGGCCGCGGCCGCTTGTTCTGAAGGTTGTGCGAACAGCTTTATCTTTTGACGAACCAGAAAATAGGTATAGGTCAGGCGATAGCGGTCATATTTGAGAGCGACCGGCGCCTCCGGCGTTTCAACTTCCTGAAAAGTCCGCACCACCGCCCCGATCTCGGCTTCCGCCGGCGGAAACTGCGGCAGTGGCGGCGGGGCATTGGAGCCGGCCGGCGCGTTGAGATCGGCCTGTGCGTTAGAGTCTGCCGATGCGTTCTGATCGGTCGAAGCACTGGAATCAGCCGGCGCGTTCGAGTCGGCCGGTTTGTTCGGATTGGTCGCCGGCGCGTTTGAGTCGGCCGGGGCATTGGGGTCGGTCGATTTGTTCGCTTTTTCCGCCTGCTTCGTCCCGCCAGGTGTGGTTTTGAAATCAGAAAAATCCACTCCGGCGCAAGCGGTGGTCAGCAGGGCTACACCAAGCAAACTAATCAGACAAAGCTGTCTCACTCTTGCAATTATCGATCGGGGCAATTTAATCGTGCTCATCGATTAGCTCCAAACAGATCTTTCCGCTTTGAAAGATAGCGCAGCAAAGGCCAGCCCAGCCCATAGCAGGCTAACGCTTCGCCAAGGCCTACCCACATAATACAGAGGGGCAGACTGAGTGGCACACCATATATATAGTGTAGCATGACGCCAATGATCAGTCCATTGCTAATTATGGGCGGCAAAGGCGCCAGATTGGGTCTCCGGCGCAGCCGGTAAGTTCCTAAGGCCGCCAGCAAAGTCGCTAGGCTTCCCAACAGGATATCAAAAAAACCGTAGGGGCTGAGCAGATTTGCCAGCAGACAACCTACCAGGAGACCCGGTATCGCTGCCGGCGTCAGGACCGGCAGGATCGTCAGCGCCTCCGAAATTCTGACCTGCATCACACCGTAACTGAACGGCATCAAAAAGATAGTCAAAGCCGCATATGTCGCCGCGATTACCGCTGCTTCAACCCAAAAGCGGGGGCTTTTAATATTTTCAGAGAACATGGGATTGCACCACGATAACCGCCACAAAAGCCACCAGGCAGATCGCCGCGACAGCGTCACGCCAACTGAAGGTCATAGCGTGCATCCTTGTGCGGGCGTCGCCGCCCCGGTAGCAGCGAGCCTCCATCGCCATAGCCAGATCCTGGGCAATGCGAAAAGCGCTGATGAACAAGGGCACCAGCAGAGGGATCAGGCTCTTCGCCCTTTGCAGCAGATTGCCGCTTTCAAAATCGGCGCCGCGCGCCATCTGCGCCTTCATGATCTTGTCCGCTTCCTCCAGCAAAGTCGGAATAAAGCGCAGCGCTATCGTCATCATCATGGCCAGTTCGTGAGCCGGCAGGCCGACACCGCGGAAGGGTGACAGCAGCTTTTCGATCCCGTCCGTCAGGCTGATCGGTTTAGTGGTGAGCGTCAATAAAGACGAACCTATAATAAGCAGCACCAAGCGCAAACCCATAAACCCCGCTCTGTACAAGCCCTCTTTCGTTAGGCTGATGATCCACCATTGCAAGATCGGCTCCCCCCGGGTCATGAACATGTTGACCACGACAGTAAACAGGATGATCAGAAACACCGGTTTAAGACCCTTAAAGATAAAGGACAGCGGCACGCGCGAGATAGCGATCTGCAAAGCCAAAAAGCCCACCGCTATGCCAAAACCGATGAAGTTGCGTACCAAAAAAAGACTGATCAGGAAGATAAATGTGCCAACAATCTTCAGTCTCGGATCCAGGCGATGAATGACCGAAGTTCCCGGATAATATTGTCCTAAGGTGATATCTCTCAGCATTTTTTATCTTTACCAAACCAGCGGACGATCTGCTGTTCGGCTTCCTCCACCGTTAAAACATCGCGCGGCGCATCTGCGCAGCGCTGCCGTACCTGCTCCATCAATTCGGCCGCCGGCGGCAGGCCCAGACCGATCCCCTTGAGCAGAGCGGTATTGGCAAACACCTCGCGCGGCGTGCCGGACAGAATAAGCTTGCCCTTTTCCATGACAAAGACCTGGTCGGAGAGCGCCGCAATGTCGCCCATGTTATGCGACACCAAGACAATGGTATTTTTTTCCTGTTCGTGAACATTGCGAATCAGCTGCAGGATATCTCTGTGCGACCGGGGATCGAGCCCGGCGGTCGGTTCATCCAGCACAAGGACTTTTGGTTTCATAGCGATTACGCCGGCGATCGCTACCCGCCGTTTTTGCCCGCCCGATAACTCAAAGGGGGAGCGGTCGGCCAGTTCGGAAAAATCCAAACCGACCAGAGTTAGCGCCTCTCGGACCCGGGCTTCAACATTTTCCTGCGACAAACCAAGGTTGAGCGGCCCGAAAGCGACATCCTTCTGCACGGTTTCCTCAAAGAGCTGATATTCAGGGTATTGAAAAACCAGGCCGATCATCTTCCGGATCTCGCGCAGCTTGACATCCGAGCCGGTGATGTCGATGCCGTCAACGATAATCTGGCCCGATTTCGGTTTCAACAAACCGTTCAGATGCTGAATCAGGGTCGATTTGCCGGAGCCGGTGTGGCCGATGATTCCATTGAAACTATGATCCCTGATCTCCATGTTGATATGGTCGAGAGCCACCGTTTCATAGGGCAGATTTTCGCTGTAGACATAGGTCAGATCTCTGATTTGTATTGACATAAAAAATCAACCATTTCCTGAATGTGGATCGTACTTTGCGGTACCGGAATATCGTTTCGGCGCAGCCGATCAGCTAAATCAACTGTAAAAGGAACCGTCATATCGAGCCGGCGCAGCTCGTCCGAATGGGCAAAGATCATCTCGGGCGTGCCGTCCATGGCAATCCGGCCGTCATCCATGATAACGACCCGGTCGGCCCTGACCGCTTCGTCCATAAAGTGCGTGATCAAGAGGATGGTGATGCCCTCCCGATTGAGTCGTTCAATAATCTTCATCACCTCTGCCCGGCCATTCGGGTCGAGCATGGCAGTCGGTTCGTCGAAAATGATGCACTCCGGCTTCATGGCCACTACGCCGGCAATCGCAATCCGCTGTTTTTGACCGCCCGAAAGCAGGTGCGGGGCTTTTGTCCGTTCTTCGAACATGTTCACCGCAGAGAGCGACCGGTCGACCCGGCGGCGGATCTCCGGCGGATCGATTCCTAAATTCTCGGGGCCAAAGGCCACATCATCTTCCACGATCGATGACACTAACTGGTTGTCCGGGTTCTGAAATACCATCCCGGCAGTCTGTCGGATCTGCCACAGCCGGGCTTCGTCTGTGGTATCCCAGCCGTTTACATAGACCTTGCCGGAGGCGGGCAGCAATAGGGCGTTGATGCATTTAGCGAGCGTCGATTTGCCGGAGCCGTTGCGACCAATTATGGCGACAAAGCTCCCCCGTTCAATGGATAAGCTGACATCATTGACCGCTACATAAGCCGCCTGATCGCCTTCCCGCTTGTATTCATATGTCATATGTTCAATCCGGATGATTTCATCCGGCGCTTCCGGCGCTGAGAAACCCTGGTTCAAATCCTCTCTCCCAAATTCTCTGTCAATCCGTCAAGGTGATAATTGTTTTATTATACTCCATCTTGTCCGCTTGTAAAAGCCCAAGACGCGCAAAATTGCACCGCCTTCGGATTGCACTGCCCGAATAAGGGCAAAGTATTAGAGCATTTTCATTCAAGTGTTTGAGCGTTTTTTATTCAAGTGTTTGGAGGGTTTTTGTTCAAGGTTTCAATGATGTTGCCGGAACGATAAAAACACCTGTCTCGGGATCCTTTATTACCGCTTCGCAATGCCCCGCGACCACACACATAAATACGGGTTTCCTTTTTACATTGGTATAAAATTTTGAAAGACCGCTTACAGCATCCGCAATGCCTTCATCACTCAATTTTATCTCAAAAGCAGCATAACTCCCGTCGCTGAATTCAATGATCGAGTCCACCTCGTCTCCGGACGAATTATCTCTGAAATGATAAAGACAGCCGCCAAGATAATCAGCATATATTCTAAGGTCGCGCTCTACCAACGCTTCGAATAGTAAACCGAAAGTTTCGTGATCATGAAGTAATTTATCCGTTGTGAGATCCAGGCTTGCACAACAAAGCGACGGATCGACGAGATGGCGCTTCGCAGTTTTTCCGATTCTGGAGGAAGAGCGATAATTCAAACTATAGGCTGCCTGGTTGGCTGTAATATACAAGCTGTCCAAAACTCCTAAATATTCCGCTATAGTTGCCCGGCTTCTTATGAGTTGTTCCTCGTTTTCGTATTCCTCAATATCCCTGACCAATGTAGCATCGCCTGCAAGCGTTGTCTCATTTCGTGATAAAGAGCGAATCAGCATACGCATTTTGTTCGGATTTCTTTTTCTGGCTTGCCCTTCATGCATATCTTTCGTAACGATGGCATCTATATAACTTTTAGGAATAATGCCGATATCGGCACTCTCCATATCTATATTTTCCGGCCATCCTCCTCTAACGATCAAATGTGCAAGCTTGTCCAGTCCAACCTTGCCGGTATATCCCTCGTTTAACTCCCCCCTGAGCATATCGCTGATAGACGCTTCACCTGTCGAATCTCCGGATTCATACAAACTCATTGTGTGCATCCGAATAGTGGATATTCGTCCTGTTCCGGAGTGATATATTTCATCGCTCGAACTCGAATCAAGAGAAGTTGAGCCTGTGAGAATAAATTTTCCTTTTTCACGGCTGCTATCACATTCATGGCGTACCGCATCCCATATGCCGGGAACGATCTGCCACTCGTCAATTAGTTGCGGCCTGTCGGCAAGAAATATATATTTCGGATCAATCTTTGCCAAATCCCTCTGACTTCTTTCAGTCATGTACGTTACGCTGTTTGCATGATTCAATCCCGTCCATGTCTTGCCACACCATTTAGGACCTTCAATTGAAACCGCTCCGAAAATTTTCAGATGTCTTGCAACCTTGTCGTCGATTAATCTTGGCCTGTATCCGTCTTTTTTCAAACTCACAGCGCTCACCCCCGATAACATGATAGCATCTCATTAAGCACTTTTCAAGCATTCTGCTGCGCACTTTTCAGGCATTCTGCTACGCACTTTTCAAATTTATCGCTTTGAAGATTGACACTTTTGCAATAGTTGTTTAACTTCATGTACCATCATCATCGGTGCCAAATAATCAATATCGGTGCCAGAATTAGTGCCATTTGTCCGACGCTGTCTCTCCCATTTTTCTATCGATGGCCTTCAATTTCAGTTGTCGACAAAATGTCGACAACTGAATCGGCGCCAATCTGTGACACCGATGCCAAAACCGCCTTCTTCAAGGCAAACAAAAACAGAGCTCGAAGCTCTGGTTCAAATATCGTTTAATTATGCGATTATGCGCCTGCTGGCGCTACCTGATTTCACCTACTTGCGCCTGTGGCGCCTGCCTGGTTCCGCTCATGGGCAGACGCTGCGCCTGTCTGACGATCAGGCCGGCAGCATTTCTTCTGTAAACGCGGCGCCGGCGGCTTTTTCCACCTGATGATCGATCAGCTTGCTGATCTCATGCCAGTTTTTGACACGCAACACGTTTTCGGGCAGTTCTCCGCGATTGTAAGTGCAGTCGATCAGTAAGACCTGAAAACCTGCCTGTGCCAGCTGAATCGCGTTGTCATAGCTGTCCTCGATAAAGAAATCCGATTCCAGCTGCTTGGCTTTCCAGACTTTATTGGGCGTCCCCAACAAAGATAAAGTATCGCAGGGCAGATCGTGCTCGCTCAGCCACTCCTCCGTCACTTCGCGCATAATTTCTTCACGCGCCGTCACATAATGGATGTTGTGCTCCTCGGCCAGCTTTTGCAAAATTTCCCGCACGCCAAAGCGGATCTCCGCTTCCTTGTGGATCAGTTTGCCGTATAGCTGATAAAACCATCTGTAGGAACCGGCCGGCACGCCTAAAACATCATCAAACGCGTAGCTTGTGACGTCAGCCGGAGCCACCGCGGTGCCAAAATGCTTGTTCGCGCGCGGCAACCAGTAATATGGATCGGTCAATGTGCCATCGATGTCGATGCATAGATTCATGCTTCATTCCTCCTTCCTCTCTTGATTTCAAGCCGAGTATAACAGAATACTATCTTTTTCAAATTAAATCAAAATAAAATTCGCGTAAATTTCAACGAAGCAGCAGCGGCGGAGATTGCCCGCCGGCCACGAATATTTTCCGCTGCCGCTTGAATTATGGCTCGTTCTGTGGCATAAACAGAACTATGAAACAGTCACCCAAGCAATCAACTGAGACAACTAAAAAATCCGCGGAAGCCCCGACCAGGCGTCGGATCACGGAGTTCAGGCAGGCCGCCCGCGCCGCCCTGCCCCTCACCCTGCCGGTACTGACAGGCTTCCTTTTCCTGGGCATCGCCTTCGGCGTTCTGATGCAGACCAAAGGCTACCATGTCGGCTGGTCTGTCCTGATGAGCATATGCGTCTTCGGCGGCAGCATCCAGTTTATCGCCGTCACCCTTTTGACGGTGGCCTTCAACCCCTTGCAGGCTTTTTTAATGAGCCTGCTGGTCAACGCCCGGCATCTGTTCTACGGTCTTTCGATGTTAGACCGCTACCGCGGTTTAGGAAAAATACGCGCCTTTTTGGTGTTCGCCCTGTGCGATGAAACCTACTCCATCGTCTCCAGCGTCGCCGTTCCCAGCACCATCAACAAAAAATATTTTTACATCATCGTATCGGCGGCCGACTACCTCTACTGGGTGATCGGCACCCTCTGCGGCGGACTGCTGGGCCGCTTTGTCAGTTTCAATACCAAGGGACTGGATTTTGTCCTGACCGCCCTCTTTGTGGTGCTGTTCATCGAACAGTTCAAGACAAAAGAAAACCGCCTGCCCGGCATCATCGGTCTGGCCTGCACTACAGTCGGCCTGGCTCTGGCCGGCCCCCAAAATCTCATTCTGCCCTCAATGGGCCTGATTCTTGTTTCCCTGCTGATAATGAGGAAGATCCAATGCTCCTGAACCCTTTTGAAATCATCATCATGATTATAGCTTTAGCCGCCGGCACCATGATCACGCGCTTCACGCCCTTCCTGCTATTCCCGGAAGGCAAAACGCAGCCCGCCGTCATAACCTGGCTGGGCAAAGCTCTCCCGCCGGCGATGATGGGGCTTTTGGTGATCTACTGTCTGCGCCATGTCTCCTTTACCGCGGCGCCGCACGGCCTGCCGGAATTTTTAGCTATCGGCGCTATCGCGCTGGTTCATCTATGGCGGCGCAACGTGCTTTTGAGCATCGGCGGCGGAACAGTCCTGTATATGATTTTGGTGCAGTTGGTCTTTGCCTGAGAATTTTAACTAAAAAACCCCGGCGTCTTCGGCCGGGGTAATAAAGTCTAAGAAGCTGCCCCGGCACCTTCGGCCGGAGGCCGTTTATCGAACTCGAAAAATACTACCTCTAACCTGAGCATCAGCGGTCCCTGCCTTAACGACTTATCCTTGCCCGATATGTCCAGGTTCTTGATGAGCGACCTGTATTCGCAGTTCGCCAGCGCTCTTATAACAGAGACAGCCGTATCGTAGCTGTTCACCTCGAAAGCCATGTTCACGGGCCGCCTGACGAGACCGTCTTCAGAAACCACCTCTCCGAAAGTCATATTGTATTTGGCAGAAGCAGCCGCAATGTTGTTCAGTGACCGCACCAGCGGCTGGGTATTGTCAAAATCTGGAATCTGGGCTGTTTTACTCATTTCGCCGCTCTCTATCAGCTTTAAGCTCTTCTCCATCGCCTTCATCCGGCTGGCCTTGATAGATTCCACTTTGATTTCTTCCTGAAGATTAGCAATTCTCTGATTGCGCGCCTCTAAGCCCTCTTTGTTTATCCGGTAGGCGCCCAGATAATAGAGCAGGCCCAGTATGAGCACCGCCAGCACGACGAGAAGCACTTTTTCCTTTGGCGTAAACTCTCGCTGTATCATGGCTGCACCTCCGAATCTCCGGCCAAAGCTTCCGGTGAAACGGTCGGCAGCTCTTGTTTCAGGTCTTCCCCCGCCGCCTTAAAAGTGACAGCTATATCCATCCCGGCATTCACTTCCTCGCCGTCGGTCGCCGACATCAGAGACACATTCTCGACCCCGGCCACCTTATATAGCTGCTCCATCAGAGCGGAAGCTTGGTCTAAAGTTATCTCCCTTATTCTGAGGCTGAGTATATTGCCGTCTATCTTGTATTGTTCGCACACTCCCGCCGGCATCATCAGCTGACCGACTATATCCACTATATCCAGCCGATCATACAAAACTATCTCTTCTTCATTGTATTTATAGTAGCTGTAGCGGGAATACTCCTCCATGGCGGTATCATAGTCCTTGGTGAGCGCCTGGAGCTCGGAAAGCTGCGTCTCTAATTTCTTTATATCCGAAT
>DUVF01000029.1 GCA_012841165.1 Clostridiales bacterium
CCGATCCGGCAAATAGATGCTGGTGCCGCGCGCCCAGGCTTCTCTGTCCAGCTCGCTGCCTTCGCGAACATAATGACTGACATCGGCGATGTGAACATAAAGACGGTCGCCCTGCGGCAGCACTTCAATCGACAGTGCATCGTCAAAATCACGGGCGTCGCTCCCGTCTATGGTAAAGCTTGTTAAGTTGCGGTGATCACGGCGGCCGATCAGATCCGCTGAGCCGACCTCGGCCGGCAGCCTTTCGGCTTCGGCCAGCGCCGCCGCTGAAAAATCTGTCCGCGCACCAAAAGCTTCGATCAGCGCGGCGACGGCGCTGTCCGCCTGCCCGGCGCGGGCGATGACGCGAACCACACGCCCCCGCGGCAGTTGTCGGCCGCTCGGCCGTTTCGTTACCAAAAGCTCGACCTTGTCGCCCTCGCCCGCTCCGCTGACGCTATCTAAAACTTCGATCGCTTCGGATCTCGGTTCCCGCTCCGAAACACAGAACCAGCGGCCCTCTTCCTTATACAATGTACCCACTATCTTTGGCAGGGCCGACGACAATATCTCGATGATCTGACCTTCGGCTCTCCGTTCAGGAGAACCGCTCTCATTCAGGCGGACCCTCACCCGGTCGCCGTGCATCGCCCGGCCCAGGTCCTCCGCCCGGACATAGATATCTTCCTGACCGGTTTCCATTTTATTTTCCGGAATGACAAAGCCGAAGCCGGGGCGGGTCTTGCTAAGCACTCCGGTGATCTCCCGGCTGACGCTCTTCCGTCTCGATTTCGGCTGTCTGAGTTTCTTGTTTTTCATGCAATCCTTATTCTCGACTGCGCAGCACGTGAATTACAAAGTATCCCTTTTGTTGAAGTTCATCCTCGATCGCCTCGGTGCTGTAGGCATTGGTGCGGATCACCACATTGCTCCGACCGCTGGCGCCGCGATAGGCTACGATGTGCGTAATATTGGCTTTGTGCTGCTCAAAGATCTCGCCGATATGCGCCAGCGCACCCGGTACATCGGCCGCGTCGATGGTCAGACGAGTGCCGCCACAGCGGAAACCGAAGATATCGATAAAAGCATCAAATATATCGCTCTCGGTGATAATACCGACCAGATTCCCGTTCTCCACCACCGCCAGATTGCCGATCCGATTGTCGCGCATCAGCACAGCGGCTTCTTCCAGCAGCGCGTCGGGACTGATTGTAATGACCTCGCGAGTCATAGCGTCGCGCACCGTGGTTTTTGATAACAGATAGTTAAGTTCATAGATGCTGAGCGTAGTCGCCTTTGTCGGAGACACTTTCTGAATGTCTCCTTTTGTAAGTATGCCGGTCAAATGCCCATCGTCAACTACCGGCAACCGACGGATGTCTTTTTCACGCATCAAGTCTGCCGCTTCAGTGACCGGGGCGGTGGAAGCAATTGTATAAGGATTAGCTGTCATCCGGTTTTTAACATACATGTGATTCCCTCCTTTGAAAGCCGGGCTGTCGCTTAGAGCCCGGCGGCGCCGCCCAGATACGCCTCCTGGATACGGTCGCTGCTTGCCAGCTCCGCTCCGGTTCCGGTGAGCACTATGCTGCCGGTTTCCAGAACATAGGCCCGGTCGGCTATCGACAGCGCCATGCTGGCGTTTTGTTCAACCAACAGGATGGTCGTCCCCGCCTGATTGATCGTCACTATAATGTTAAAGATCTCGCGCACCAGCAAGGGTGCCAGGCCCATCGACGGTTCGTCAAGCAGCAAAATACGCGGCCGCGACATCAGCGCCCGCCCCATGGCCAGCATTTGCTGTTCGCCGCCCGACAGGGTTCCTGCCATCTGCCGGCGGCGCTGGCCTAAAACCGGAAATAATTCATTGACCTTGTCCATGTCTTCCCGGATAGCTTTTTTATCACGCCTCAAAAAAGCACCCATCTCAAGGTTCTCCAAAACGCTCATCTCGGGGAAGATCCGCCGCCCCTCCGGTACCTGTGATAAACCCCGCTCGACGCGCTGCGGCGCCGGAAGGTTGGCGATATTTTGGCCTTCCAGCAAGATCTCTCCCGATCTGGCTTTGATGAGACCAGAGATCGTCCGCAGGGTGGTTGTCTTGCCAGCGCCGTTTGCGCCGATCAGAGTGACTATCTCACCCTGGTTGACTTTAAGTGAAACATCTTTTAATGCGTGGATAACGCCGTAATATACATTTAAATTGTTAATTTCCAGCATGTTCGACATCCTCGCCCAGATAGGCTTCAATAACTCGTTTGTTGGTCCGGATCTCATGGGGCTGACCGCTGGCGATCAGCATGCCGTAGTCTAGCACATATATGCGTTCGCAGATCTTCATCACCAGAGACATATCGTGCTCAATGAGCAGGATAGTGAGGGCGAATTCTTCACGGATCCACTGGATGAGCTCCGTCAGAGACTCCGTTTCGCGCGGGTTCATGCCGGCGGCCGGCTCGTCCAACAAAAGCAGCTGCGGCTTGGTTGCCAGTGCCCGGGCGATTTCCAGATGACGTTGTTCGCCGTAGGGCAGGTTGCGAGCCAGTTCTGTCTTTTTATCCGATAATCCAAAAATTTCCAGCAGGCGGTCAGCTTCTTCGGTAATGCGGTCCTCTGCTTTGTAGAAGCGATTCAGGCGCAGCAGCGCCGCCGGCTGCCTGTATCCAGCATTCAAATGCATGGCAATGCGAACATTATCGAACACACTCAGGTCCTTGAACAGACGAATGTTCTGAAAGGTGCGGGCCAAGCCGGCTTTTGTCACATTATAGGGTTTGAGCCCGGCCAGTTCTTTCTCCTGGCCGTCCAGTTTGAGCGTGATCCGCCCGGAAGAAGGCAGATAAACGCCGGTCAGCAGGTTGAAGACCGTGGTCTTGCCGGCGCCATTGGGGCCGATCAGGCCAATCAACTCTCCTTTGTTAATATCAAGGCTAACATTTGATACGGCGGTCAGGCCACCGAAGGATTTGGTCAATTTCTCTACGCTTAAAAGCGGCATGTTCTCTCCCCTCCTAACTCAAACGCTCATCGCGGCTACCCTTGCGAAAGGGGAAGAAGTCGGTGAATTCCTTTGTGCCCATGATGCCTTTGGGCCGGAAGATCATGATCAGTACCAACAAGGCGGCATAGAGTATCATGCGGATCTCC
>DUVF01000003.1 GCA_012841165.1 Clostridiales bacterium
AGCTCCGGAAACGGCGATTTTGGTAGATGGGGCCAGGCAGCGGGAAGTTCTCTCCGCGACGGTGAAGGTAGGCGACATTCTACTGGTGAAGCCAGGCGCCCGCATTCCGCTGGATGGGATTGTGTCTTCGGGCAGCGGGAGCGTAAACGAGGCCATGCTCACCGGGGAGAGCCGGCCGGTCTTAAAGAGCGAAGGCAGCGAGGTGATAGGAGGAAGCGTAAATCTGGATGGGGCGCTATATGTAAGGGTGACCCGCATAGGTGAGGACAGTACTCTGGCGCAGATAATACGCTTTGTGGAGGAAGCTCAGGCTAAAAAAGCTCCCATCTCAAGGCTGGCTGATAAGGTCGCGGGAGTATTTGTACCCTTAGTGATGGCGCTAGCTGTCGCGGCGTCCGTCATATGGCTGCTGGCCGGCCAGGATTTCACCTTTGCTATCAGGATATTTACGACTGTTCTTGTGATCGCCTGCCCTTGCGCCATGGGCCTGGCGACCCCTACGGCGGTAATAGTCGGTACGGGACTGGGGGCTTCTCAGGGCATACTCATTCGGAGCGGAGAGGCGTTAGAAGTAACTCATAAGGTGGACGTTGCCATCTTCGATAAGACCGGTACCTTAACCGAAGGCAGCCCGGTGGTAACGGATATAGAGGCAGAAGACAGGGCAGCCCTCATGCGGGTAGCCTACGCTTTAGAAAGTCTGTCCGAACACCCGCTTGCCAAAGCGGTGTGCGCTGCGGCGGAGGAAATGGAGATCTCCGCGATAAAGCCGATTATGGGATTCGAGAATATAGGGGGGCGGGGTCTTTCGGGTGTTGCCTTGGATGGACGCCGCCTGCTTGCCGGAAGTGCGGCATTTATGGAAGAGATGGGCGTAGATATATCGCCCTATAAAGAGAAGATAGAAGAGTTTCAAGCGCTGGGCAAAAGCACGATATGCGTGGCTGCGGAAGGAAAATCTTTGGGTGTGATCGGCCTGTCCGACAAGCTGCGGGAAGGTTCGAAAGCTGCTATAGAAAAACTCAGGTCCATGGGAGTTAAAACAGTTCTCCTCACGGGTGATAATCGCGCGGCGGCGGAGCATATCGGAGGGAGTGTGGGGGTAGATGAAATCGTTGCCGAGGTACTGCCTACGGAGAAGGCCGCTGTTGTAGAGCGCTGTCAGGCCGGCGGAGAAGTTGTAATGATGGTCGGCGACGGCATAAACGACGCACCTGCTTTGGCTCAGGCAGATGTGGGCTGCGCCATAGGAAGCGGAAGCGACATAGCGATAGATTCCGCGGATATAGTCCTGATGAAGTCGGATCTTGCCGATGTTGCCAAAGCCATAAAATTAAGCCGGCTTACCATAAGAAACATAAAGCAGAATCTATTCTGGGCGTTTTTCTACAATACTTTAGGCATACCGATTGCCGCAGGAGTGCTGTACCCGGCTTTTAACATCCTGCTTTCGCCGATGTTCGGGGCTCTGGCAATGAGCCTGAGTTCTCTGTTTGTCGTGAGCAATGCTCTCAGGTTGAAAGGTAAAGAGATATGAACGACTGCACTTGTCAAAAGAAGAAACACAGAGAAGGAGATGAGCTGCGCTCTCTGCAGAACCGCCTCAGGCGGATAGAAGGCCAGATTCGCGGGCTTCAGAATATGCTGGCCGAGGATGCCTACTGTACGGATATCCTGACTCAGGTGACCGCCGTTCAGGCCGCCCTCAATGCCTTTTCCAAAGAACTTTTGGGGAGCCATATCCGCACTTGCGTTGTAAACGATGTGCGGGCCGGAGACAACGAGGTTATAGACGATCTGGTAAAGATGATATACAGGCTGATGAAGTAATCTGTACGAATAAAAGTCGAACACCAGCCTGCCCTGACTGAAGTACAGGTATTGACACGCGTGCGAGCGGAGACCTATAGTACCATTAGAACACATGGTTCTAATGGATGCCGACCGCTTGTTCTCTGGCAATCAGAGCCTGACAGGGAATGTCCGGCAGCAATAAGAAAGGTTAGAAAACATGGATTACGATCAGGTTGAAATTCGGGATGGCCGTTTGGTTTTCGACGGTTGTGATGTGACTGTCCTGGCGCGGCAATATGGTACGCCTCTGATGTTATTGTCTGAAACTGTAGTGCGTGGGAAATGCGCGCAGATCAAACGCCAGTTTTTAGAACGCTACGCCGATACCAGGGCGGCCTATGCCGGCAAAGCCTTTTTAACGATCGGCCTCTGCCGCATTTTAGATGAAGAAGGTTTTGGTCTGGATGTCGTATCGGGCGGTGAGCTGTACACGGCGATCAAAGCGGGTTTCCCGGCAGAGCGCATCGAGTTTAATGGCAACAATAAAACCAGAGCGGAACTGGAAATGGCGGCCGGTTATGGCGTGGGCCGGATCATCGTCGACCAGCCGGATGAGATAGAATTAATAGCGGAAGTTTATCGCACTGCAGGAAAGCGGGCCAATATCCTGCTTAGAGTCAACCCGGCAGTCACAGACACCGATACCCACGCCTATATCGCAACCGGCCACCGGGACAGCAAGTTCGGCATTCCGCTGGATGAAGAGGTTTTTTGGCCGGTGGTGGAAAAAGCGTTGGCGACAGAAGAAGTCGACTTGCTTGGCTTTCATTTCCATGTCGGATCTCAGCTGTTTGACCCCCGATCCCATCTCAGCGCCCTGGATACGGTTTTGGAGCTGGTGCTGGCGATGCGCGAGCGCTATGGAGTCGTCATCCGGGAATTGAATGTCGGCGGAGGTATCGGAGTTCGCTATCTGAAAGCGGATCGACCGCCGGGTTTCGCGGAATTTCTTGATCCGGTCATGGAGCGCATCGATGCTTTTGCAGAGCAAAACAGCCTTCGACGTCCGACGGTAGTGATTGAGCCGGGGCGTAGCGTGGTTGCCGAAGCCGGCATGACGCTCTACACGGTCGGCCATGTGAAACGGATTCCGGAAGGCTCGGTTTTTGTATCGGTGGATGGCGGCATGACGGACAACATCAGGCCGGCACTGTACCAGGCGGAATATCAAGCCATAATTGCCAATAAAGCGGATCTGCCGACGCAGGAGAAGGTCGTCCTGTGCGGCCGTTGCTGCGAATCAGGTGATATCCTGATTCATGAACTGGATATACCTGAACCATCGCCGGGCGATATTATAGCGGTTTTCAGCACCGGCGCCTATTGTTATGCAATGGCCAGCAATTATAATAAGCTGCTCTTACCGGCAGTACTGCTGTTGAAGCAGGGTCAGGCAAAAGTGATGGTTCAGCGTCAGAGTTATGATGATCTGATCCGCCTGGAAGTATAGACAGACGGGAGCGGGCTACACAGTGAATCAAAAAGCTTTTTGGGATCGGCAAGCCGAGCATTTTCAAGGAGTTATGGAGACAGGCGACAAGTCTCGCTACATGCACAGCGTGATCGATTTTCTTGTGGAAATGGGTTGCCTGTTCGAGGATTCCAACATTCTGGATATCGGCTGCGGTACCGGCAAGTATGCCCGTGAGTTTCTGAAACATGGTAGCCGGGTGACCGGTATAGATCTGTCTGGCCGGATGCTTGAATTTGCTCGTCAGAATCTGGAGACGGTCGGCAGTAACTGGTCTTTGGTCGAAGGCGATTGGATGGCAATGGATTTCAAAGACGAATGGATCGCTGCCTTTGATTTAGTATTTGCCTCAATGGCGCCGGCGATTAGGGATCGCACCGGAATTGAGCGGATGTGCCGGGCTTCACGGCGCAGTTGCTTTATCGCGAAATTTGCTGAACGGCGGGGCGTCATGAAACAAAATTTTCGGGAGGCACTCGAATTATCGCCTGATGATCGATTTGGAGAAGCCATAAGCGGCAGACAGATAATGGCAGAAATTCAAATATTAGGATTTGACCCGGAAATCTACCACCAGGATTATAGCTGGGAGAGGCAGTGGACTGTAAAAAAGGCAACTGATCGGATTGTCAGCGAAATTTTACTGAGTGACCCTTTGCAAACAGAGGAAAGTTTAAGGCCGAGAGTCGAACAGGCTGCCAGAGAAATGGCCGGACCGGATGGCATGATCCATGATAAGGTTGCGGCGACAGCTCTGTGGCTGTACTGGGAGGTTTAGTTCTTAGCTTGATAAGGTTATAGACTGGAGAAAGGGAACGCCAGGCATGAAACTGGGTATCATCACCGACATTCATAACAATGTGGACGCGCTCAATGCCATCTTAAATAGATTCGACCGCGAGGCAGTCGATGCCATCGTCTGTCTTGGCGATATAGTTGGAATTGGTCCCTGGCCCCGCGAAACAATAGAACGGCTGACCGGCATCCCCAATCTGCGGGTCGTCGTTAAAGGCAATCATGATCGTTATCTGGCGGAAGGTTTTCCGGATCCGATGAAGTATCGGGCCAGAGATGACGAAGTTCGTTTCAAGGAATGGGAACGCGGCATATTAGATGCCAAAGCTAAAAGCTATCTGGCCGCTTTGCCGGTGGACGCATGGATGAACATATCCGGATATCGCATATATGTAACCCACTATCCGCTTGACGAGGAAGGATGCTATGTCCGGCATATTCCCTTCGTGCTGGAAGCGACTCCGGAGCAGATTAAAGGGTTGTTCCAGCCGATCGACGCCGATATTATTCTCTATGGCCACAATCATCGTCCCAGCCTGATTCGCGACGACAAATGGTACATCAATGTCGGCGCTCTGGGTTGTCCCGGTCTTGATTTGACGATAGCCAGAGCCGGTATCCTGCATTTCCCGGAATCACCGGCGCGCTGCCGGGAAACCGACTGCGCCTGCCGGACATGGCCGGAGCTTCAGCTGATTCGGGAGCCCTACGATGTCAGTCGGGCGATCGACGCCATAAATCGCCTGGACTGCCCCGGCCGGGAATTGATACTCTCTATTTTCTATGGCTTGCGCTGACTTGAAAAAATTCGATAAAATATAAAAAGAGAGAAGACGGAGCTTCTCCTTTTTTTAAGTGGCACTCCCGAGAGGAGTCGAACCTCCGGCACATGGTTTAGGAAACCACTGCTCTATCCACTGAGCTACGGGAGCAAAACCGCAGGACTTATGTTAACATAACAGAAGACGGCTTTCAAGCCACGCTCTTTATCTTGCCCGGCAAGCCCTTGTTTTGGGCACGCTCTTTATCTTAATCAGCTACGGCCAGGAATAAACTTGTTTTGTCCCTGGATCCTTAGAGAAAACCTTTCAACCAGAGGAAGATGGGGTTGCTGTCATACATCGGCTGAGCCAGTATAGAAGCTTCCAGGGCGTTTGTGATGATATCGGACTTGATAATGCTGATCAGCGGAACCAGCAAGGCGAGCAACAGGAAAATGATTAAAATGCCGCGGCCGGCGCCAAAGAGCAAGCCGAAAAAACCGTCGATAAAGCCGATCAGGCCATGGTGATGTTTTTTACTGAAAAGGGCGGGCAACAGTATTAGAAGCAGGCGGATTAAAACGACAACCAGCAGAAAGCTGAAGATATTGAACATGAAATCGGTCAAACCGCTTGAGATAGAAGCGGTGATTGTCCGTTCCGCATTTTCAGCCGCTTCTTGCAAAGGTTTGGGAAGATCCTTCAGGAAAGAGGCAATGCGTCCCGGATTGTTGCCGCCGATCTTTATCACCAGCCATCGGTGTATGTTGTCGTACAGGCCGGTAAACCGGCGCAGTAAATTTCCGAATGAAGGATAGAGAAAATAGCCTAAAATAACGGACGCTACCAGACCGATCGAATGAAACAGAGAGAAAGCAAAGCCTTTTCGCAGGCCTTGAGCCGTTGATAAAGCGAAAACCGCGGCAATCAGAATGTCAAGCCACATCGCGCAATACTCCTTTCGGAGGGCCGTCTCGAACTTTAAACAAAAGGTGGTTTCCAGCTAACTTACAGTTTATAATAGCAATTTAAGTGGGTAAACACAATAGTAATCGCAGTGAGTGAAAGGATAGATAAAATGAATGAGAAACATGAGCAGGAATACAGTTATGAATTAGGGCCGATAAGGCCTCCCAGCGAGGCGAACAGCCTGCTGGTGCGCGTCACCCGCAACTGCCCATGGAATCGCTGTCTGTTTTGTGCGGTCTATAAGGGAAAGCGTTTCAGCGTGCGGCCGACTGAACATGTGCTGAAAGACATAGAACTGGTAAAAAGTCGCGGCGCGCAACCGGAATCTGTTTTTCTCCAGGATGCTAATTCCCTGGTGGTCCCTGCCGGTGAAATTGTAAAGATTCTGAATGCGTTGCGCGAAGCTTTTCCTAAAATTAAAAGAATCACCACCTACGCTCGTTCCCAGACGATTTCCCGGCTGAGTGATGAAAACTTACGGATGCTGCGCGAAGCCGGTCTTGACCGGATCCATATCGGGATGGAATCAGGCTCGGATAAGGTCCTTGAACGAATACAGAAAGGCATTGATCAGGCGACCCATGTGCTGGCCGGTCGAAAAGTCAAACAGGCCGGGTTTGAACTGTCTGAGTACATCATGCCGGGCTTAGGCGGATACGATCTGTCCGAAGATCACGCCATCGAGACAGCTAAGGCGCTCAACCAGATCGATCCCGACTTCATTCGGGTGCGGACACTGGCTTTACCAAAACGCTGCGAGTTGAGTCAGGAATATCGGGAGGGTCGCTTCGCGCGTATGGACGACACCAGCATCGCCCGCGAGATGAAACTCTTCTTCGAGAACCTGGGAGACATTAACAGCCAAATCGTCAGCGACCACATTGTGAACTTGTTGCCGGCGATCGAAGGCCGCTGGCCGGATGCGAAGGGGCGCATACTGACAGTTTTGGACGAGTATCTGGCGGCTTCGCCGGAAGATCAGATGATATATATGATAGGCCGGCGACTGGGCGCGATGAGTGAATTACGCGATATCAGAGAATCAATGAGGCGTGAATATGCGCTGGAGTTCATCCGCAAAAATCAGATCACGCCGGAAAACGCCTGGCAGTATACTGCGGCTATGTCCGATCGTTTTGTTTAGAAGTTAATTGCTGGGTGGTTGTCTTTGGAAACAGACAAGGCCGTTGGAGCATGATATGTTTCAACGGCCTTAAGTTATATTTGAAAAAAGAGGCTGAATATGATAGACTTTCGGGGCGAGTGTTGACAAAATACCGGGTTCCGCCCGGTCGGAGACGGCGAATGATCGAAGGCAATAATGCGATGGTCGATGAACACTTTATGAAGGCGGCACTGGCCGAAGCGGCTAAGGCGCAAGAAAATGGAGAAGTGCCGATCGGCGCTGTCATCGTTCGGGAGGGCCGTATCATTGGACGCGGCAGCAATCGCACGGAGACGGATCGGGATCCGACCTGCCATGCGGAGATCATCGCCATACGGGAAGCGGCCGCTTTGCTTGGCGGCTGGAGACTGCTTGGCTGCACGCTATATGTAACATTAGAACCATGCAGCATGTGCGCCGGGGCGATTGTTTTAGCCAGGATCGAGCGCCTGGTGATCGGAACGATGGATCCCAAAGCGGGGGCCTGCGGCTCTTTGATGAATATCCCGGCTGACGGCCGCTTGAACCACAACCCGGAGATCGTCACCGGAGTGTTGGAGAATGAATGCAGACAAGTCCTGAAGACATTTTTTCGGGAACTGCGTCGTAAATAGACGGTCATGGCGACCGTACATATAAAAAGGAGTTATATTGATTATGAAGAGAACCAGCCTGCTGGTGAGCCTGTGCCTGATTATCGGCTTGTTGCTTAGTACCGGAGCGAGTTTTGCGGAAGACCTGAAGTTGGTCGACATCTATCCCAAAGATAAATACCATGGTCTCATGCCGAACAATATTGCTATCAAAATGAGATTCTCTGAGAACATGACCAGCACGGAAGCGATCGCCGCCAACGAAAAAGCCTTTGAAATCACCGGCAAGGATGGTAAAAAAATCCCCTATACGACGCTGCAGAATCCCAAACGTTATCCTAATGATATCTGGCTGCAGATCAACAAAAACTTGAAACCTGAGGAGGTCTACCATTTGACGATCTCTTCCGATCTCGTGAGCAGCGCAGGTAATAAGCTGAATCAGGAAATCGTGAGTGAGTTCGGCGTGCGCAATACTTCGGCAGACACCACCGGCTACGGGGTGCTCATGGTTCTGATGGTGGTCGGGATGGTAGGGTATACGATTTGGGACACAAGGCGCAAGGCGAAAAAAGAAGCTGCCAGCAAGATTGGAAGCGGTGAAGAGAAGGTCAATCCTTATAAGGAGGCCAGGAGAACCGGCAAATCGGTTGAGAAAATAATTGCTGAACAGGAAAAACTGAAAGCGCGTAACGCCAAAAAAAGAGAAGCCGAAGAAGCGGCAGAAGCAGCTCTGGCTGAGAAAGAGGCTCGGAAACAAGCTGAGGCATCGCGGCCGGGCGTTAAAAGAGTCAAGCAGAAAAGACCGATCCGGGCAGTCGGCGGCGTGACGCCGGCAGCAGCGATTGAGCGTCGGTTGGCACGGGCAGAAGCTCGCCGTCAGGCGGCTGAACGAGCCAACGCTAAGCGTGTTCGGACGAAGCAGCCCAGCCGAAAAGGCAGCAAACAGAGGCAAAGGAAGAAGAAATAGCGAGGAGGCAAGCGTCATGGCTGACGAAAGAGAAGCCGTCAATTTTATCCATCAAATCATTGACCGAGATTTAGAAAGTCGTAAATACGGTGATCGTCCGATTCAAACTCGTTTTCCACCGGAACCTAACGGATATTTGCATATCGGCCATGCCAAAGCGATATGTTTGAATTTCACTACCGCGGAAAAATACAAGGGTAAATGCAATCTGCGCTACGATGACACCAATCCGGTCAAAGAAGATACGGAATATGTCGAATCCATCGAAGCCGATGTTCACTGGCTGGGTTTTGAATGGGACGGTCTGTTCTACGCTTCCGACTATTTTCAGATAATGTACGACTGTGCAGTCCGGCTGATAGAAAAGGGCAAAGCCTTCGTTTGTGAACTGACGGCGGATGAGATGCGGGATTATCGGGGTACTCTGACGCAGCCCGGTAAAGAAAGCCCTTGGCGGAACCGGCCGATCGAAGAAAACCTACGTCTTTTCAAGGAAATGAAAGAAGGTAAATATCAGGACGGTGAATTTGTTCTGCGGGCCAAAATAGATATGGCTTCGCCGAACATCAATATGCGCGATCCCATCATCTATCGCATCGCCCACGCCACCCACCACAATACCGGCGATGAATGGTGCATCTATCCTATGTACGACTATGCTCACCCGCTTGAAGACGCGATTGAAAAAATCACGCATTCGCTCTGTACGCTTGAATTTGAAGACCACCGCCCGCTCTATGATTGGGTGTTGGAAGAGCTGGACTGGCCAATGCCGCCGCAGCAGATCGAATTCGCCCGGCTTAACTTGACGAATACGGTGATGAGCAAGCGCTACCTGAAAGCTTTGGTGGACGAGCGCAAGGTCGAAGACTGGGATGATCCTCGTATGCCGACGATCGCCGGCTTGCGCCGCCGCGGCTACACTCCAGAAGCGATCCGCGATTTCTGTGATCGGATCGGTGTAGCCAAAGCGAATAGCGAGGTGGACATTTCACTGCTGGAATATTGTATCCGGGAAGACCTGAAAGAAAAGGTGGAATCGAGAATGGTGGTGCTCGACCCATTGAAGGTCGTAATCACAAATTATCCGGCAGATCAGACTGAAATGGTAGAGATAGAAAACAGCAAAGAGAGACCGGATATGGGCAATCGACAGTTACCCTTTTCAGCTGAACTGTATGTCGAACGGGAAGATTTTATGGAAGTACCGGAGAAGAAATATTTCCGACTCTATCCCGGGAATGAAGTACGCTTTAAAAGCGCCTATTTCATCACCTGCAACGAAGCGATTAAAGATGAAAACGGGAAGGTTGTCGAATTGCGCTGCACATACGACCCGGAAACCAGAAGCGGCAGCGGCTTTACAGGTAGGAAAGTCAAAGGAACGATTCACTGGGTGGACGCCAGGAGCGCTGTGCCGATAACGGTCCGCAATTACGATTATTTAATGATACCGGATGAAAATGGCGAGAACCAACTGAATCCGGATTCTTTGAAGGAATTTAAAGCTTTTGCCGAACCCGGCCTGGCAGAGGCAGTAGCCGGAGAGCGTTTTCAATTTTTCCGTCAAGGTTACTATATCGCGGATGAAAAACTTACGACTGCCGATCATAAAGTCTTCAATCAAATCGTCAATCTGAAAAGTTCGTGGAAGAAATGAAAGCTGTTCCCGGCCCGTTGACATTCGACATCGCGGAAGCGGCAAAACAGGTATTGGAATCCCTGGAAAGCTCTGGATACGAAGCCTGGCTGGTAGGCGGTTGTGTGCGCGATCTGCTGATGGGTCAAACGCCAAAAGACTGGGACATTGCTACTGATGCGACGCCGGAGCAGGTGACAAAGGTGTTTCGAGATCGCTCGTTGATTGAAACGGGATTGAAACATGGCACCGTAACGGTGGTGACCGACCATTTTCCGATTGAAATTACCACTTTTCGTGAAGATGGTGTTTATTCCGATCAGCGACGGCCGGACACGGTTTGTTTTACGAAATCTTTATTGGCGGATCTGGCGAGAAGAGATTTTACTATCAATGCCTTAGCTTATCACCCGGTGCGCGGTGTGATTGACTGTTTTGACGGCATGCAAGATCTGTCGGCCAAACAACTGCGCTGTGTCGGCGATCCGACACAGCGTTTCAGCGAAGATGCCCTGCGCATTCTGCGCGGGTTGCGTTTTGCCGCGACACTAAGTTTTCAAATTGAAGAGGAAACAGCGGCGGCCATTCACCGGGAGCGTGAACGCCTGCAGGCGATTTCAGCGGAACGGATCATCGCGGAGATGAACGCACTGCTAATGGCTGAGCAGGTGAAACCGGTATTGCTTGAATTCGCCGATGTTGTCGGTGTTTTCATTCCTGAGATACTGCCAATGATAGGCTTTCAGCAGCATAACGATTATCATGTGTATGATGTCTGGGAGCATTCGGTTGTGGCGGTCGATCACTGCCCTTACGACTTGGTCGTTCGCTGGGCGGCTTTACTGCACGACATCGGAAAGCCTGCCTGCTTCAGTTTAGACGAAGATGGCGTCGGTCATTTTTATGGCCACAGCGCCGAGGGCGAGCGGTTGGCCGATAAAATCCTCCGGCGTTTGAAATTTCCCAATGCGCAGCAGCAGGAGATCAAAACTTTGGTCGGTTGCCATGACCTGTCTTTGAAGAATCAGCGCAAGACAGCGCGCAGGTATCTGGCCCGCTTTGGCGAGACTGTGCTGAAGCGTCTTATAGCGCTAAAACGGGCAGATAATTTTGCGCTGGCGCCGGCCTATCTGAGCCGTCAGTCAGACTATGATCGCTTTGCCGAACTGGTGGATAACCTGTTGGAGGAAGGCGTCTGCTGTTCGCTGGCCGATTTGCAGATCAAGGGCGGAGACTTGCTGCGGCTGGGTTTTCAAGGTGCGGAAATCGGCCAGACTTTGCAGCGCTTGTTGGAGCGGGTAATAGATGAGACCCTGCCAAATGAGGAGGAAGAATTGCAAAAAACAGCTTTGGAACTGCAACCTTGCCGTGATATTGCTAAGTTGCTCGAACAGGCGAAGTTTGCGGTTGTGTTGAGCGGCGCCGGAATGGATACAGAGAGCGGGTTAAAAGATTTTCGCAGTCAGGATGGCTGGTGGCGGCAGTATAATCCGGCTGAACTGGCCAGCATAGACACTTTCGCCCATAATTATCCATTATTTCATGAATTTTACAGCATGCGACTGGGCCTGATGGCTGAAGCTAAGCCGCACTCCGGCCATTATATTCTGGCCGACTGGGAGAAGCGGGGTTATCTGCAGACCATAGTTACTCAAAATGTTTCCGGCCTTCATCGCGCCGCAGGCAGTCGAGAGGTTCTGGAAATTCACGGTACACTGGCTCAGACACACTGTCAGAGCTGTGGCCGGAGTCAGTCGATAGCGAACTTTATATCCAACGGCAACTGTGATTGCGGCGGATTGCTGCGTCCCGATGTGGTGCTGTTTGGCGAAAACCTGCCGGAGGATGTATGGCAGAGCGCGATCGAAGCCATCCGCCAAAGCGATCTTTTAATTGTACTGGGAACCAGTTTGACCGTTTATCCGGCTGCCGGTCTGATCGATTTATGCTCAGGAAAACGCGTGCTGATCGACTTGGGAGCAGAGGCGGACGCGCGATTTGACTTTGTTTTGAAAGAAAAAGCCGGCCAGGTATTGGCCGAAATAAATGCCTATCTACCGGCAAATGCCAATTCTATCACCGCCATCATTGAATGAGCAGAGTTTCGGTTCTGTTACTGAGGTCGAAGCGGAAAAGCCGGTTTGTGGCGCCAGAAGTGGAATAAAAGAGATATTGGGAATTGCCGGCTATAGCGCTGAATTTGCGGCCGCCTTTAAGGGTGCGGTGATCTTGACTGTCCGGGGGGATCATCATCAGCGCCTGATCAGCTTGAAAATATAGGATGCCGTCTATCACAGTGTAGGTGTTTGTAGTCAGGGGATAGGGATACTGGGCGCCCACGATCTGGCCGTCTTTCCATTCCGCCCGCTGCAAAAGTCGCCGCGGCCCGCTCCTTCGTTTATCTGTAATGAAATAGATTAATCCGTCCTCAGCCACAGCCTGGCGCACAAATCCGTAATAAGCGGTTTTGCGGTCACTGCCGTCAAAGTTGATCGAATAGGTGATGTCGGGCGCGGCCGGATCCTGATAGAGCAGGCGGCTGTCGATGACAGTCAGCGGTTTCCGGCCGTCCAGCCGGAGAACTTCCTGACCACTTTTGCTGAAAGGATCAAAGCGGAAGAGTCTGGCTTCTGCGGGATCTGAGACATCGGTATAATAAACATTTGAGCCGTCCGCCCATAAACAACTGATCGCTTGGTCTAAAGCCTTTTCGATGTTAGAACCGTCCGGGCCCATGCGGTAGAGTTTTTGGTCATCAAGCGGGTGGCTGAACCAGACAGCGTCGCTTGACGCCGCCAGACGGAGCGGCTCCTGTCCTGTAGGAGACAGTAAGGTCGAGACCAGATAAAAACCACCCAGGACAGCAATAATGCCTAATATGTATGGAAAAAACGATTTGCGCATTGGCTGGTATATGCCTCCTTATTTTTTCAAGTGCGGCAGCGCGAAGTTGATCAGTCTTTGCGCTTGATCCGGGTCCGGGTCCAGCGGGCGATTTGATCGAGCCTGACAGAGTCCGCTATGGTTGTCACAAAAGAATAGGTGACGCCGCTCTTTTTAGCCCGCCCGGTCCGACCGATGCGATGAACATAACGTTCAGTTTCTTCGGGGATGTCGTAGTTGAAAACCGCGTCGATGTCTTCGACGTCGATCCCCCGCGCGACCACATCGGTAGCGACAAGGATGTGCAGCCGGCCATCGCGGAAAGCCTGCATCACTTTTTCCCGGACTGCCTGGCGAATATCGCCGTGGATGCAGTCGACCAAGTAGTTTTTTGCTTTCAGCCATTCGGTCAGGCGTTCGGCTTTGCGCTTGGTATTGCAGAAGATGAGGACCTTTTCGTAGCCCTCCTCTTCGATGATATCACCGATCATATCAGTCTTATCGCGTTCGTCAGCTTTCAGACTGAACTGTTGGATATCCGGCAGGTTTTCTTCAATTTCGGCGACGGTCACTTCGACCGGGTCGCGCTGGTATATCCAGCCGATGTCCATTACCTCGCGGGACATGGTGGCTGAAAAAAGGCCCATGTTGCGTCGACTGCCGGTGCGATCTAAAATGCGGGTTACGTCTTTGTAAAAACCCATATCGAGCATGCGGTCGGCTTCGTCCAGGATCACTGTGCGCAGGCCATTGAGCTTAATGGTTCGGCGGTTCAGGTGATCGAGCAGTCGGCCGGGTGTTGCGATGACGACTTTAGGGTATTTTTTTAACTGGTTGATCTGGTTGCCGATGTTCTGGCCACCGTAGAGGCAGCTCATTTTTATGTTGTGTATGTATTTAGCCAGGGCGCGCATTTCATCGGTGATCTGGAGAGCCAGTTCCCGGGTGGGAGCGAGGATCAGGGCCTGTACTCTGTCATCGGACAGATCAATGTGTTCGATTATGGGGATGCCGAAGGCAAAGGTCTTGCCGGTGCCGGTCGGCGCTTTGGCGATCACATCGCGCCATTCCATCAGGGCAGGGATGGCTTCGGCCTGGACAGGCGTTGTTTTCTCAAAACCTCTGTATTTAAGAGCCTTTAATACGGCAGGGGATAGATTTAATTCATCAAAACGGGGATTTGTCATGGAAACCTCAGCGGATTGGTTTTTTCGAAATTATGGGTATAAACCATATAGTTATTATAATCACTTGCCACAGTCCTGTCAAAATAGCAACTGAAAATGATAACTATCACAGGGCGCATGATTGTGTTAATATTATTATAGTGAGTAGTTGAAAGGGATAAGAAAAAAATGAGAGAATATCAATCAAAATATGTGACGCCTGAAGTAGCTGTAAAAGCTGTGCGGTCAGGTGATTGGATAGACTATGGCTTTGGCGCCGGTTTCCCGGAGCTGCTGGACAAAGCGCTGGCTGAACGCAAGGGTGAGATCCATGATGTAAAAATCCGCGGCGGTCTGGTAATCCGGCCGAACATTGAAGTCGTGGAAAAGGATGCCGAACAGGAAAGTTTCACTTATTACAGCTGGCATATCGGCGACTATGAGCGGAAATTGCAGAGCCGCGGTCTGGTGAAATTCATGCCTACCATTCTGCGTTCGCTTCCCTTTCTCTACCGTGATGGGCACATTCGCTGTGATGTGGCCTTCGTGCCGATCTCCCGTCCGGATGATCAGGGCTATGCAGGTCTTGGCATTTCTAATTATGCTTGGAGAACCATCTTTGAGAGTGCTCGCACGGTCATATTTGAAATCAATGAGCGCTATCCAAGACTGCATGGTCTGAACGGTTCTCATAGAGTGCACCTCTCTGAAGCAGACTACATCGTTGAAGGCGAGCATGAACCTCTGCCGATTCGGAGTTACCGCGAACCTACGGAAACTGACATTAAAATCGCTGAACAGGTCGTCGATCTGATTCCTGATGGAGCGGTAATGTCTCTTGGTGTGGGCGGGGTGCCGTTTACGGTCGCTTCTATGCTGGCGACCTCCGACCACAAAAACCTGGGCTGCCATACCGGCACCATCAGCGATGCCTTTATGGAATTGCACCGGGCAGGCAAACTGACTAACGCTCGTAAAGAGGTAGACAAGGGCTATTCGACATGGAATCTGGCGATGGGATCGCAGGAGTTGTATGATTTTCTTGATGAAGAGGCGCACAGCTTTCATCCCGGAGACCTCGACTATGTACATTCGGTGGAACGCATCAGTCAGATGAGCAACTTCGTGAGCATCAACGGCGGCGTCGAATTAGATCTGATGGGCCAGGAGAATGCTGAATCGATCGGAACGAGACAGCTCTCCGGCATCGGCGGCCAGCTGGATTTTATGGAAGGGGCGTATCGCTCCAAAGGCGGCAAAGGTTTCATCTGCCTTAATTCCGTGCTAAAAAAGAAGGACGGCACGCTTAAATCGAACATCGTCCCCTTTATACCCGGCGGCAGCACCGTGTCCGGGCCACGCACCATGATACAATATGTGGTGACCGAGTATGGAGTGGCAAACCTGCCGGGCAAATCATTGGGTGAGCGAGCCGCGGCCATGGCAGCTATCGCGCATCCCGACTTCCGGGAAGAGCTTTTGCGCTATGCTCATGAAAACTTCAAATAACGGATTTGTTAATGAGGGAGTACGAAAATGGGGAAAAGGCTCTATCGTTCAGACGAGAATAAAGTATTGGGAGGTGTCTGTGGCGGCATCGGCGAATACTTTGCTGTGGATCCGGTGATGATCCGCCTTTTGTGGGTAATCCTGACTATGATGGGCGGCGCTGGTATACTGGCTTACATCATCGCTGTACTGGTCATCCCGAAAAGTCCGGCAGTTAATCTGAACAGTACGACCTATAGCTACAGCAGTGAGACGGCAAACAGAAGCGCAGCCGGGGCGGAGACAGACGGAAGAGCATCCGATCCTGCCGACGGGGAGGCGGTTCGGCCACAGCCTTATGGGCCGGAACAACCGAATACGGCGCGCCGGACGCGGGCTAGCGTTTTGGTTTTTGGCGTCATCCTGATCATTATGGGCCTGATCGTCTTGTTTAAGGGCTACCTGCCCGGACTCGACTTTCGTACGATGGGCGCGGGAATTTTGATCCTGCTGGGCATCTATTTGGTAGTGATGCGGGCAAAAGATTAAAAAATATAGTTATAGTGTTTATAGAAGGAAATTGAAATGGCAGAAATCATCAATCAAAACGGGCGGATATGGAATCGCAATGAAACTTTAGACCGTCAGCAAATCCGCGCGATTCAATTGGAAAAACTGCAATGGACGGTCAAGCACGCTTATGAAAAAGTTCCTTATTACAAGGCCAAGCTGGATAGCGCCGGAATCCGACCGACCGACATCCGTTCATTGGCAGATTTAGAAAAAATTCCCTTCACAGTCAAAGACGATTTTCGAAAGAACTATCCTTTCGGGCTTTTCGCTGTACCCGGAAGCGAAGTGGTGCGCTATCATGCCTCTTCCGGTACGACCGGCAAGCCGACCGTGGTGGGTTATACCAAAAAGGACATGGCGGTCTGGCGGGAGTTGGTGGCTCGCATAGTAACAATGGCTGGAGTCTGCGAGCAGGATATAGCTCAGATTGCCTTCGGTTATGGGCTTTTCACCGGGGCGCTTGGTTTGACCCACGGACTTGAAGAGGTCGGCGCGGCGGTCATACCGATGTCGAGCGGAAATACGCAAAAGCAGATCATGTTCATGCAGGACTTCGGCACAACGGCTCTCATCAGCACGCCTTCTTACGCGTTGCATATGGCGGAAATCGCCTGCGAGATGGGTATCGATCCAGCTTCTGATTTGAAATTGAAATGGGCGCTGTTGGGCGGAGAAGGTTCAACTGAGGCCATGCGGACAGAGATCAACCGGACTTGGGGCATTTTCGCGACCGAGAATTATGGGATGAGTGAACTCTTTGGGCCGGGCTTGTCAGGTGAATGCCAGGCCTTATCGGGAATGCACATCAATGAGGATCACTATATCGCGGAAATAATTGATCCTAAAACGGGCGAGGTGTTGCCGGAAGGCTCTCTGGGTGAACTGGTAATCACGCCATTATCTAAAGAAGCCTTGCCGGTGCTGCGTTATCGGACAAAAGACATCACTTCGCTGCATACTGAAATCTGCACCTGCGGCCGGACTACGGCACGCATGTCGAAGATCAGCGGCCGCTCCGATGATATGCTGATCCTGGGCGGCGTAAATGTTTTTCCCTCGCAGATCGAGAGCGTCATCCTGTGCATTGAGGGTCTTGGGCCGCACTACCAAATCAAAATATTCAAGAAGGGATATCTTGATAAAATTGAAGTCGATGTTGAGCTGGCTGATGCGAATATGCTGGAATCCTTCGTTATGTTGGAACAGCTGCGTGGCCATGTATGCAATCAGCTGCGGTCGGTGTTAGGCATTGATGCGCAGGTCAACTTAGTAGAACCCCGTTCTCTTACGCGTTTTGAGGGGAAGGCCAAACGGGTCATCGATATGAGAGGAGAGGAGTAAGATGTTAATTCGGCAGCTCTCAGTTTTCATGCCCAATCAAAAAGGGCACCTGGCGCGCTTTACCGGTCTGCTCAAAGATCATGCGATTGATATCCGGGCTTTGGTTTGTTTTGACACAGCTGAATACGGCATCCTTAGGGCGATCGTCAGTGACCCGGAAAGGGCAGTCGAAATTTTGACCGAGGAGGGTTTTGTGGCAAAAATCAGCCAGGTGTTAGCGGTCGAACCGGAGGACAGGACAGGCAGCCTGCATGAGATTTTCAGACTGATCGCCGATGCCGGTCAAAATGTCGATTACATGTATTCATTTGTGCCAACACAGGGCGCGATGCCCTATTTTGTCATCAAAACCGATGATATAGAAAAAACCGGTCCGCTTTTAAAAGCGGCCGGCGTCAAGGTGATTGATCTAGAGCTTTAAACTGTACTCCAATTTAAGCAGGCCGTCCCGGCTGTCAATATATTCCAGGCCGAGTATTTTCAAAGCGCCTTGTGAAAGATCGCCCAACTGATCAAAATCGAGGGTGATCTTTTTTTCATCTGCCGACAGGCCGGATACAGTGGTCATGGTCAAAGCCTTTTGCAGCAGGCTGCCGCCTGTCAGGGAAGCGGCTTTGAGCAGCATCGACTGCATAGCGCCGCCGGTCGGCTTGATATCTTCCTGATACTCGGCGGTTAAGACATGGCGGCCGGGATGGAAGATCAAATCGATCACTTTTAGTTGATATTGCGCGCTCAAAGCGCCCAATGTCGGAACTTCCAGCTTGGCCTCGGCGAAAATATAACCGCCGTTGAAATCAATCTTGTAATCTGAGATATAGGGTTTTCCTTTTTCGAGCAGAAAGTTTCGCAGATCGTGGTTGATGAGATCGGCTGAAACCGTCAAAATATTCTGCCGGGTCATAGGGGTCTCCTTTAAAATTTCAGGTTGATGTAGAAGGACAGGTCGTTTTTGGTGTCATTTCGGCCGGCTATGTAAATAGCATCGGTGTCAGTCGTTTTTTGAATGGTGAAGCGGTCGTCGGGGCGTAATTCGGATTGGAAATAGAAATCTGCCCGCTTGATCAAACCAAGGCGGCCTCTCTCTGCAGGCGAGAGGGCGTCTGTGGCGAAGTCGCCGTAGCGGCAATTATTGACATGACCGAGCAGGTCGAGATAGCTGGGTCGGACGACGCGATGGTCTATGTCGTCATAGGCTAATTGCTCGCGAAAGCGAGGGTCGGCGGCGATGGTCGGGTTTCCGATCGGCGGCTGCATATAGAAAGGCGTTTCCCGTTTGTGAAAAACGCTGCGGTTTTCGATGTTGAGCAGTACAGAAAAAGTACTGCCGGCGAAGCGCAAGCGACCGTCGGAGTCGCGGAATTCCACCTCGCGCCTAAAATATGGGCCGCGCCGGACAGAGAACCAGGAGCGACCGTGCAGGATGAGGCATTCATGAATAGGTTCCTGCACTTCAAAAGAAAGCGAGATGAAAGCCCAAGCCAGGCCGTAGCGCAGCGTGACGCTGACATCGTAATTGATGTTGGCGACATGAAGTTCTGTCAGGCGGGCGATCAGTGTTTGATAGGCGGATAATTTTAAATTATGTTTTTCATCAAGTTGAGCGACTTCAACAGCCAAGGGGTAGCTGAAATCGCGTTCAGTATTTTCCATGGAGCAGTCCTTTAACGATTTGTCAGAGCGGCTATCTTGGCTGGAATGATGCGACACCAGTGCTCAGAAGCGGATGCCAGGGAGATGCGCAGACCACGGTTGTCAAGCGGAACAGTAAATATACCGTCTTGCTGGAGTTGCTCGCTGACCCAGGTGGGATTGTTTGTGTGGACAACCGCAAAGAAGCCGGCATTATAGGGGTAGATTGCCAGATCCGCGTCTGCGGCGGCTTTTATAAATGTCTTGCCTCGATCTGCCAGCAAGCGCATGGCGGGGATGCGTTCTTTCTTCGTGCGGGCCAGCAATTCAGGGTCTGCATAGATCCGGCTGAGAACGACCATGCCGGCACGTGTGCCGTTCGACCAGGTTCCCCGATTGGTAAAAATCATCACTTTACGAAACTCGTCGATTATGTCTTTGTTCGGCGATAGCGCGATAATGGCGCCGGTGCGCATTCCGTAAAGCATGAAACTCTTGGACATGCTGAAAGCAATCAGCGGAAGGATATTCTGCGGCAAACCGGTCAGCTTCGGCAGGAAAAAACGGCTGGTGGCTGGGTCATCGGCAAAATCGATATAAGCCACATCTATCAACAAGGCGATGGATTTATTGGGGTCCGCCGCTTCGTTTTTCAGGACATCTAACACCGCGTCCCAGTCGTTGTTGTTCAGCGAATAGCCGGTTGGATTGTGAGCTGGCGTATTCAGAAGCAAAACCAGTCTGTCCTGTCGTTTGAGTAATTCATGGACTTTGTCGCTAAAGCTTTTTATGTCAAACCTGTTATCTTCATCAAACATCGGATAGGTTTCCAGTTTGCGTTCGAGCTCTTCGGCGATTGTTCTGTAGGGACCCCAGTGCCAGTCGCTGGTCAATATTATGTCGCCGCGCCGGCTGTAGTTTTGGATAACGTTGTGGAGCGCGCCGGTACCGCCGGGTGTTGCGACTGCTGCTATCGGGCAATCGGGCAGTTGTTCTTCAAAGACCGCGGCAATTGCCGCAGACTGAAAGGAAGCCAGGCCGTCAATAGGAGCATATTCGGCGAAGTCTTCAATGGACAAGCTGCGCAGAGTTTGCTCGACCGAAGAAAGAACGACCAATTTTCCGTGGTCGTCGATTAGCGTGCCGATGGCGGCGTTGGCGATATTTTCGCTGCCGAGGCGAGCGGCCATCTCTTTTGCTTTTGTGTTGAGAATGAAGATATCATCGTCATTGTTGATTCGGCGGGTGTTTTCCTGCGCCAAAATAAAGCCGGCCATACCGGACACCTCTTTTCTACATTAGATATCTTAAGATATCTGATTTTGTTATTTTTTTTGACATATACCTTTTAGATATAGTAGCTATTATATATGTAAAAAACAATCCGCGCAAGAGCTCAGCGTTGGTTCTGGCGGTATCGTTTTTACACATATAACAAGCGGAGCCATCGCTCGTGAGGCGGCATTTTAAGACACTTGCAGGAATGTGGATGAGATGGATAAATTTGGCTGGGAATGCTTGCGCAGACTTAAGGCACAGTATATAATCTAACTAATCACTCTAAACAATTACTAAATTGCGACAATTAAGAAAAGCCGCTGTTTTTTTGTGTAGCAAAGTAGAAGAGGATTTTGGTGTGTTTAATACATTTCAGTTAAATCGCCAGACGCGTGAATGGCTGAGAATCACTTTGAGGATAGGGTTGTTCGTATTGATTATCGGCTTGTTCATTGGCAGCTTCTTTTATGGGCGGGTCAAGCAGTTGATCTTAATCGATTTACAAGAAAACGCCCGGAATTCCTCGGTTGTGCTGGCAACCCTGATTGAGCAAGATCCGGTTTCCTACCGCGCGCTGGTGGAAGCCGACAGCTACGAGGCGGGTAAATATGACGAAGAGTATTATAATCGCATGCTGGCGCTTTTTCGCGAATTGAAGGCGGAAATCCAGGCCACTTACATTGTTACCGAAAAATATATCTCGGATGAAGAATTGATGTATATTTTTGATGCCGAGGATCCGGAAGGAGAATCATTTACGCCAATCGGGACTTTAGATTCGATAACGCCTGAAAAGATAAAATCTTTTAAATATAATGTCTCCACCACTACCGGGCTGATCGACGACCCCAAGTGGGGTAGGTATCTGACCGGCAGTTCCCCGATTAACGATCCTAAGACCGGTGAAGTGCTGGGATTGGCGAGTATAGATTATTCAACGGAGAATGTCCGTGGAATCTTACGGCGGGTCTTGGGCGTGGTTGTGACCGGGGTGATTTTTTTCATACTGGGTATGACTATCCTAATCAGCCAATGGGTCATGGCCGACCGCAAGGCCAAGTCGTCGGATTATCTGACTGGATTGAAAAGTCGCTTCTACTTTGAAAACAATCTGCCGCAGATGGTCGCTGAGGCGCGTCACACCAAGCAGCCGTTGACGGTTATGATGATCGATATGGATGATTTTGCCAGCGTCAACAATAGGTTCGGCCACCAGGTCGGCGACAGTGTTTTGGTGCGGGTGGGAAAATTTATCCAAAGCAATATGCGCTCGACTGATATACTGGCACGCTATGGTGGAGATGAATTTGTTGGGATATTACCGGGGATCAGGGGGCTTGATGCGGTTAAGATCGCTGAGCGTATAGTCAAACAGATCAACCAGACCCCCTTTGAATTTGCCAGCGGAGACTCGGTTCGTATGTCCGTCAGTATCGGTTTAGCGGAGTATGAGCCAGGAATGTCGGTACAGGAATTGGTCAAGCAGGCAGATGAACAAATGTATAATGCTAAGGTTGCCGGGAAAAATCAAGTAGCTTATGGTACTAGTATAAAAGCACAATATCAACGAATAAGGTAGGCTCATCTTGTTTAAGTTGAAGCCTACCTTATTCCGGAATGTAGCACAACGGACTACATCCTCCTTCCTTTGCCCCTTCAGTGAACCGTTAAAGTTGATAACTTTCGGTTCTCGGAGCCCTCAATGATCCGGTCTTGACCTTTCTCATCGAGTTACTCATTTACTTGAGAATCAAACCCTTAAAATCATTCGATGGTGCTGGTTCCCCCAGTGTCGAAAACTCTTGGGATCCGTTCCTCGTTCTCTGAGTGTATGTTCATATTACTATAGCGAAATGGGTTTGTCAAGCTATATTTTCAGAAAATTTCAGAATTTCTGAAAATATAGCTATAAAAAGTATTTAACGCCGCTTTCGAACAAAGGCTGACAGCGACCGGCAACATTTATGTGAACGGAGGTACCGCAGCGCTCTGAATGTCCCATCTTGCCCAGGATACGGCCGTCCGGCGAAGTGATTGCTTCAACTGCCCAAGCCGATCCGCTGGGGTTCCAGGGCAGCTCGGAAGTTGGTTCACCGCTTAAATCAACATACTGAGCGGCTATTTGACCATTAGCTGCCAGTTCTGCCAGGAGCGCCGGGTCAGCCACAAAACGGCCTTCACCGTTAGATAGGGGCATTGTGAAAATATCACCAACCTCGCAATCAGCCAACCAGGGGGACAAGTTTGACGCGATGCGGGTATGCACGAGGCGCGACTGGTGGCGGCCGATCCGGTTGTGGGCCAGGGTGGGGCTGTCGGGACGGGCTTCGCGAATTTCGCCGTAGGGAACCAGACCTAATTTGATTAGAGCCTGAAAACCGTTACAAATTCCAAGCATCAAGCCATCCCGCCGGTTCAGGAACTCGTCTAATGCCTCTTGCACGCGCGGGTTGCGGAACATGGTGGTGATGAACTTGCCTGAACCGTCCGGTTCATTGCCGCTGGATGCCCCCCCCGGAATAACTATGATGCGGGAGGAACGGATAGCTTTGGCCAGGGCATCAATGGTTTCGGAGATGTCGTTTGGCGTCAGGTTGCGGACAACTAAAATCTGAGCCTTGGCGCCGGCCTGGTCGAGCGCCCGGGCCACATCATATTCGCAATTCGTGCCGGGGAAGGCAGGAATTAGGGCAGGCGGCTGAGCCTGCGGATTGTTGGAACGGCGTAAAAATGCCCTTGGCGCAGCGGTTGACTTTGGTTCAGCGTCTGAATGGAGCTTGGGCGCGGCGCTTAGGCCGGATATGGACTCAGCCTGTTTTTGGTCGGCAGGGCTGTAGCTCAGCTTAGGCGGTTTGGCGTCAGCTTGGTAAACTGGTGGGTTAAAAGTAAAGATGCTTTCCAGCTTACTTTCCGACAGTTTTTGCAGTTCCGTCAGCGAAATATTCTCACCGGCAGCTTCGATCACAAAGCTCTCTATAGTTTGTCCCAGTTCGGTCAGCCGCGGATTGGTAAACTCATCCGTTTGATTCGGGCGGTGCAGCTTTGGCAGTTCGGCGCCGGCTGCCAATTCGACCAGAAAGCTTCCCGGTGCATAGCGGAAAAGTTGATCAGCTTCAAGCGTAGCAGCTGAATTATCTGATGAAGAATTTAATGAGGAAGCGGAAGCGGTGTTGAGCAGGTTGAGCCGTGCGCCGATCCGGTTGCCCAGGCACATCTGATAGAGACCATGGGCGGCGCCGCCGGTGGATAACGGCTGGACGGACAGCGCTTGACCATTTTTGATTAGTTGGTGCAGGAGTTCAAACAGCTCAAGCAGGCCGGCAGGCGCGGGTCGACCATCTTTTTGGGCTGCCGGTTCCAGCAGGACGATACGGGAACCGGCTTTTTTGAATTCCGGCGAAATGATGGTCGCGGTCGAACCGGCCGCAACGGCAAAAGAAACCAGAGTCGGGGGGACATCGAGGTCTTCAAAGCTGCCCGACATGGAATCCTTTCCGCCTATGGCGGCGACGCCGAAATCGAGCTGCGCCTCCAAGGCGCCCAGCAAGGCGGCGAAGGGTTTGCCCCAGCGAAGCGGTTCATCGGCCAACTTTTCAAAATACTCCTGAAAGGAGAGGTGGACATGTTTCAGGTCAAAACCGCAGGCAACTAACTTGCTCAGCGACTCGACGACTGCGCAATAAGCGCCGAGGTAGGGATCCTGTTCAGACAAAAATGAATTATACCCGAAAGCCATTCCTGAACAGGTGGTCGTTTCCCCTTTAAGGAGCGGTAGCTTAGCGACCATAGCGGGCGCCGGGGTGGCCTGCCACCTTCCTCCATAAGGCAGCAGAACAGTTGCGGCTCCCGCCGTTGAATCGAATTGTTCAACCAGACCTTGTTGCGAGCAGTGGTTCAAATCATCGGCCAGCATTTCCAACCCTTGGCGCAGTGAGTCCGGAGTAAGGGAATTGTAGTCGGAAACATGCTCCAGTTTCTGAGGACTGACTTCGACAGTAGCGTGCTTGACGGCACCGTTTGAATCCAAAAATTCGCGTGCCAGATCGACTATGGTCTGTCCCTGCCAGTGCATGGTGAGACGATTTTTATCCGTAACCTGAGCAATCGCAGTGGCTTCAAGGTTTTCCTCTTTGGTTAACCGTAAAAACATTTCGGTATCCGAAGCGGCTACCACAACTGCCATCCGCTCCTGAGATTCGCTGATTGCCAGTTCGGTTCCGTCTAGCCCCTCATACTTTGTAGGGATCAGGTCAAGATTGATATCAAGACCGGAAGCCAGCTCACCGATGGCCACAGAAACGCCTCCCGCTCCAAAATCGTTGCAGCGTTTGATCAGCCGGGTGACAGACGGGTTGCGGAACAGACGAATGATTTTGCGCTCCTCCGGCGCGTTGCCTTTTTGAACTTCGGCGCCGCCGCTTTCAAGAGAAGTCAGGTTGTGCGACTTGGAAGAGCCGGTGGCGCCGCCGCA
>DUVF01000030.1 GCA_012841165.1 Clostridiales bacterium
GGGTGCACCATTCCTGATCCTTTGGCAATGCCCCCCACCCGCCAGCTTTTGCCATCGGCTGAAAACTCCACCGCCAGCTCTTTGATGAAAGTATCCGTCGTCATGATGGCAGTAGCGACTTCCTGGCTACCCTGATAAGTCAGTGATCCGATCAGCTCCGGCATCCCCTTTTCCACACGGGCGATATCCAATTCAACGCCGATCACGCCGGTCGATCCGACCACCACGTCTTCGGTCGCGATTCCCAATCCCCGGGCTGTCAATTCAGTCATCCTGAGCGCATTCCGGTTTCCATTCACCGCACAGGCGTTGGCGTTTCCGGAATTGACTATCACTGCCTGCGCCCTGCCATTTTCGAGATGTTTCATCGAAAGCTGAACCGGCGCCGCTTTCACCTGATTTTTTGTATACACGGCAGCCGCGGCGCAGGGACTGTCGGAGGCAATCAACGCCAGATCGAGTTGACCCTTTTTCTTAATGCCGCAGCAAATGCCGGCGGCCCGAAATCCTTTGGGGGCGCAAACGCCCCCCTTAACAATATTGATAAAATCCTGAACAGAAGTTTTCATGGCTTCTGGGTTCCTTTCCTTATTATATGTTTAAGAGACAATGAGCGAGATTACGCTCCGCGACTTAAAACGCCGGGGCAATTCGCGGCAAGCCGGTGGTTTCTTCCAGACCGAAAATTAGATTCATATTCTGAATCGCCTGGCCGGCCGCTCCTTTTACCATATTGTCGATCGCACTGCAGATAATCAGTTTGTCTGTATGATCGTCCTCATGCAGCGAAATATGACAACAGTTGGTTTGCCGGACGTTCTTGATGTCGGCAAATTCCCCTTCCCGCAGAACGGTCACAAAGGGCTCGTCGGCATAGACCGCTTCATAATGAGCTCGCACTTCCGACAAACTGCTGCGACGGCGGCAATAAATCGTCGACAGTATGCCCCGGTTCACCGGCAAAAGATGCGGCACGAAGGTGATCACCACCGGCTGTCCGGAAATTTGGGTAAGCGCCTGCTCAATCTCCGGCGTATGTCGGTGCAGGCCGATCTTGTAACCGGCGAAAGACTGGCTGCTTTCCGGAAAATGCGTCGTCTGCGAAAGTCCCCTCCCGGCTCCGGTGACTCCTGATTTGGCGTCAATTATCAAATCGGTGGTTTCGATCAAATTGCCTGCCAATGCCGGATAGAGCCCCAGTATGGCCGAAGTTGGATAACAACCCGGATTGGCGATCAGACGGGCTTTTCTAATGTCCGCCCGGTTAATCTCACAAAGACCATACACCGCCTCGGCGTGCAAATCCGGATCATCGAAGTGCCCATCATACCATTTAGTATAGACTTCTTCTTCGGTCAGCCGAAAGTCGGCTCCCAAATCTATGAAGACCTTGCCTTTGGCTGCACAATCAGCCGCTATCGGCTGAGACAGCCCATGAGGCAGGGCGCCGAACAGAACATCGCAAGCATCCAGCATGGACATATGATTGGGTTCCAGCAAACTCGCTAATCCGCTTCGGAAAGACGGATATATTTTCGATATCTCCTGACCGCTGAAACTGACCGAACTTAGCTTGTCTACGCTGACCGCCGGATGCTCTGCCAGCAGCCGAACCAGTTCAGCACCGGCATACCCGGTTGCGCCGACCACGCCAGCTTTAATTTTGCTATCCATCGCAAATCGCCTTTCTAAATGAATTATTTATAATTATACATCCTGATGAAACATTATGCAAGCGGCTTTTTATTGTTTCCTTAAATTTTACCTGCATCTGGCCCGATGCCGTATTTCTCAAAAACTATAGTGCTATATTTATTCATTTTTTCGCAAAGAAAAAGCTACCGCCAGCAATTTGGGCAGCAGCCTTTGCCTTTTTCTATTGAAGTGATCGCTTATGATCAATCACCGCCATACAGCACATCCTCCATCGTGTACAGCCCCGGCTTCCTGCCGTGCACAAAACGGGCGGCCGCCAGAGCGCCTTCAGCAAACAGATCACGCGAACCAGCCCGGTGCGTCACCTCAAGCACTTCGTTTGAACCGGCAAATATGACCTTGTGCTCACCGACGATCGAACCGCCGCGTACCGCGTGGACGCCAATTTCCTGACCCCGCCGCCGCTCTCCAAAGCGACCGTATACGCGCTCCAAGCGGCCATCCGGATCGAGCGAATCGACCAGCAGTTTAGCCGTGCCGCTCGGTGCATCAATCTTTTGGTTATGATGCGCTTCGACGACCTCCATGTCCCAGCGGTCGCCCAGCACCCGACCCAAGTCCCGGCAAACTCTCGCCATTACAGTCACACCGATTGAACAATTAGCCGCAAAGACGATCGGCAGTTTCTCAGCCAGCCGCCTGATTTCCGCTCTCTGCTCTTCCGCATATCCGGTTGTCGCTATCACCAGCGAAACCCCCGCGGCAAGCGCCTGCGGTCCATAAATCGCCAAATTGTTAGGATGACTGAAGTCTATCAATACATCTATCCGGTCTAGGTCGCTGATCGTTTCCGCCGGCGTGTCAAAACTCAGCGTCGCTGCCATGTCTTCACTTTCTTCCACTTTATTCCAAATCAACCGGCCCATGCGGCCAAAACCAACTACGCCGATTTTAATTTTATCTACCGTCATCTTTTGTGTTGTCATTTTTCTACCCTCCCTATCCACTATACCACAAAAGCTGCTGTGCCAATCGCCGGCCTATTTCTCCAACAGCTGTTCGTCATCCGGCGCCAGATGGTATTTATGCTGCACCACCACTTCAACCTGTTCATTGTAACAGGAAAAAATTTCTTCGACCTTGGCCGGGTCAAGTTTCGGCGTCAAAACGCTGACCACCGGAACGACCACCAGCGACAACACGATCGCCAGGGCTCCGGCCTGTGGCGGGCTGGTGAACGTAACGATCAAATTGAGTACATTGATTCCAACTCCCACTACCATAGAAGCCCAAACCGACATTCTGGTAGTCCCTTTCCATAACAGTCCGTAGAGGAAAGGGCCCAGAAACGATCCCGCCAGTGCGCCCCAGGACAGCGACATCAGCGTCGTAATCAGGTTATTCGGGTTCAGAGCGATCACCACTGAAAGGATTACAAACACTATGCACAGTGCTTTAATCGTACCCACTTGGGCAGTCCTTGACATCTTCTTAAACCAGATCGCTTTCAGAAAATCCAGGGTGAAGGTCGAGCTGCTCGTCATCACCAGCGCGGACAGAGTCGACATGGAGGCCGA
>DUVF01000031.1 GCA_012841165.1 Clostridiales bacterium
CTATACAGACGATAGGCCCTGTCTATGTGCGGCCTGGTCTTGTAGTGGCTGACCGCCGGAAGCTGCGGCCGGGCCGTAATCTTAACCTCGTTCAGGCGCAGACTGCCTCCGTTTCGGATCCAGGGGATGCGCGCCGGCGCCACCTCGATCGAGCCGTAGCGGTTGAGTGGATAGTCGGGCGGCAGCAGATGTCGCTGCCAGTTTTCACTCAATTCTTCGCAGGATATCGCCTCTGTCAGATCGAAAGCGCCGGTAGCGGTGCGCGCCAGAAAAGTCATCACGGCGCCGGTATTCAGGCGCTGGCCGACTTCATGGCAAATACTGCGGATATAGGTACCCTTCGAACAGCTGATGTCAAACATAGCCCGTCGGGTCTGCGGATCCCATTCCAACAAGCGCAGCGAGCTGACCGTCACATCCCGCGGTGCCACTTCGATGCTGACTCCATCTCTGGCATACTCATACAGGCGACGGCCTTTGACGCGCACAGAAGAGAACATCGGCGGCAGCTGGCGGATATCCCCCAAATGTTCCTCCAGGAGGCCCTGCAGCTGATTAAAAGTCACATTTTCAGCTTTTTTGACTATATCGGTTCTGCCCGGCGCCCTGTCAAGCTCTTTTCCCCAAATGTCCCAAGTGTCTGTTTCAATGCCTAACATAAATTCACAGCGATAGGATTTTTCGTCGGGATCAAGGTAGTCGATGACGCGGGTCGCCTGACCCAGACAGACCGGCAGCACTCCAACCGCCATCGGATCGAGCGTCCCGCTGTGACCTACCTTTTTTAAACCGGTCAGCTTCCGTATAAAATAGACCGCGTCGTGCGAAGTCATGCCGGCGGGTTTTAATAAATTAAAAATGCCGTTCTGTGTCATATCAACCAAGCAGGCTCTTCTTAAGAGCCTCAATCAATCGTACGGCTGTCGTTTCAATGTCATCCGAACTGGAAAAACCAGCGGCCCCTTGATGTCCGCCGCCGCCGAAAAGAGCAGCAATCTCTGCCACATCGACAGCTGCTTTAGAGCGCAGTCCGACCCGGACTTTGTCGTTATCTTCTTTTAATACAGCCGCTACCTCCACGCCGCGCATGCTGCGCAGCATCTCGACTATCCCTTCTGATTCGGAAATGAGCGCGCCGGTTTGACGGAACATCTCTTTGGTGACCTGAACCAGGGCAATCTTCCCATCGGCGACCATCTGAATGTCATTCAGAGCTGCGCCCAACAGTAATATCTTTTGTGGTCGGACATTCTGGTAAATTTCAACGACAACTGCCGTATGATCGATGCCGCTGGCGTAGAGTTCAGCCGTGATGCGGTGTGTTTTCGCGGAAGTGTTCGAGTATTGGAAATTGCCCGTATCGGTTACGATCGCGGCGTAAAGTGCCTCGGCGATTGGCCTGTCGATCGGCGCTGCCATATGTTTCAGCAGTTCGAACACCAGTTCTCCGGTGGCCGCCGCCTGCCCGTCGCTCAGGTTGATCTCGGCGAAAGCATCGAAGGTGACATGGTGGTCGATCACTACGGTGGTCTTTCCTCTGGCAAAAGCCTCTTTCCGGTCTTCGATTCGTTCAGCGTCGCTGCAATCAACCGCTATGCAGACATCCGGCTGTTCGATCACCTTGCTGTCTCTGGTGGACAGCCCGCCCTCCATAAAATGAAGGTTGTTCGGAATATCTTCGGCAACCAGGATCCAGGCCTGTTTGCCGGCAGCACGCAAGGCTCGGGCCAACGCGACGGCTGAACCCAAGCTGTCTCCATCCATCCGGATATGAGGAAATATCAAAACTGAGGCGGCCGACCGCAAGACTTCTGCTATTTTCTGAAGCGTTTTTTCCCGCTCATTTGTCATCTTCCGTCGCATCCTCCTCAGATTCTTTGCATAGACCCAGTTCGGATAAGACACGGTCTATGTGACGTCCATATTCCATTGAGGTATCGATTCTAAAACTGATATCCGGTGTGCGATGCAGGCGCAATTCCTTGCCCATGCGTCTTCTGATCAAGCCTTTGGCTGCCTGAAACGCTTCCAGCACCTCTTTTTTCTGTTCCTCACTGGCTTCATCCAGTTTGGTATCGCCCAACAGGCTTATATAAGCGGTAGCATAGCTGTGATCCGGCGATACTTCCACGGTGGAAATGCTTACTATCCCATCCAGGCGGGGATCCTGTATCTCCTTGCGGAGCACTTCGCTGATCAGCCGGCGGATTTCCTCTCCGATCCGTTCCGGTCGAAACCGTCTGGCCATTTTTTATCTTTCCTTTCAAATGCCTTAATGGCGGTCAACCTCTTCCATTTTGAACGCTTCAATGACGTCGCCTTCTTTGACGTCGTTGAAATTCTCAATTCCGATCCCGCATTCAAAGCCCTGCGCGACCTCTTTGGCATCATCCTTAAAGCGCTTCAGCGAAGATATCTTCCCTTCATGGATGACGATTCCGTCGCGCACCAGGCGCACTTCGGCATTGCGGGCGACCTTGCCTTCTACTACATAAGCGCCGCCAATGATGCCCACACCGGGCACCTTAAATGTATTGCGCACCTCTGCCTTGCCCAGCAGGACTTCTTTATAGACAGGATCAAGCATACCCTTGAGAGCCGCTTCGATGTCGTCTAATATCTCGTATATTATACGATAGCTTCGGATCTCCACATTCTCCCGGTCGGCTAAGGCACTGATACCCGTGCTCGGCCGGACATTAAAGCCAATTATGATGGCGTTCGATGTGCTGGCCAGCATGATGTCGGATTCGGTAACCGCTCCGACGCCGGAGTGGATGATACGGACTTTGACGTTCTCTGTCTGTAGTTTTTCCAATGATTGGATAAGCGCGTCGACTGAACCCATGACGTCGGCTTTGATGATAAGGTTCAATTCTTTGATCTCACCTTGCTGGATCTGGCTGAACAACTGTTCTAAGGAGACGCTGGCGTTCCGCGCCATCACCTCTTCCCGCTGCTTGAGCCGGCGCTGTTCGGCGATCTCGCGAGCCTGGCGATCTTCTTTCACGGCGTAAAATTCGTCACCGGCTTCCGGAACTTCAGTAAGACCCGTGATCTCCACCGCGGTTGCCGGTCCGGCTTTCTGAATCAGATCTCCCTTAAAATTCGTCATCGCCCGGATACGACCGCTGCACACACCGGCGACGATCGACATGCCGGATCGCAGGCTTCCGTTCATCACCAGCAGGGTGGCGACCGGGCCCCTGTTCTTATCGAGACGGGCTTCAATGATAGTGCCCATGGCCAGCCGGTTAGGATTGGCTTTCAGCTCCAGAACCTCCGCCTGGAGCAGGATCATCTCCAAGAGCGACTTAATGCCGTCGCCAGTCTTGGCCGAGACCGGCACGCTGATTGTTTCGCCGCCGTATTCCTCGACCAGTACGCGCTGATCGGTCGGCAGCCCGGCCAGATCCTGCTTGACCCGGTCAGGATTGGCGTCAGGTTTATCCATTTTATTTATCGCCACAATAATGGGAACGCCGGCCGCTTTAGCATGGCTTATAGATTCGATGGTCTGCGGTTTGACGCTGTCGTCCGCCGCCACTACCAGCACAGCGATGTCGGTCACATGCGCGCCGCGGGCCCGCATCGTGGTAAAGGCTTCGTGTCCCGGTGTATCTAAGAAGACTATCTTCTGTCCGTTGATAACGACCTCCGAAGCGCCGATGTGCTGCGTGATGCCGCCGGATTCAAATTCCGTAACATTGGTCTTGCGGATCGCGTCCAGCAGGGAGGTCTTGCCATGGTCGACATGGCCCATGACTGTGATTACCGGCGGCCGGGTGGTGAGATCGCTCTCATCGTCCTCAAAGGTCTCCAGACCTTCCTCTACCACTTCTTCTTCGACCTTGTCGACCACCAGCGCGATACCTAACTCTTCACCCAGCAACACGACCATATCTTCATCTAAGTTTTGATTGATATTGGCCATGATGCCCAACCCCATCAGCGATACGATGATATCGGAAGTCGAGCAGGCCAGCTGTTCCGCCAGTCCTTTTACCGTAATCGGCACATTTATGACGCAGGTACCCGGGGCCAGTTTTTCCATATCGACTCCGGAAATTTCTTCTTCCACTTTTTGCACCTTTCTTTTGCGCGGTTTTTTGAGCGGTTGTTTTTCTAAAGAGCTGCGATCAAACGCGGCCGGTCTCTTCTTTCGTTTGTCAGCCGGCCCGGTTTTACGGTCGTCCGCCACGCGACGCATCCTTCTGTCCAGCCCGCCCGCGGTTTCCGGTTTCGGTTTTTCTGCTCTCTGAACGTTCGATCTCTCTCTCTCCGCTTTCGGCCGTTCGGCCTTATGCTCCTCAGCTTTTGGCCGGCCGCTGCGAATCTCCGCAGCTGGTTTGAGCGGTTTTTCTTCCTGTTTTTGTGCAGCCGGCTTTTTAACCGATGTGGTTTCACTTGCTTTAACCGGCGCAGGCGATTCGGTTTGATCCGTCACCGCCGGAGTTACAACTGTTGCTGTTGGACTGGCCGGTGCCGCACCTGGCTGAGCCGTCACCGTTTCTTCGGCGCCGACTTTCTTTTCGGCCGCCGGTTTGACCGCCGCCGGTTCGGCTGTTTTCGGTTCGGCTATTGTCGGTTCAACTGCTGCTTTGACTGCTTCCTTGGCCGGCGCTACAGCGGCTTCTGGAATCTCTGTTTCGGCTATAGGTACGGTGCTGGCAACCATCTCATCAACGATTTTCTCTTCACGATCCGGTTGCGGAACCTCTGATTTGCGCATCGGCGTCCCGACCGGCGGTGCAATCGGCCCGATTTTGGCAGAAGTCGGTGTTTGCTCAGAAGCTTGTTGGGACAATGGTTTATCGGCTGCCGTTTGACTGGCCGCGCTTTTACGCATGGGGATCCCGGCCGGAGGAGTTATGCCTGTCCGGCTAAGCATCTTAGTTTCACCGGTTGCCTCGGCTTTTTTGGCACGGGCAGCCTCACGGCTCCTCTGCTGTGCTTTTCCTCGTTCCAGCAAAACAGAAATATCGGCCTGTTTGACCTCGATTTTTACTTCCCGGTTGGACTCGGCCTTTTTTGTGGAGCGAGAACGCTTCTGCGGGACAGCTTGTACGATTTTGGTCTCCGCAGCTTTTTTGCGGCTATGCAAAACCATGTTTACGACCGCCTGGGCATCGATATCGGAAACCATACTATCCTGGTTTTTAGCCTCCACTCCCATGCTATTTAGTCTTTCCAGCACTTCTTTATTGTCAACCTTTAATTTCTTAGCAATTTCACTGACTTTTTTTGTCATCTACGTTCCTCCCTGCTCTCTCAGGCCTTCCGACCGCGCTGTTCTGCTTCCTTGAGGATGGCGGCCGCCAGATGGCTGTCGGTCACTCCGAAAACTCCC
>DUVF01000032.1 GCA_012841165.1 Clostridiales bacterium
AATATAGGTAGCCGGCCGCTCAGCGTACTTTTCCACCAGCAGGCGATAGAATAAATCACGGTGGTTCGCATCCAGGCCCAGCACCGGCTCGTCCATTAAAATAAAAGGTGCGTTGGTAGAGAGCATGGTCACAAGTTTGAAGATCGACGCGTAGCCCGTCGACAGTGATTTAATCTTTTTCTTTAAGGGTAGCTGAAAGCGCTCAGCTACCGCATGCGCATATTCCAGGTCGGTCTCCGGATAGAAGCGGACGGTCCACTGCAACGCCTCCTTAACTTTCATCGAATCAGGATATAAGTTGACTTCTCCCATCATGAAGATCTTCCCCAACGCGGCATCGTTATCAGGAATCGGTTCTCCGTCAAGCGTCACATTGCCCCGATCGGGATACAGGCGGTTGGAGATCATATTCAAAAGAGTAGTTTTACCCGCTCCGTTGCGCCCGAGCAAACCATAGATCTTATTTCTGCCGAAACTGACACTGACATCGTCCAGCGCTTTCACTTCCTTGAAATGTTTACTGACGTTTTTGATTTCAATTCCCGTCATTTTGCCATGCCCCTCTCTATCATTTCAATCACTTCGCCGGCGGTTAATCCGATCTTCTTTGCTTCTTTGACCAGCTTTGCCACGACATTGGTGTTGAATTCTTCTTTTCTGGCCGACCGGATCTTATCGACAGCGCCCTCTTTGACAAACATTCCGACTCCCCTTTTCTTATATACGACCTGCTTATCGACCAACAGGTTGATGCCTTTGAGCGCTGTCGCCGGATTGATCCGATAATTAACAGACAACTCGGTGGTCGAAGGGATCTGCGTCTCCTCCGCAAATGCCCCCGACAGGATGCCATCTTCGATCGCCTGAGCAATTTGTATGAAAAGCGGCCTTTCATCATCAAAGTTCATTCTAGCAATGACCTCCTCTCTATTTGTCAATATCACAATCGCTTTCAATTGGTTTATAGCTGGTTTAGAACCTACATCAGTTGCTCTGTCATTTGGTTAACTGCTTGTGTAACTAACCATACAACGAAAGCGCTGTCTTGTCAACTCCTTTTTTATAATTTTTAAAAAATGATTGAGTGGTGTTTTTTAATTGTCTTGGCTTTTTCGACTCATTGAACAGAAAATGCCGACTGCGCAGACCGCGGAGAAAATTAAAAAGGCCAGGCTCATTGCAGAAATAAGCATGCCGGTCGGTACTGAATGCAAGGGAATATTACCCACCCGAATCGCGAAGATAAAGGAAATAGTTGCCAAACCAGAGCTTTGACCAATTGTTCGCATAGTCGCCAGCACCGAAGACGCAACGCCATAATCCTTAGGCGGGACACGGCTCATCACCGCGTTCGTATTCGGAGACGAGAACAGAGCAAAGCTAATCCCTATCAAAACTAACACGACAACCAACAGAAAAAGGGGATAATCCGGTCGAATGAAACCGAGCGCCACCAGCCCCGCCGCACAGAATGCCATTCCCAAAGACGCTAACTTATAGGGGGATATCCTATCCGACAACCTGCCTGTCAGCGGAGACAGCACTGCCATGATCAACGGCTGACTGATCAATATGAAACCGCTCAAACTGGCGTCAAACCCACGCACCACCTGCAGGTAAATGGACAACAGATAGCCGACAGCAAAAGTTGCACCGTAATTCAACAGCGCCGCTAAATTTGACAACATGTAGATGCGATCCCGGCGAAACAACTCGATTTGAATGATGGGACTTGCTGATCTCCGTTCATGCCGGACAAACAAGACGAAACACAGCGGCGACAACAGCAACAGATACCTTGCCACAGCCAGACGAGTGATCATAGACAACCCGAAGATCAACGAAGTTATTGTCATGATGTAAAGTATTCCACCGGGCAAATCGAGAGAACGGTGGTCAATACCCTTCAGCTGCAAAGGTTTTCTTGGAATAAAGCGCAAACTGACCAGCCAGGCAGC
>DUVF01000033.1 GCA_012841165.1 Clostridiales bacterium
AGCCTCTTTACTTGTATTAACAAGAATCACCCCTCGACTTCCCGCATTGTCTGTAGGTTTTATGATGCATGGATATTTGATGTTTTTCTTCTGCTTATTAAATTCCTCTTCAGATGATGCTACATAGAACCAAGGATGAGCAACACGACTTTTCTTAAAAGCCTTTATCATTTCTCCTTTGTCTGTGACTTTAATCGCCGTATCGTAGGATATTCCGGGCAAACCAAGCTTCTCACATGCATAAGCAACTGATCTCATGGGCATGTCTGTCGCAAGAGTCATAATGCCATCCGCGCGAAACGATCTTGCAGCCTCATATATGCCTCTTTCATTGATGGTGCTAACATTAAAATACTCATCCGCATATGGAATGCCAACAGCGTGGGTATTGTAGTCTGCAACACCTACATGCAGGCCCATTTCTTTCGCTTTTTCAATTGCCGGTAACTGGAGTATAGAAGCTCCAACAATAAACAAATTTTTCATTTGGTTGTTTGCTTAAAAGACCCTTCATCACTATATATATTTTTCCGGCCTAGTACTACCAATATAGTTTGTATAAGAATGTTCAAATCCAGCAAGAAAGAAATGCGATCAATATATTGGCAATCGTACCTAAATTTTTCCTCTTGCGTGATGGAGTTACGATAAAAGGCCTGTGCATATCCGGTGATTCCAGGCCTGACAGCTAATCTAGTTTTTGAAAGATCGCTTAGTTCCTCATAAGGTCTTGTCGCAAGGGTGGGGCGGGGACCAATAACACTCATATCACCAATCAACACATTTAATAATTGTGGTATTTCATCAATAGATAACTTCCTTATGAATTTTCCGACTCTTGTTACTCTTGGATCTTTCTCGCTGTTAAATGTGGAACCATCCGCATTCTTTAAATTTGGTGAATTGACATACATTGACCTTAATTTAAACATTCTAAAGATCTTACCGTTTTTCCCTCTACGCTGCGCATTGTAGAAAACGGGTCCTGGATTATCTATATAGATAATTGGTGCCATAACGATAATTACCAAACACACAAACGGTAAGGCAATCAGTGAAAAAATTATATCAAGTAATCTTTTTATATACTTGGCATACATTCTATAATACTTTCCTTGAATTCTTTTACTATGTATTCAGCTTCTTCTTTTGTAATAAGAGTGTGTAATGGTAAGGTAATTTCATTTTGATATTGTTTAAATGCATTGGGAAAGTTGTTAATATCAAACCCCAGATTCTTATATGCTGTCATCATCGGCAATGGCTTAAAGTGAACATTGCAAGCGATCCCTTGCTCAGCCATTTGGACGATGATATCATTGCGCTGCTCTTCAGTAATCCCTGGAACACGAACGAGATAAAGATGATAATTGCCTTGCCTGTCTTCACGATCATGAATAAGACGTTGAAGTTCAAGTGGTATAAGAGTTTTGTCATAAATACCGGCAATTTGACGGCGCCTTGCCATTAACATATCAAAACGCTCCAGTTGTTTAAGTCCGAAGGCTGCTGTTAAATCTGTCATGTTGCACTTATATGCCGGAAAAATGACGTCATATTCCCATGCCCCCGGCTTTAACTTTGCTGCAGCATCTTTATTCTGACCGTGGAGAGAATAAAGCTGATATTGCTCATATAACCAATCATTGTCTAGTCCATCTCTATCTATCCACACAGCCGCACCACCTTCGGCAGTAGTCAGATTTTTTACAGCGTGAAATGAATAGCAGGAAAAATCTGCGACAGCGCCTGATTTTTTGCCGTTATATGTAGCTCCAAATGAATGAGCGGCATCAGCCATAATAATAGGACGATCAAATAAATATTGTATTTTACTGGCGGGCTTATACAAATGCTTTTTATTTCCCACCACTGCAAATAACTTGTTATAATCACACATTACACCGCCTATATCAACCGGAATTATTACCTTTGTTTTATCGGTGATAGCTTCCGCCAATTGTTCATAACCCATTTCGTATGAGTCAGGAGCGGTATCGACAAATACAATTTTGGCACCGACATGATGGATGACTGATGCCGATGCGGTATATGTATAGGCAGATGTGATGACCTCATCACCCGGGCCAACGCCTAGTATACGCAGTGTAATTTCCATTGCTGTCGTTGCTGAACTCAGACAAACAGCTTTGGAGACACCAACATAATCCGCGATCTTTTGCTCAAACAATTTCGTCCTCGGACCGGTGGTGATCCATCCCGACTTCATCGCTTTAACTACTTCTTCAATTTCCGCATCGGAAATATCCGGTGGGGAAAAGGATATTTTTCTTATCCTGTTCATTTGAAAACCTTCCCTGGGTTGCCCTCTGTTTCAGACAATGCTTCGCCACCCTGACTCGCAATCAGGTGCTTTTCACATGTCCAGTATCACATCCTGTCCTGCCCAACGCGCCTGGCGACGATTGAAGCCCGGGAGGAATTTATCCTTTCAGTGTGAGCAGATTCACGCAGGTGAAATCTGCTTTCTATAATATGCCAGTGATATCTGACTATCGCTTATCAACGATCTCCAGCGGCACCCGCACTCTGGTCGGTTTGCCTAAAAATAGCAGTTCGATAAAGGCCATCCGCTTATGGCGGTCGATCTTCTTGATCAAGCCCTCCTGCCCCTTGAGCGGCCCTTCGGTGACCGTGATCTGGTCGCCAACAATGAAGCCTTTGGACAGCGTCATGTTGAAGGCCTGATCGGTCAGCGCCCGAAAACGCTCGACCTCCTCGTCTGTCAGCGGCACGAAACGACCGTCCGCGCTCAAAATCCGCTTGAACTGGCTGATCGACCACAGACTCTGGTGAACGGCTTCGATGTTCTGGCTGATGACAAAAAAATAGCCGGGAAATAATGGCTTCTCGACCTTTTGCCATTGTCCGCCCCGCTTGACTGGATGTTCCGCCATCGGAACAAAGCAATGCTCATACTGATTTGTCGGTATCAGCCGGTTGATGTCGCGGCACATCGTCACTTCATTTCCGGTCAAGACCTGCACAACATACCAGTTTGCGCTGTCACTCGTCATAGCCAACCACTCGGATCGACGCCGGTTTTTCTGCCGCCGGATGAGCTACAGGCAGGATCACCAGATCAGGACGTTCGCTTTTTTCCGCCGGGGCTTCGCCTTCGCGGATAACCTGATCTGAATTGCGATAGGTCGGAACCAGTTTTTTGATCAAGCTTATCAGCAAAGCAACATCAAACTCCTCTGCCGCCGCGTCTAACCGACCGATGGTTTCGGTGAATTCTTCTTCATCAAAGGTAATTGGCGCTTCCACAAAGATCTTATCGATGCCGGTCTGTCTTTGGTTTTTATCCGGTGAGTTCAACAGCTCTTCCTTCAGCTTTTCACCCGGGCGCAGCCCTGTGTATTCGATTTGAATGTCTTTACCCGGTGTTAAACCTGCCAGGCGAATCAGATTGAGCGCCAGATCGTTGATCTTGACCGGTTCGCCCATGTCTAACACAAAAATCTCGCCGTCCTCGGCGATCGCTCCGGCTTTCAGGACCAGCCGCACTGCTTCGGGTATAGTCATAAAATAGCGGGTTATATCTTTATGGGTCACCGTCACCGGGCCGCCCTGATTTATTTGTTCAAGAAACAGTGGTATGACGGAGCCGTTGCTGCCGAGCACATTTCCAAAGCGCACGGCAGTGAAGGTGCTTTCGCTGATCTTGCTGTAATACTGTATGATCATCTCACAAATCCGCTTAGTCGCTCCCATGATGTTGGTGGGATTGACCGCCTTATCGGTCGATATCAGTACGAATTTTTCAACTTTATGGCGGTCGGCTGCCGCTGCCATATTGCAGGTGCCGAACACATTATTCTTAATCGCCTCGCTCGGATTGTGCTCCATGAAGGGAACGTGTTTATGCGCCGCGGCATGAAAGACGACATCTATCGGCTTCTCCCGGAAGAGGTAGTCTATTTTCCGCTGATCACGCACGCTGGCGATCTCTACCTGAAGGGGCAGTTCGCTACCGTAGCGCCGGCGCAGTTCCTGCTCAATCATGTATACATTGTTTTCGTAGATATCGAGTAAGATCAGCTCTTTGGGCTTAAGCGGCGCGATCTGACGGCACAGCTCGGAACCGATCGAGCCGCCTGCACCGGTCACAAGCACCGTTTTTCCGCTGATATATTCTCCCGCTAAGGAGCAATCCAAGGCAATAACATCCCGGCCCAGCAGATCTTCCACCTGGACATCGCGCAGCGAAGCGATCAGGTCTTTTTGTTTGTCGCGCGCCAGCAGAGCTTGAATGTCCGGCATTTGCTTCAATTTGCAACCGGTCTTGGCGCAGATATTGAGAATGCGTTTTTTGTTTTCCGGATCAAGCGAAGGGATTGCCAAAATTATAGTATCAATCATTTGATTGGCTGCTATGTCGATGATCTTGCCGCTGTCTCCCACCACCGGGGTGCGGCCGATCCGCCGGCCAACCTTGGTTTTATTGTCGTCGATCAGGCAGCAGACCTCATACTGGTTCGGGTTGTTTTGCTTCATTTCATTGAGCAGCATGACGGCGGCGTCTCCGGCGCCGATTATCATGACCCGGTTTCTATCCGCCGCGATGGCATCCGGTCTGCGTTTATAGATGATCTGCAACGATTTATAGAGAATCCGGCTTGCTAAAACGGCCAGGCAGGATACCGCCAGCGCGACCGGATAGACATAGCCTCGGATCGATATTTTCAAAATCAGGGTCAGTGCCAGAAAAACAGCGTTGGCAACCAACGGTGCTTTCAGACAGAGCAGCAGTTCTTCAATTCCGGCATAGCGCCAGATGTTGCGATAGACGCCCATCAGAATAAAGGTCGTCACGAAGATCAGAACATACAAAGGCACCTGCTCAACATACCACTGCAGCTTAGCCGCATGAATCCCACTCAACAGAAAAGGCGTCAGATAGGCTAAAGCAGCGATGCAGGCATCGATCAAAATCAGGATATATTTACGATAGCGGTTGAAAAAGCGGTACATTCTGCTGCCGCCGGCTTTTTCTTCGGGCTTGGTTTGGGACAAATCGTTCATTAAAGCAATCTCGCTACGGACTGATGATAAAGCAGATAATGATGGGCGGGCAGTTATTGCCCGCCCATCATCAATTATTTACAGTTCTTATTACAGTTCTTTGGGCTCACTTATCTCTCAACTTTGATGGTGACAATGTAATTTTTTCCGCCTACCGGAGTCTTATAAGTCAACACGTTCGTACCCTGCAACTCTGACATTTTCACATTCGGATTCAGAATGGTGGCCTTTGCCTCAGCCGTTAATGTCGGAGCTATTTTGGTGTTGAGGAAGGTATCCAACGTACCACCAGCCCGGGCAGCGATGCCATCATCCATGATGTCTCTGGCTTCCGGATCAGCAAAGACTTTCAAAGCATCTCTGTTGGCATTGAGAAGGTCAACTGCCTCGGCATAGAAGCTCGATGTACCCGCCACAACCTGCTTTTGGGATACAGCATCTACCGTATTGGTGCCATCTGTGATCCTCAAGGTCAGTTTATAATTCGCTACCGTCGCTGACGGACCGCCGCCGATCACTGCCGGCGGAATGACATCTTCTTCCTCTTCTTCCTCAACTGCTAAGGTGAAGATCAGTTTGGTCTCGGGGCTGGCATCCTGCGTAGCTGTCGCGGCGTAGCGGACCAGTACAGTGTGATCGCCGCTCAGATCCGGTACTCTGGCCGGATTGTAGGTGACCCATCCGCCACCATCGATGCTGTATTCCATGATCTGGGTGATGCCTCTGATCAGATCTTTTTCATCATCGGCGGTCACGTTCGGAGCAGCTAACTCTATGCCCAGTGCGCGGCAGAGCGCAAACATGGCTTCAGCCCGGGTAACATCCTTCTTGGGTTTGAAGGTCATATCCGGATAACCTGACATCGCACCGGTCGCAAGACAGGCGCCGATGGCTGCTTTGCTCCAGGTCATCTGATTGGCGTCTTTGTAGGCGTCGGCTGCCGCCGGATTGTCTTCCAGTTTCTTCAGCTGATGAACTAAAGCCGCCAGCTCTTCACGGGTGACGTTATTCAGCGGTCTCGCGGTATTGTCCGGATAACCCTTGGAATAGCCTGCCTTTTGGGCTTTCTGGAACTCTTTGTAGAACCAGTCGGTCGGCTTGACGTCCCTGTAATTGATATCGGCCGTCTCGGTGAAGTCGGACACTTTGTTCACCAGGGTGAACAGCTCGGCTCTGTTGATCGGGTTGTCCGGCTTGAACGTTCCATCGGCATAGCCGGACGTCCAGCCTTCTTTCAACCACATTTCGATGGTGTTTTGAGCCCAGTGACCCTGAATGTCGCTGAAGGTTGCTGCGGAGGCTGCAAACGGCATCGCCAGCAACAGCGCCAGA
>DUVF01000034.1 GCA_012841165.1 Clostridiales bacterium
GGCGCCCGCCGGCAACGGCGTGCTGTCCGCGAAAGGCAGTCTGGCATAGCTTTAAGGAATTTGGAGGATTAAAGATGATACTTTTTCCGGCGATCGATATCAAAGATGGGTGCTGTGTCCGATTGACCCGCGGTGAATATGACAGCGCCGTGCAAATGGCAGATAATTGGCAGGCAGCGGCCGAACTTTTCCGGGCGGCCGGCGCAGAGTGGATGCACATGGTCGATTTAGACGGGGCGCTGGCCGGAAAGCCGGTCAACCGGTCAATTTTTGAAGCGGCGGCTCGGTTGGACGGAATAAAGATTCAATTAGGCGGCGGCTTGCGCAAGAAGGAAGACGCGCTTAAATATCTGGATGCCGGAATAGACCGCGTTATATTGGGTTCAGCGGCGCTCAGCCATCCGGAACTGGCAGCGGAACTGGTGCGTGAGCGCGGCTCGGCCAGTGTCGCCGTTGGAATCGATGTGCGAGAGGGTAAGGTCTACAGCTCAGGCTGGACGGTCGGCCATTCCCGCGACTACATCAACGTCGCCGAGGAAATGACCGCAGCCGGTGTTTCCGCACTGATAGTGACCGATATTGAACGCGATGGAACGCTGAGCGGGCCTAATATAGAGCTGTTAGAGACATTGATCAAAACGGTTTCAACCCCTGTGATCGCCAGCGGCGGAATTAGAAATATGCAGGATCTAATACAATTGGAGGCGATTGGTGCCGCCGGCGCAGTTATGGGAAAAGCTGTCTACTACGGAACCATTGATTTGGAAGAAGCGTTGGCGCGCTTTGGCAACTGAAAGGAGTAATATTTACTATGCCGGTTAAACGCATAATTCCCTGTTTGGATATTTGTGACGGAAAAGTCGTCAAGGGCATCCGCTTCGTCGACCTTAAAGAAATAGGTGATCCGGTGGCCAGCGCGGCTGAGTATGTCCGGCAGGGGGCGGATGAGATCGTGTTTTTAGACATAACAGCAACGCCCGGAGGACATAATAAGCTGGCGGATTTGGTTCGCCGGACGGCTCGAAGCATTTCCATACCTCTGACGGTCGGCGGCGGCATCCGAACCATGGAAGACATCCGCGACCTGCTGAACGCAGGAGCAGACAAGATCTCGATCAATTCGGCAGCGGTCGCTGAATCGGAATTGATCGCCCGGGCGGCCGGACAATTCGGCAGCCGGTGCATTGTTTTGGCAGTCGACGCTAAAAAAGACAAAGCAGGGAAGTACCGTGTCTATATCGATGGCGGTCGCCGGGACAGTGGACGCGATCTATTGGAATGGGTGAGGGAAGGCGAACGCTTAGGCGCCGGTGAGATCTTACTCACTTCTATAGATGCCGACGGCACCAAGGCAGGTTTTGATATTGATATGCTGCGACTGGTTTCGGAGAATGTCGGCATACCTGTCATCGCTTCGGGCGGTTGCGGCACGGTCGATCATTTTGTTCGCTTGTTTGAGGAGACTGCTACTGACGCAGCGCTGGCGGCGTCGGTCTTTCACTATGGCGAGCTCTCGGTTCGGCAGGTCAAGGAGACATTGCAGGAGCACGGCATAGCGGTTAGCCTTTTATAATGAGAGAGAAGCACGACATGGATATTGAACAATATTTTATTAAAGACGATCTGATACCGGCCATTATCCAATCAGTTGAGACCAGGGAGGTCCTGATGCTGGCGTATATGAATCGGGAAAGCCTGCAGCGGACGTTGGAAACGGGCTACACCTGGTTCTACAGCCGTTCCCGGCAGGAACTATGGAACAAAGGCGCCACATCGGGAAATGTGCAGAAGGTGCTGCGAATAAGTCCGGATTGTGACAGCGATGCTCTGCTGATTGAAGTCTGGCAGACCGGGCCGGCCTGTCATACCGGAAATATGAGTTGCTTTTACCAGCGAGGCAGTTTGTTTAATGGAGTAGAAGAGCCATAAATGGAGGAGATTGACATGACAGTCGAGAAAAAACAGGAGACAACAGGCATTTTGCCCAGTCAAAACATACTGGAAGAATTATACAGAGTGATTCTGGCCCGTCGGGCGGAACCGGTCGAAAATTCCTATACCAATTATTTGTTCGATGCCGGTTTGAATAAGATCCTGAAAAAATGCGCCGAGGAGAGCGGAGAAGTTCTGATAGCAGCCAAGGACGGCGACAAACCGGCCTTGGTAGAGGAGATCTGTGATTTAACCTATCATCTGCTGGTTTTGATGGCCGAGCAGGAGATCATGCCATCGGACATTGAGGAAGTTCTGCGCGAAAGAAGCCGGAAAATAGGCAATCGCAAACCGACGCGGGATAGTTGCCAGAATTCCTGACCGCTGACCTGAAAAGGATTCGGAGTTCGATTAGTTTGATTGTTTTAAAATTTTCAATATAGTCTCAATAGTTGAAGTTCTTTAATTTGCAAAGATTTTATGTTATCCTGCAACGATTAAGGGTAAAATCTAAATGAACCAATTTCTTGTTCACCAGTAGTTCATTTTACATCATTCATAGTTTTGGAGCGGAAAGAAGGTGTGTTATTGACAAAAGAAAAAAAACAGGGCCTGAGCGCGTTTGACTTTTTTGCAATCGGCTTTGGCGCAATCATCGGTGTGGGCTGGGCAGTTTCGATAAACAGCTGGATGGCTAATGCCGGCGGTCCGATACCGGCCGCTGTTGGCTATTTATTGTCGCTCTTATTTATGATTCCTATCGCTTTAGCCTATGCCGAGATGACCCCGGCGCTGCCGGTAGCAGGCGGTGCGGTGGCCTTCGCCTACAGAGCCTTTGGCCGCAAGATGGCGTTTCTGTCCGGCTGGGCAGCGGTTGGCGCCTTCATCACTATCATCCCCTGGGAGGCCATCTACATCAACAAGATCCTCTCCGTCCTGTTTCCGGCGATAACAGCCGGCGAACCGGCATATACGCTGTTGAACACGCCGATCTATACCACCGGCATCATGGTTGGAGTGTTGATGTCGCTTGTCATTGTTTTTATCAACTGGGTCGGCATTCAGTCGGCTGCTCTGCTGCAGAAGATCATGGTCATCATCCTGTTAGCCTCCGGCATTTTAACCATCATAGCCGCGTTTATCAGTTATGATTCGCAGCACTTGCAGCCGATCTACGAGCATCAGGCGGATCATGGTTCTCACAGCAACTTCATGTTGGGCGCTATCTCTGTCTTTGCGCTGTCGCCCTTCTTCCTGGCCGGTTTTGAGACCATCCCGCAGGGTATTGAAGACGCCGCCGGCGATGTCAAGCAAGTCGGCAAGACTGTCGTTCTGGCCGTTGGCGCGGCAACTATTTTTTATGCCATCCTGCTCTTTTCCATCGGCGGAGCCATGCCGTGGAAAGAATTCTTTGTACTTGAACCGCCGGCAGCCTCGCATCTTTTCCAGGTCATCTATCCGGGCACAATTGGAGATATTCTTTGGATCAGCACATTGGTCGGCGCTCTCGCCGGATTGATTACTACCTGGAATGGATTTATGCTGGCGACTCCACTTCTGATGATGGGTCTGGCCCGAGCGTATCTGATTCCGCACAGCTGGTCAAAGACCAACAAGGCCGGTGTGCCGATCATCCCGCTCATAATTTGCGGAGCTCTTTCTGCTCTGGGTCCGGTGCTCGGTACGGGCATAATCGATCCGTTCACCATGTTCAGTGCCGCTGCCTTTGTCTTGAGTTGGTTCATCACGATGCTTTCGCTGGTTAAACTGCGGACGAAGGAACCAGAACTGCATCGGCCATATAAAGTGCCGACCTTGGCCATACCCATTTTTGGCATCATAATCTGCGCCGTCATCCTGCCGCTCTATCTGATTCCGAAATCTCCGGTCTACATCGGTACTATCGGTGTTGCCCTTTGGGCAGGATGGATGTTCGTTGGATTGATCCTCTACTGGATTACCATGGGCACACGCAAAAGAGTTCCCGAAGCCGAACAGGTGGCTTCGCTCTATCGCAGCATGTCCAATGTCGCCACAACTGAGTAGTCTGTGTTTTTTCGGCCGAACAGGCGCGACCGCGCCTGTTCGGCCGCTTTTTATCAGCTATGCATAAATAAGCACAAGCCTGATTGGAGTCGGTCGTCATGCTTAATACAACAATTCCCTTTGAAATGGTTCTCAGCAATGTCTTTATTTATTTATTCATTTCTTTTGCGGCAATTTTTATTCTCGGCAAATACGCTAAAATCAAATTGAAAAACCGGCCGGCGGCCTATAACATGCTTCGCCTGACCCGGCAGGTAGCTTTTCTGATTTGCCTGATCGGCACGGTTATCATAATAGGCACAAAGTTCATCGGCATTGAGTACACGCAAAGATCCCTGAGTTATTTAAGCTTGCCATATTTTGTGGCGATTGCCTTTTACGCCGTCAATGTTTTTCGACGCATCAAGGCCGAGCGAGAACGCCGTTTGTGAAATGAAAAACCCACCTTTTGCGAGGTGGGTTGGTTTTTGTTGGGCCATGTGATGCCAGTATTCTAAAGCGCGCGCGTGATCTTGCCCGACCGGATGCAGCGAGTGCAGACGTTCTTGCGGACTGCCGCGCCGTTTTCTGCGACTCGGACAGTCTGGATGTTGGCGTTCCATTTCCGCCGGGTGTGGCGATTGGAATGGCTGACTTTATTGCCGGAAACCTGGCCCTTGCCGCAGATTTCACATTTTCTTGACATGTGTGGACACCTCCCTTGACTGTTTTTATCGCTTCGACATGGAGCGTCGCTGTTCTATAACCGACCCGTGTATTGTATCACAGGTGGCGCGTTCTGAAAAGGTTTTCTTTTTTCTTTTTTCGGTCTTTCAGCCCGATGTTGCATAAAGCCGTATTTTGGAGCATGTATTGTTCTGGTTCAGGAGGTATTCTTTATGCTATAATAAACGAGCGTAAGCTCAGTCTAGTTTATATTGTCACATGATTTTTTGGATGAACCGGGCGTAGCCTATGAGACAGGCGTTGAGGTGGAGTCTTTTGCGGTATCAAATTCAAACTAAACAAGGGAAGATCGATTTCAGTCATGGTGTGATTGCTAAAATTGTCGTTCAGGCAGCCAGCGGATTGCGCAAACAAATAGGTTTATCCAATCACAGAGGCAAGCTCTTGCGTTATCGCTTAGAAAAGCCGGTATTTAACGCCAAAGACTACATAGAAGTGTTGATCGGCGAACAAGGCGTCGATATCCGCATCAATGTAGTCGTTCGTATGGGCTGCAGCATTGGCGAGGTGACTGAACAGTTGATCAAGCGTGTCAATTATGATCTTCAGACGATGGCCGGCTTGTCTGCCAACAGCATTGCCGTGATGGTCACCGGCCTGGTCGCCAAAACAAATTGGTTTAGACCGACCGAGGTAAAAAAGTAAGATGCTGCAACTGACCGACCCGCTGACTCTTTTGAAAGGTATCGGCCCTAGCAAAGCGGCCGCCCTGAAAAAAGCCGGTCTTGAATCGTTGGCTGATCTTTTGCGATATTATCCACGCGCCTATCAGGATCGCCGGACGCTGACCCCGATAGCAGATCTGACTCCGGGCGAGAACAAGCTGATCCAGGGCCGGATCAGCCAGATGGCTTTCACCGGCTTTGGGAAGAAACGTACATTGCGACTGCTGCTGACAGATTCCTCAGGGAGTCTGGAAGTGCTTTTTTTTAATGCGACATATCTGGCCAGATCATTATCACGCGATAGCGACTATCAATTTTTTGGCAGGGTCTCCCGGCGCGGCGGACGACTCCAGATGCTTCATCCTGACATTCAAAATGCTAACGCAGCAGGGCAGGGACAGGGCTGGCTGCCGGTTTACCCTTTGGTACACGGCATCACGCAGAAGAACCTGTACAATTGGATCGATCAGGTTCTGCCGTTGAGCGATGATCTGACAGATCATCTGCCGGCGCAGCTGGTACAAAAAAACCGTCTCATCGGACTAGCCCAGGCACTGCAGGCCATGCACCGGCCGTCTGATCGGCAGACCTGGCGGGAAGCTCGTTTCAGGTTGATCTTCGATGAGTTCCTGCTGCTATTTTTGGGGATCATGCTGCGCAGCCGCCAATCGGAAGCTGTCGGCCAGGCAATCATGCTTCCGCCGGGTCGGGAAATCGATGAGTTTCTGTCTCGGCTGCCTTTTTCACCGACAGACGCACAGAGGCGTGTCTTGAGTGAGATAGAGGCCGATATGACCAGTCCCAAGGTGATGGATCGGTTGATTCAGGGCGATGTCGGGTCGGGTAAGACCATGGTAGCGGCTGCTGCAGCCTATAAATCGATACGTAACGGCTATCAGGCGGTATTGATGGCGCCGACGGAGGTCCTCGCCCGGCAACATGCCAAGACGATCACAGGCTGGTTTTCTCCCCTGAAAGTCAGCAGCGCTTTGCTGACAGGTCGGATCAGCTCTAAAGCCAGACAGGAATTACTTCAAGACTTAAGCCAGGGCCGGATCGACTTCCTGGTTGGAACCCATGCATTGCTGCAAGCCGATGTCTGTTTTCATTCGTTAGGTCTTGTAATCACCGATGAACAGCATCGCTTTGGAGTGCGTCAACGAGAGCTGCTGGTTCAGAAAAGCAAGCATCCGGATCGCCTGGTAATGACAGCTACGCCCATTCCTAAAACGCTAGCCGCCACCCTTTACAGCGAACTGGAATTATCTGCCATCGATGAACTGCCGCCCGGTCGTAAACCGGTGCTGACCCGGATCGCGAGGCAGAATGAGCGGCGTTCAGTCTATGAATTTATGAGGCAGGAAGTTGCAAAGGGAGGACAGGCCTACATTGTCACTCCTTTAATAGAAGAATCCGACAAGTTAAACGCCAAGGCGGCCTCACAGTTGTTTGCCGGTCTGACTGCTTTTTTCCCGGATATTAAAGCCGGCCTGCTACATGGAGCGCTGCCTTCGGTCGAAAAGGATCGAGTCATGCAAGAATTTGCCGAAGGCCGTTTGTCTGTTCTGGTTTCAACGGTGGTAATCGAAGTCGGTGTGAATGTACAAAACGCCACCGTAATGATCATTGAAAGCGCCGACCGCTTCGGATTGGCAACCCTGCATCAACTGCGCGGTCGGGTCGGTCGGGGTGACCGCCAATCTCACTGCATATTGATCAGCGATGCGCGTGAAGGCGTAGCAGCTGAGCGTGCGGCCATCATGACTCAGACGAACGACGGTTTTCTGATCGCCGAAAAGGATTTAGAGCTGCGTGGACCGGGTGAGTTCTTTGGCACTCGCCAGCACGGCCTGCCGGAGTTGAAACTGGCCGATCCAGTCCGACACTTTAAGATCATGGTGCAGGCGCAAACGCTGGCGCGGGAGCTGATGCAACGCGATCCGGAGCTCAAATTACCAGAGCACCGATTATTGAAGGCCAATACGGAAAAACTGTTTACCGAATCCGGAAGATAATCGAAAAAGAAATAGGTATGATGAATCGGCGGTCTATGGTAGAATAAACAACAAGAAAGGGGTCGATTCGGATGCGCATCATAGCCGGTGACTTTAAAGGCCGGAAACTGCACACGCCAATCGATCGAAAGATCAGGCCAACTGCAGAGAAGGTCAAAGAAGCGATCTTCAGCATGATAGAGCGTGATCTACCGGAAGCCGTAGTGGTCGACCTGTTCTGCGGTACCGGCGGCCTGGGGCTGGAAGCGCTCAGCCGAGGCGCAGCCAAGGCCTACTTTGGAGATCGGTCAAAGCAGAGCCTGGGTCTGGCGATCCAAAATGCCAAGTGCTGCGGAGCCGAAAGCCGCTCGGTATTTTTACTGGGAGACTGGAAAACTGTTTTAGCGCGCATCCGGGAACCGGCCGATGTGATCCTGCTTGATCCACCTTATGAAACCGGCATCCTTAATGCCTGTCTGGATCACATTGAGCAAATGGGCAGCCTGGCCGACGGTGGCGTGGTGGTGGCGGAACATCCGATCACCAAGGCAAAAACCTCAGATATTCCAGACATGGCTGCCGGTTGGAGCATACTTAAGCAAAAACGCTATGGCGATACCGGCGTTACGATATACGAAAGACAAACGGAGGCAAAATGACATGCGCAGAGTACTATATGCCGGAAGTTTCGATCCTATCACGAACGGACATTTAGACCTGATTGAGCGGTCGTCCAAGCTGTGCGGCCAGCTTTTAATAGGTGTGATCCAGAATGTATCGAAGAATTCTTTTTTCACAATGGAGGAAAGAAGCCAGATCATCATTGACAGCATACCACACTTAAAGAACGTTGAAGTAATTACCTTTGACGGCTTGCTGGCTGACTTTGTCAACAAAAACAATATTGATGCGGTGGTGCGGGGCTTAAGAGCGACGACGGATTTCGAATTAGAGATCCAAATGGCCCAGATGAATGCGCGACTATACCGAAATGCCGTCGAAACAATATTTTTAATGACTGCTCCACAATATTCCTTCGTGAGTTCCAGCATTGTGAAGGAAGTCTTTGCCCTTAACGGCGATGTTGAAGGGCTGATACCGCAGCCGGCGCTGGATGCGCTGCGCCGCAAAAACACCGTTAATACATAAGGAGGAAGGAAAATGCGAGTACTGGAATTACTGGATGAAATCGAAGAAGTTGTCGAAAACAGCTCGGGTTTCCCCCTGACGGGAAAGATCCTCGTCGATGCGGAAGAGATTCTGGAGCTGATTCGAGAGATTCGGGTCGAAATGCCAGAAGAAATCCAGCAGGCACAGTGGATCAAAGATGAACGCCAGCGCATTCTGGATGAAGCCAAGACCGAGCATGAAAACATTATCAAAGATGCGCGGCAGCAGGCAGAAGAGTTGATTGAGAACGATGACATCACTGTCCGGGCGAAGAGCCGGGCCGACGAGATCATGCGTCTGGCCGATGATAACGCGCGCAATCTGAAGTTGAGCACTTTCGAATACATCGATAACATCCTGTATAATTTTCAGGATAAAATGGATCAGATGTACAGTGACTATTTCAATGATTTGTACGGCAGCATCCAAAAAACCTTCGATCAGATCAACAACACACTGAATGACAACCGCAACGAGATCAAAGAAATGAGCTACCGCACCGAAGTAGAACAGCGCTGAAAAAGTCATGACGGTAGTTGGCATCATCGCCGAATACGATCCCTTTCATAAAGGACATCTACACCATCTGCAAGAGACGTTACGTCTGACTGGCGCAGATTGTGTTGTGGCGGTTATGAGCGGTAGCTTCACGCAGCGCGGCGAGCCGGCGGCTTTCGATAAATGGTTGCGGACAGAAATGGCCTTGCAAAACGGCGTCGATCTGGTAATCGAACTGCCGTTTTATTATGCCTGCAATCAGGCGGCGGAGTTTGCCGATGGCGCGGTAGGCATCCTGGACAGATTAGGTGGGGTCGACGTCCTCTCCTTCGGCAGCGAATGCGGAGAAATTGCGCCATTGGAAGAGGCGGCGGTCTGCCTGGCAGAGGAAGGCAGACTTTTTCAAAAACAGCTGCGCCTTGGACTAGACAGCGGTTTGGCTTATGGTAAGGCGCGCACAGAAGCTCTGGCAGCGATCCGGCCGAAACTGGCCGAACTGCTTAGACAGCCGAACAATCTGCTGGGAATAGAATATTTGATCAGCTGTCGGCAACGTAATTCGAAGATGAAGGCGCTGACGATCCCCCGCAGAGGCAGTGAACACAGCGATGTTAGCCTTTCGGCTTGCCCGAGCGCGACCGCCATTCGTCGCCATTTGCGTGAACAGGGTAGGGCAGAGGATCTGAAAGAAGTGTTACCGCAGGCATCTTGGGAATTGATTCGCGACAGGCAAGAGATCAAACGCCTTGAGCTGGCCGATTTTTATGAAATTCTGGCTGCCCGCATATTGCTAGCCGGGCAGGCGGGGCTTGAGAATATATATTCAGCCGGTGAGGGCTTGGCAAACAGGCTTTGCGCGGCACTCGATCAGGCGGCAGATCTGGCCGGCCTGATCCGCCTGACTAAAACCAGTCGTTATACTGAAGCGCGCGTCCGCCGTTTGTCGGCGCATATCATCAGCGGATTGACAAAAGAACGTTTTTACAGAGCCAAGCAGGCAGACGCCGCCTATGCCCGCATACTGGGCTTTTCACTGCGCGGCCGATCATTTTTGAAAAAGATTAAGAAAGAAAAAAGTTCCCGCCTGCCTGTCTTGACAAACATACACCGCGGACGGCCTTTAGATGACCCGGCAGCTGAAGAAATGCTGGCTTTTGATCTGGCCGTATCTGAGCTCTGTCACTTCTTGCGCTATGGCCGGCTGGCTGAATTCTCAGATCACCGTCGATCGCCGGTTCATCGGGTTGAAACAGCATCTTTTTAATTAAAAAGGTCGATAATGATCAAGATCAGGCGTTGTACTGGGCAAATAATGAAAAAGCGCTGGATTTATAACGCAAACCCGGGTATAATTTTTAATGGTCAAGTTTTTATCAATCCATTCCAATCAGAAAGGGAGTACTTAAAATGAAGGTATTGGTTGTCAATTGCGGCAGTTCATCTCTGAAATATCAAGTGTTGGAGATGGATGATTCTTCGTTGCTGGCGAAAGGTCTGGTTGAACGAATCGGCATCGAAGGCTCCGTTCTTAATCACGAAAAAACCGGACATGACAAATATGTCCTGGAAACCCCCATGCAGAATCATAAAGAAGCGATCGGCCATGTGTTAGATGCTCTGCAGAGCCCGCTCCATGGCGTGCTTAAATCGATGAACGAGATCGGCGCGGTGGGACATCGGGTCGTCCATGCCGGAGAAAAATATGCCGGTTCGGTTCTCATCACAGAAGATGTCATTAAGGCACTTGAAGAATGTATTGATCTGGCGCCTTTGCACAATCCGCCGAACATCCTGGGCATCAAGGCCTGTCAGGAACTCATGCCTAACACCCCTATGGTGGGCGTCTTTGATACCGCTTTCCATCAGACGATGGAGCCGGAACTATATATGTATGCTATCCCTTACGAAATGTATTCCAAGTATCGCGTCCGGAAATACGGCTTCCACGGAACCAGCCACAAATATGTCAGCCAGCGCGCGGCCGCGCTGCTCGATAAACCGCTGGAAAAACTGAACATCATCACCTGCCACCTGGGCAACGGAGCCAGCTGCGCAGCGGTAAAAGGCGGCAAGTGCATCGATACCAGCATGGGATTTACTCCGCTGGACGGCCTGATCATGGGCACCCGCAGCGGAACGGTCGATCCGGCCATTATCACCTTCATTGCACAAAAAGAGGGTATTACAGAAGAGCAGGTGACGTCGGTCATGCTCAATAAGAAATCGGGCATTCTGGGTGTTTCCGGTGTCAGCAGTGACTTCCGGGACGTCGAGAAAGAAGCGGAAGCCGGCAATGAACGCTGTCAGTTGGCGCTCGATATGTTCGCCCGTCGCGTCAAATCCTATATCGGCTCCTATATGGCACAGCTGAACGGAGCGGATGCCATTGTGTTCACAGCCGGCGTCGGCGAGAACGATATCGGCATGCGTGAGCAGATCTGCGAGGGTCTAGATAAGCTCGGCATCGAGATCGATCGTGAAAAAAATAATGTGCGCGGCAAAGAGACCATCATCAGCAAGAGTGATTCTAAAGTTAAGATCCTGCTTATTCCAACCAATGAGGAACTGATGATTGCGCAGGATACCGTGGCGATAGTCGGAAACGGTAAATAAAAGATTGACAAAACCGCATTCGCACCTCTATAATATAGAGCGTTCGTACACGGTAAAGGAGGTGTGAAACATGGCAGTACCTAAACGTAAAACATCTAAAGCGAGAAGGGATAAACGCAGATCGCAGAACATGAAAATGACCGCGCCTGCGCTGTCAACCTGTCCTCAGTGTCACGAGCAGAAGCTTCCGCACAGGGTTTGTCCAACTTGCAACTATTATGACGGCAAGGCAGTCATCGCCGAGCAGGTCGAAGTCAAGCGCTAAAAACACGCGCGGAGCGCATTTGATCGATAAGGCAGACAGAACAAATTAAAACGCCGGTAGATACCGGCGTTTTTTAGCGATCAATCATCAACTCGGCAATCTGCACGGTGTTGGTAGCGGCGCCTTTGCGGACATTATCCGCCACTACCCAGAGATTGACACCGCTGTCTACGCTCTCATCCCGCCGTACCCGACCTACAAACACTTCGTCTTTACCGGCGCAGTCGCGGGCTAGAGGATAGATGTTCTCCGCCGGTCGGTCGAGCAGGACGATGCCGGGGGAGGAAGCGAGGAGAGCTTTCAGTTCATCCAAATCAAAAGCCTCTTTGAATTCGACATTGATGGATTCGCTATGACAGGCGAAAACCGGCACCCGGACAGTGGTAGCGGTCACTTTGAGAGTGTCGTCGTGCAGGATCTTGCGGGTCTCCCATATCATCTTCATCTCTTCCTTCGTATAAGCGTTATCGAGGAAGACATCTATGTGTGGCAGGCAGTTCCCGGCGATCGGATGCGGGTAAGCTTTGGTTTCATCGCTGCCGGCGAGACCAGCCTCCAGATCGTGAATACCTTTCAAGCCTGAGCCTGATACCGCTTGATAGGTCGAAAAGACTATCCGCTTAATGCCATAGCGTTCGTGCAGCGGTTTCAACGCAACCACCGCCTGGATCGTGGAACAGTTCGGATTGGCGATGATGCCGCTGTTCCAGGTGACATCTTCAGGGTTGACTTCGGGAACGACCAGCGGAACTTTGGGATCCATTCGCCAGGCGCTGCTGTTGTCAATTACCACGACGCCTTTAGAAGCGGCGATCGGCGCGAATTTTTCGCTGGTGGCTCCACCGGCCGAAAAGAGCGCGATGTCGATCTCTTTATCGAACGATTGTTCCGTCAATTCTTCGACAACGTAATTTTTACCCTTAAAGCTGATTGTGCTGCCTGCCGATCTGGCCGAAGACATCGGGTATAATTCCGCCACCGGAAAGTCGCGTAATTCTAAAACTTTTAACATGGTGGAGCCGACTAAGCCGGTTGCCCCAACCACGGCGATATTGAGAGCTTTTTTCATTCTATATCTGGCCTCCTTTATTTGCGCCGGATCAATGTGAAGGAATCCGACCCTGTCGTCTATTATACATGAAGTATCCATACTTGTTAAAGTTAAATTTACGATTTATATATTCAAATACAGGCGTTGAAATGCTATAATAAAAAGGATTGTAAACCTTACCGACAGAAAGGAAATGACTGTTTGACTATATTCGAAAGCATCTTGCTGGGTATCGTTCAGGGTTTAGCCGAGTTTCTTCCCATCAGCAGTTCGGGTCATCTGGCGATATTGCAGCATTTTTTTAAGATTGACAGCGAAAAAGTACTGCCGTTTGCGGTTCTGCTTCATGTTGGAACACTAATATCGCTGGTTGCCGTGTATTATAAAGATTTATGGGATCTGATCAAAGAATTGGGCGCAATGTGCAAAGACATTGTGCAGGGCAGAGGTCCCCGGCTCTACGCTAACACGACTCGCAAGCTGGGTTTTCTAATCATTATAGCGACGTTTCCGACAGCGGTGATCGGGTTGTTGTTCAATGATCTGTTCAACAACATGTACAGTTCAATGCTGGCGGTCGGCATTTGTCTCATCATCACAGGTACGTTGCTGTGGATAGCTGAAAAGACTGTCAAGCAAGGAAAGGAAATTCGTGGTATGCGCATCCGCGACGCTTTTCTGATCGGCGTCTTTCAGGGAATCGCAATCGCTCCGGGGATCTCCCGCTCCGGTTCGACCATTGTCGGTGGATTGTTTTCCGGTTTGAGTAGGGAATTGACAGTGCGTTTCGCGTTTCTGATATCGGTTCCTTCGATTTTAGGAGCGGTCATATTGGAAGGCCCGTCTGCCTTTGCCGACGGCTTTTCCAAAGAACTGGTGCTGCCTATCCTTATCGGCGTGGTCACCGCTGCTATCTTTGGTTTTCTGGCGATTAAAACGATGATCAGGCTTGTATCCGGTAAGCGGCTTACAGTCTTCTCCTGGTATACCTGGATAATCGGTGCAGCATTATTGGTTTATGTTTTAGTCACAGAATTGATGTAGTCATAGAAAGGATGTCCGGCTGATGACAGAGCCGAAACGTGGTCCGGGCCGTCCGCCCGGCTCTAAAAATAAAGCGAAGCCAAACAGCCCCGGATCAGCCGCTGCTCATGGCAGAAGCAGGCGACAGATAGAGGGCTACAATCGTATTACGGATAGCCGTTTGCGCACCGAGATAGTAGCTATCGCTCTGGTCGTTCTTGGCTTGTTTTTAATTATCGCGCTGCAAACGACAGCTGCCGGCCAAATAGGAAAAGGTCTGGCAGTGCTTTTAAAAGGCCTGTTCGGACATGTCGCTTTTATAGCGCCATATTTATTTTTGATTTATGGCGTCTTGCTGTTGATCGGTCGGACCAGCCGGATATCAATGCGCAGCGTAATCTTTTTATTTGTCTGCTTGCTTTCGCTGGCGACCTTGAACTCGGCTCGTTTCCTTAAACTTGATCCCGCTTTCAAATGGACCCGAGGCTGGCTGCGAACTACTTATCAAAACGGCAGCGACCTCAGCGGTGGCGGCGCCATCGGAATGAATTTAGGTTATGTGCTTACCAAGGCGATCGGCCACTATGGTCTGTACCTGCTCTGTGGCAGTGTGTTGCTCATTTCGTTATTGCTGTTATTTAACACGCCGCTCGCCAAATACTTTGATGCGTTCCGGCAGCGAAAGGCACTGCATCGGGAGAAAAAAGCCGCCGCCCAGACGACAGCGGAAGATAAGCCGGTAGCAGATGGAGAATTTTTTGCGCCGTCCTCGATGGCTGCCGCTGCGGCTGATATGTCGCCTAAGAGCAATCCGAACTATGTATCACCCTTTGTCGATCCGGAGACCGGCCTGCGGCCCAAACAGGCGAAAATCGTCGATTATATGCGGGACGAAGCCTGGGAGAGCGATGATGAATCATCAGACGATCAGGAAACTGTTTCTTCGATAGAAACGCTTTCAGAAACACATCCGGAAGAGCAGTCGGAAGTGCATGCGGCTGCGCCGGCCAAATCAAAATCCGAAGCCGATCCGGCGGCAGAAACAATCGTGCCGGCCGAAACTCCTGACATCCCATATAAATTACCGCCCATTGAACTGCTGGCCAAAAGCCCGGTGGATTCGAAGCGGCATGATACGACTAATTTACAGGCCCAGGCGATAAAACTGGAACAAACCCTGCAAAATTTTGGTGTTAGCGCTAAAGTTTTACAGGTGATCAAGGGCCCGGCTGTCACGCGCTACGAAATCCAGCCCGATGTCGGGGTTAAGGTGAACAGCATCGTCCGGCTGGCAGACGATATTGCCCTCAATTTAGAAGCTAAAAGTATCCGGATGGAAGCGCCTATACCAGGTAAGGCAGCGGTTGGTATTGAGGTTGAAAACGACCGCATCAACCTGGTGACCGCCCGTGAGATTATTGCCTCAGAAGAGTTCAATAGAGCCAAGTCACGCATTTCCTTCGCCTTGGGTAAAGATATTTCCGGTCGACCAATAGTCGCCGATTTAAAAGATATGCCGCATTTGTTGATTGCCGGCTCTACCGGTTCGGGAAAAAGCGTCTGCCTTAATACTATGATCGTCAGTCTGCTCTATCGGGCTAAGCCCGACGAAGTGAAACTGGTGCTGATCGATCCGAAGGTGGTCGAACTTGGCAATTACAACGGAATTCCACACCTACTGATTCCCGTTGTGACTGAGCCCACCAAAGCGGCGGCGGCGCTCAACTGGGCAGTCGCTGAAATGACAGAGCGCTATAAAAAATTTGCCGCCGCCGGAGTCCGCGATCTGGAAGCCTACAATGAAGAGATGCATAAAGTCGGCGAGTCCGATCAGCAAATGCCGCAGATCATCATTATTATCGACGAGTTGGCCGACTTGATGATGGCTGCCCCCAATCAGGTTGAGGAATCGATCTGTCGTCTGGCGCAAATGGCCAGGGCTGCCGGAATGCACCTCATAGTCGCCACCCAGCGACCATCAGTGGATGTCATCACCGGCCTCATCAAAGCCAACATACCGTCCCGGATCTCCTTTGCGGTGTCTTCCCAGTTTGACTCGCGAACGATACTTGATATGGCCGGAGCCGAAAAGCTGGTAGGAAAGGGCGACATGCTGTTCAGCCCTATCGGCATGGCTAAGCCTTTGCGGGTGCAGGGCGCCTTCATCTCCGATACAGAGGTGCACAAGGTGATCGAATTCCTCAAAAAACAAATGCCCGATCAGGAATACTCCGCCGACGTGCTGACCCGCATTGAACGAACGGTCGATCCCCCCGATGATGATAGCGACGAGCTTCTGCAGGCAGCCATCGAAACCGTGGTGCGCGCCGAACAAGCTTCCGTATCGATGCTGCAGCGTCGTTTCAGGATAGGCTATAACCGAGCGGCCCGATTGGTCGACATGATGGAAGCGCGCGGGATCATTGGCCCCAGCGACGGCAGCCGTCCCCGCAAAGTGCTGTTGACCGAAGAAGAACTGATTCGATTGGGCCGCGCTGATGATGACGAATATGATGATATTGACGATTAAGGAGCGCGTATGCGTTTTTATATCGAGACCTTAGGCTGCCCTAAAAATCTCGCCGACTCAGAAAGTCTGGCCGGCATACTTGAGCGGGCCGGACATCAAAGGGTAGGTGTCCCCGATGCGGCGGAACTCCTGTTGCTCAACACCTGCGGCTTTATCCGGGACGCTAAAAAAGAATCGATCGAGCGTATCTTTGCGCTGGCCGGGTTGCGAAGCAAAACAGTCCGCCTGGTGGTTATGGGTTGTATGGCCCAGCGTTATACGGATGATCTCTTTGAGGAAATTCCCGAGATCGACCTGCTGATGGGCATTTCTGAATATGATCGTCTGCCGGCCTATTTGGATGCCGGCGGACTTTCCCAAAGGGGCCGCCTGGGACTCGGCGAACCACCTACGCGTTATGTTGAGTGGGGACGGCCGGTGATTTTAGAAAATAGTCAAAGCCGGTTTTTAAAGATATCCGACGGCTGCGATAATCACTGCGCGTATTGTGTGATTCCCTCCATCCGGGGGCGCTTTCGCAGCCGACGGATAGAAACGCTGATCGAAGAAGCCGTCCGAATGGCGCAGACCGGCTGTCTGGAACTGAATATTGTCGCCCAGGATGTAACAGCTTATGGCATAGATCTATACGGAAAAAAGCGACTGCCCGATTTACTGGCCAGGCTGTCGGAAATAGACGGCTTAGAATGGATCCGGCTGTTCTATTGTTATGAGGACAAATTAACAGCCGAACTGATCGAGTGCATGCGCACGCTGCCTAAACTTTGTCACTACATCGACCTGCCGATTCAGCATATCAACAATCGGATATTGCGGCAAATGCGCCGCCGGTCAAACCGGACAACTATTTTAGGTGCCATAGAAAAGCTGCGCTCGGCCATACCTGATATTCATATAAGAACCAGCCTGATTGCCGGTTTTCCCGGCGAAACCGAAGCCGAATTCGAGGAGCTGGCGGATTTTATTAAGGAAACGCGCTTTGAACGCCTGGGCGTATTTGCCTATTCTGAAGAAGAAGGTACCCCGGCGGCAGAGATGGCGCAGCTGCCTGAAGAAGTGCGAACAGAGCGGCGCGACCGATTGATGGAGATCCAGAATCGGATTTCCTACGAACAGAATCAGGCCAAGATCGGCCAGCAGTTTGATGTTTTAATCGAAGCCGAAGAAGCGCCGGGCGTATTTCGGGGACGAACCCAATATGACGCGCCGGAAATCGACAATGAGATTCTCTTTGAAGCCGATCACCGCCGGAGCGCTGCGGGTTTCGCTAAAATTCGAGTGACGGACGCTTATGATTACGATTTGATAGGCAGGGAGGAGGAATCACCCGGTGAATCTACCCAATAAACTGACTTTGTTGCGTGTCTTGGTAATACCTTTTTTCATCGTCTTACTGATGACAGGACATGATTATATGGCCGGCATTCTGTTCATTGCCGCCTCATTGACCGACATGTTAGATGGTTATATCGCCAGGAAATATAACCTGATCACTAACTTCGGCAAGATCATGGATCCTTTGGCGGACAAACTGCTGGTAACTTCGGCATTGATATGTCTGGTCGAACTGAACCGTGTGGCCGGCTGGATGGTGATCGTCATTCTGGCCCGCGAATTTATCATCACCGGATTGCGCAGTGTAGCAGCCGGAGAGGGGCGTATCATTGCGGCCGGAAAATCCGGCAAACTAAAAACAGTTCTGCAAATGGTCGCTCTGGCGGTGATTCTGCTTAAAGATTGGCCTTTTTCAATCTTTACCGACCTGCCCATCGGCTTGAGCCTGCTCTGGCTGGCGGTGGCTGTCACCGTATATTCGGGAGTTGAATACATCGTGCAGAACCGGGATGTTTTCAGAAAGAAGGAAAGCTGATGAAAGCTGCAATACTCAGCGTAGGAACCGAATTACTGTTCGGTCAGACCGTAAACACCAACTCCGTTTACCTGTCCCAGGAACTCAACCAGCTGGGAATTGATGTTTTGGGACATTATACAGTAGGAGACAATGCCGGACGGCTGGAAGCAGCCATTGAAGCGGCTTTTAAAGAATGCGATCTCATTTTGGCTACCGGCGGCCTGGGGCCGACTCAGGATGATCTGACCAAAGAGACGGTCTGCCGGGTAATGGGGGATGAGCTGGTGCTGAATGAAGAAGCGCTGGCACGGCTGGAACGGCGCTTCAGCCGAAGCGGCTGGAAGATGACGGAAAACAACCGCAAACAAGCTTGGTTTCCCTCTCGGGCCACCGTCCTGATGAATGATTTGGGAACAGCGCCGGGCTTTCGCACTTCAGAAAACGGCCGCACCATCGTCTGTATGCCGGGGCCGCCCAGAGAAATGCGACCGATGTTCGAACAACAGGTTAAGCCCTGGCTGTCCGGCCACAGCGATCAAAAGCTGTTTTATCGCACGATACGAACTTTTGGAATCGGCGAGTCTTCTCTGGAGACCGAATTACTTGATTTAATTGATCAGCAAACCGACCCGACTCTGGCGACTTATGCAAAGGAAGGCGAATGCTCATTGCGCATCGCTTCCAAGCGGATGACCATCGAAGAGGCGAAGCAAGCTGTCGATCAGATGACAGAGCAGGTGACGGCCAGAATAGGAGAGTACATCTATAGTTATGATGATGAAGAATTAGCGCAGGTCGTGGCGCAAAAGCTGATCGACCGGAAGCTTACACTGGCCGCCGCCGAATCCTGTACCGGAGGCCTTTTTTCAAAAGTGCTGACTGATTTTCCGGGCATGTCGGCTGTCTTTGACCGCGGCCTGGTGACTTACAGCAATCGGGCTAAAATAGAGGAACTTGGCGTGTCGACGGAAACACTGGAACGCTTCGGAGCGGTCAGCCGGGAAACAGCTCTGGCTATGGCGCGGGGACTGGCTGAAAAAACCGCTTGCGATCTGGCGATATCGGTGACCGGCATTGCCGGGCCGACCGGCGATACAAAAGACAAGCCTTTAGGCTTAGTCTATATCGCCCTGGTCATGGGTGAACGTGAAGACTGTATCCAATCCCGCCGGCGCAATGTCAGCCGGGCCTGGAACCGACAATACGCCGTACTCCAGATGTTTGACCGGATCAATCGGATGCTGGACGGTAGAATCGGAAATTAACGTTTCAAAAACACTTGACGGTCTTGCAGATCCAAGGTATTCTAAGCATAAAAGAACAAATGTTCGCACTGCGTGGAGGTAACTATGGAAATCAATCAGACAGATAGAGAAAAGGCTTTGGCGGCAGCCATGCAGCAGATCGAAAAACAATTCGGACGCGGCGCTATAATGAAACTTGGCAGCGACGAAGTGCGCATGAATGTAGCCGCAATTTCCACCGGCTCGGTCAGCCTTGATATTGCTACCGGCATTGGCGGCATACCGCAGGGGCGGGTGACAGAAATCTTCGGCCCGGAATCTTCCGGTAAAACCACCATTGCTCTGCATATCATTGCGGAATCACAAAAAAAAGGCGGACGGGCAGCCTTTATAGACGCCGAGCACGCGTTAGACCCCGAATATGCGGCTAAATTGGGCGTCGATATCAATGAACTGCTGGTATCTCAGCCCGACACCGGCGAGCAGGCGCTGGAGATCTGTGAGATGCTGGTGCGCAGCGGCGCAATCGATGTCATTGTGATCGATTCAGTTGCCGCGCTGGTGCCTAAAGCCGAGATTCAAGGCGATATGGGTGACAGCCATGTCGGATTGCAGGCTAGGTTAATGTCGCAGGCGCTGCGAAAACTGGCTGGGGCCATCAATAAATCAAACACGGCGGCCATTTTTATCAATCAGCTGCGCGAGAAGGTCGGCATTATGTTCGGCAACCCCGAAGTTACGACCGGCGGCCGGGCCCTGAAGTTTTACGCCAGCATGCGGCTCGACGTGCGGCGCATCGAGAGCATAAAGATAGGCGATGAAATCATCGGCAACCGTACCCGGGTCAAGCTGGTAAAGAACAAAGTGGCGCCGCCGTTTAAGCAGGCGGAATTCGATATTATGTACGGCAGGGGAATTTCCCGCGAAGGCGATGTGTTAGACTGTGCGGTCGAGGTCAGGCTGATTGACAAAGCTGGCTCCTGGTACAATTACAAAGGCGAACGCATAGGTCAGGGCCGCGAGAATGTCAAGAGTTATCTGGCCGAACATCCTGAAGTTCTAGCCGAACTTGAACAAGCTCTAAAAGATCGGTTGAAACCGCAAACCATCGCTCCCGAAGTCGATGAAGACGGCGTAATTCAGGAGGATTGAGCAAAAATATAATAAAATCATAATAATTTCATCAGGCTTTGTTAAAACATTGCGCCGTCTTTTCAGATAGACTGTTAACCGAAAGGATGGACGGCAAATATGAATAACCAAACAGTTGCTACAAACTGGAGAACGAAAAAAAGAAAAAGACGGTGGAAAAACTGGGGACTGCTTTTGCTGATTATGTTCGTATTGTTCGGGGTGTTTCCAAAGGCGGGCGTGTACGCGTATTTCTTTGACCGGGGCAGTTATCAGGATAAATACCTCGATTCTGAAACCATCGTTACCGATCTGGATGAGTTGAGCCCTAAAACAAAAGAGCTGGCGATTCGTTTTCTGGAAAGATGCGCAGAAGAAGGTCTCCCGGTCAAGATTACCGAAACATATCGCAGTCAGGAGCGGCAAAACAAGTTATACGAACAAGGCCGCACTCAACCCGGAGCGGTGGTCACCTGGACTAAAAACAGCCGGCATACCGATCGCCGGGCCTTCGATATATGCAAGCAAGGCAGTGATCCCTATGGCGATGAAGAATTTTTCAGAAGATGTGCCGAAATCGGCCGGGAAGTCGGATTGAGTCCGGGTTACTACTGGAAAGAACATCCCGATAAACCGCATTATGAATTGAAGAGCTGGTGGCTCTAAATGAATATTACAACTCTTGACAGTGATTGCCGGGTATGATAATATTTCAATGTTTGTAAGCCGCTCGGAAAAGGCTTTGGATAAATGTTCAGCAGCAACAAGAATTAAGGCTGAAGAACTGCCTGACCGGCGAGACTGGGTAGAGGAGGTAAAGAACGTGTACGCAATAATACAGACCGGAGGCAAACAGTATAAAGTGGCCGAAGGCGAGGAATTGAATGTCGACCGTCTGGCCGGAGAAGCCGGCGATACCGTGACATTCGATCAGGTGCTGTATCTGTCGGGTGATAACGCGCCAATAACGGGTAAGCCCTTCATTGAAGGCGCTTCTGTCAGCGCGTCCGTAGTCGAACATGGCAAAGGCGATAAAGTCGTCATCTTCAAATATAAAGCAAAAAAAGACTACCGGAAAAAGCAAGGCCACAGACAGCCTTATACAAGAATCCGCATCAACAGCTTCACTCAACCGGAAAAAAAGGAGGTGTAATCATGGCTTCGAAAAAAGGCGTCGGCAGTTCCAAGAACGGTCGCGATAGTGAATCTAAACGCCTGGGCGTTAAAAGAGCCGATGGACAGACCGTCAGCGCCGGCAGCATACTGGTCAGGCAGCGCGGCACCAAGTTCCATCCCGGCAATAACGTCGGCAGAGGAGGCGATGATACGCTTTTCGCTAAAGTTGAAGGAATAGTTCGGTTTGAACAGTTCGATAAAAGCAGAAAAAAAGTCAGCGTATATCCCAAAGAAGCGTAAAACCTGAAAGCCTCTATGTTATATAGAGGCTTTCCTTATAAAAGAGGCTTACTATGTTTGTAGACAAAGCATCTATAGTAGTCAAATCCGGAAAGGGTGGAAACGGCAGCATTTCGTTTCGGCGTGAACCTTTTGTGCCCGATGGTGGTCCCGACGGCGGTGACGGCGGGAAGGGCGGCAGCGTCATTTTTGTAGCAGACGCTAATCTCCGCACCCTGATGGACTTTCGTTATAAACACAAATACGAAGCCGAAAACGGTGAAGACGGCCGCAAAAAAAAACAAAGCGGCAAATCCGGCGCCGACTGTATAATTCGGGTACCGGTCGGAACCGTTTTGATCGATAAAGTTAGCGGCGCCATCCTCTGCGATCTGGCAGAATCAGGGGATCACTACACCGCTCTGACAGGCGGCCGGGGAGGAAAGGGCAATGTTCATTTTAAATCTTCCACCCGGCAAGCGCCCAATTTCGCGGAAGCCGGCGGAAAAGCGCGTCAACGGGAGATCCAGTTAGAACTGAAACTGCTCGCCGATGTCGGCCTGATTGGATTTCCTAATGTCGGAAAGTCCACTTTGTTATCAGTATTTACTGAAGCACAGCCAAAAATCGACAACTACCCTTTTACAACGCTCTATCCGAACCTGGGAGTAGTCGATCTTTACGAGCAGCGTTTTATCATCGCAGACATACCAGGATTGATCGAAGGGGCGCATACCGGCGCCGGTTTAGGGCTTGATTTTTTGCGACACATTGAGAGGACCCGTTTGCTTGTTCATCTGATCGATATGTCGGTAGAAACCGGGCGCAAACCGATCGAGGATTTTGAAATAATTCAGCATGAACTTGCCGCTTACAGCCCGGCCTTGGCGGAAAAATCGCAGATCATAGCGCTCAACAAAATAGACATGGCGGATCCTGAACAAACGGACAGACTATTGGATTATTTAAAAGCCAAAAATTTGCCGGTCTACCTTATAGCAGCCGCTTTACACCAGGGGGTAGACGAATTATTGGCTGCGATCGCTCAAAAACTGGCGGAACTGCCCCCGCCGGAAAGGATGACATATGATGTTGTTGCGGCAGCAGACGTAGAAGATGCGCCGGGTTACCGGGATTTAAAATGGCGTAAAGTGGACGATGTTTATGAGTTGGAAGGCGAACAGCTGGAAAAAATATTTAATTCCACAAATTTCAATGATATGGGATCACGACGCTATCTCTATCGCTACATCGAGCGAAAGGGCGGGATTGAAGGTCTGAAACGATTGGGTTTAAAAGATGGCGATACCGTCAGGATCAGCAACAGTGAATTTGTATTTTTAGAAGAAGAAAACGGAGGTCAATCATGAAAGAGGAATTGGACATCCGCATTCGTGCGACCGTCGTAACCAAGGGTGGAGACTTCAAAATGGCTTTCGGACCCGGCACAGCAGAACTTCTCTCCCGTATCGAAGAGACCGGCTCCCTCAATCAAGCCGCTAAAGCGATGAAGATGGCTTACAGCAAAGCGTGGAAAAGCATCCAAAATACGGAAAAAAATCTAGGCTTTCAGTTGATTGAACGCCAGGGGCCGAACGGCTCCGTATTGACCGACGACGGGAGGGCCATGCTGACTCATTATCGTCATTTGACCAATGCCTTGAAACGTACCAGTTCACGTCATCGGATCCTGGAAAGGCCATGAGACAGTTACCACAGAATACAGAGAGCATATGCCCTCTGTGTCATCGTCGGCTGCCGGCTGTTCGGAAGCAAGTCAACGGGCAGGTCCGACTGGAGCGCGAATGCCCTGAGCACGGTTTTTTTTCCACTTTGATAGCTGAATCCGCTGCCGCTTATCTGGCGTGGCAAACCAGCGAACTACTGACTCGGCCGTTGCAGGCGGAGACAGAGACCCAAAACGGCTGTCCCCATGATTGCGGACTCTGCCCGGAACATCTGCAGCAGGCTTGTTGTGTTGTGGTGGAAGTCACCAGCCGCTGCGATCAGGGTTGCGCCTATTGCTTCGCTGATTCTGTTTCTTCCCCGATACAGAATTCAAACCAGGACCTCAGCCTGGCAGAACTGGAACAGCTTTTACAGAGCCTGCTGAACAAGACCGAAGACCGGCCCTTCAACATTCAGTTCTCAGGTGGAGAACCGACCCTGCGCGATGATTTGCCGGAATTGGTTGCCCGGACTCAGGAAATGGGTTTCCCCTACATTCAACTCAACACCAACGGTCAACGATTGAGCGAAGATATAGATTACTGCCGTCGTCTGGCGGCTGCCGGCCTATCTTCCGTCTTTCTTCAATTCGATGGCACCGAGGCGGCGATCTATTCCAAATTGCGCGGCCGGGCAACTTTAGACAGCAAGCTGCAGGCGATCGAAAACATGAAAACGGTGGGCTTATCGATCGTGCTGGCAGTCACGGTCGTTCCGGGAGTCAACGATGACCAGATCGGCAAATTGATTGATTTTGCAGCGGCCGGCTTGCCATGGATTCGAGGCTTGCACTTCCAACCAGTGACCTATTTGGGCCGTTATCCGACAGAACCAGCTGATGTGGACAGGCTGTCGATCTTTAAGCTGATGTCGCTGATCGAAGAGCAAACAAATGGCCGGATGAGACGGGAACACTTTCTCCCGCTGGCCACCGGCAGTCCTTATTGTTCGTTCCATGGCCGCTTTATCTATGAAATCGATGGCACGGTCCGGGCGATCTCCCAGGCTTCCGGCCCGGCTTGCTGCGAAAAAGCTGCGATCGTCAAGGCCAGAGACTTTATTGGCAAACAGTGGCAGCGTTCGCGGCGTCCGGACAATCAAACGGATGCCTTTGACGATAGTTTTGACGGCTGGCTGAACAAACTCGAACAGCGGACGCTCAGTTTGACCGCGATGGGTTTTCAAGATAGCTGGACCCTGGATCTGGAGCGCCTGAAGCGCTGTCGGGTTCATGTCGCAACCAGCGACGGTAAGTTAATTCCATTTTGTTCCTATTATTGCCTGCGTCAGCAGGCCGGAGGTTAATGATGAGTTCTGAAAAATGTACCGGCGATCATCATCACGATCACAATCACGATGATTTAACTTTGGCAGACCGTGAACGTCCTGTCTGCGCTCTCTATGAGAATCCGATCTTTCAGGAGATCACTGGCGACAGCCTGCATCCCGGCGGACCCGAATTGACGCGCCGATTGATTGAGGCAGCCGAACTGCCCAGCGCGGCAACCGTGCTTGATGTTGGCTGCGGCCTTGGCGCCACTCTTCGCATGCTGCAATCAGAATATGGCTTTAAGGTCAGAGGTATAGATCCCTCGGCCAAGCTGATCGATCAGGCAAAAGCTATCGATCCGGATCTGCCTGTCCAGCTGGGTGAGGCGGATTTTCTGGAATTCCCGTCCTTCAGCTTTGACGCTGTGCTTATGGAGTGCGTCTTCTCGCTCTGCGAGATGAAGGAAGAGATTCTGCACGAAGCCTACTGCACGCTTAAAAAAGGCGGTAAACTATTGCTTAGCGATCTGTATGATAAAAAAGGTCAGGCTACAGCAGATGATAATAAAGAAGCCGATAAGGCCGGCTCGACGCCGGCAAGCTGCCTAGACGACCTGTTGACAGAAACACAGTTGATTGAAATGTTGACCGACAGCGGTTTTGTCAATATTCGCTTCCTTGACCAGGCCCAGGCGCTGAAGGATTTCGCGGCGAAAGCTATTTTAAAACACGGAAGCATGGAGACTTTTTGGAAGGCGATCGCTGATACGGCGGAAGAAGCTCAGGAAGCATTGACGCACCTGACTACGCAAGCCAAGACGGCCGGTTATTACATGCTCGTAGCAGAAAAGCCGATATGAACCACAACAGACGATTAGAAAAAACAATTGACCCCTGGCTGCAGCATAGGTATCAACTGAAGCAGCTACCTGATAGACAAGCAATCATAGAGCTGCAACTACAGGCTTTGCGTGAGACCATCACTTGGGTGAAGCAGGAGAGCGCCTTTTACAAACAAACTCTGGCCGACATAGAGCCACAACAGCTGACCGACCTGCAGGCCATAGAGAAACTGCCGTTTACAACGCCGGAGCAGCTGGCCCAAAACCCGGAAGGCTTTTGGTGTGCGCCGGGGCGTGAACTGGTTCGCATTGTCAGTCTCAACACCTCGGGCACAACGGGACCGAAGAAGCGAATTGCGGTGACTGAGTCCGATCTGGAGCGTACGATCGACTACTTTCATGCTGGGATGCGCTTGTTGGTCGATGCTTCCGACCGGGTGCTGAATTTATTCCCCTCCCAAACTCCTGATTCATTGGGCGATCTTTTGAACCGGGCGACAATGCGCGTTGGCTGCCAGGTGATGACCCCCGCCAGTCCGGCGGAAGAGCAAAAACAGGCCAGCTGTATCACCGGTCTGCCCGGACAAATCGCTGAACTTGCTGCAGCCTGCCAAAAGCCCGAAAGACCGACTGATGTCAGTTCGGTTCTGTTGTCGGCCGACTTCGTGTCGCGGGCTTCTGTCCGGAGTATTTTGAAAGCCTGGCCTGGCTGCCGGATTTATGAACATTACGGAATGACCGAAATGGGTTTTGGCGGTGCGGTCAGCTGTTTCGTAGGAACAGGTTATCATGTCCGGGAAACCGACTTGCTGATCGAGATCATCGATCCCAAGACCGGCCAAACATTGCCGGACGGTGAGTTTGGCGAGATCGTCTTCACCAGCTTGAGCAGCCGGGGTACGCCTTTGATACGGTATCGCAGCGGCGACTACAGCCGCTGGCTGACCCGAGCCTGTCCCTGTGGCAGCGTTCTAAGAAGATTGGATCGGGTAGGGCGGAGAGAACAGACCAAGGGTAGCCGCAGCTAAATTTTTAGAGAAATGCATAATCGAAATAAAGCTATCAGAATCGCAGCGGAAAGGGTGGAATTGTATCATGAAAAGAGCGAATGATATCGTTTTTTTGATTCCGGCAGCCGGTTTTTCCTCTCGCATGAACGCCTTTAAGCCCCTGCTTCCATTGGCCGGAAAACCGGCGCTGGCCTGGCTGCTGGATTCTCTGATCGAATTACAAAGCGGTCAGATCGCCTTGATTACCGGTCATCAGGCAAATCGATTGAAGGCGCGTTTCGGCGGTTCGCAGCTTCGGCTGATCTTCAACCCGGAATACCAAACAGGAATGCTGTCATCTGTCTGCGCCGGAATTCGTGCCTATCAAGACGATCTTCCGAAGGGCTTCATACTGCAACCGGCCGATTGTCCGCTCTTGCCGGGTGAGGTGGTTCGACAGATCATAGAAGCCTCCGAAATATTTCCCGATCGTTTTATCGTCGCTTGCTACAGGAATAAAAAAGGACACCCGCTCTACATACCGGCTGTCCGCGCCCTTGAATTGCTGCGCTATGAGGGAGAAAGAGGCCTGAAAGGCTTCATGGCTCCCTTCAACCCTAGCATGGTGCGGCTCGATGTCCCCTATGAAGAGATCATGCTTGACATGGATACACCGGAAGATTATCGCAAGTTGCAAGAGCGGCTTGAAGAGAACAAAGAGCGAAGAATCAACCGTTTCTTGATTGTTCGCCACGGTCAGATCCAGCAACATGCCGAACCCATCATGCTCGGACAACTTGATGTTGCCATGAGTGAGACGGGCAGGCAAGAAGCTGAAACGGCCGCCGCCTGGATAGAGCGCCGCCAGGCAGGCCGGTCGATACGGGCAATTTATGCCAGCGATTTAAAGCGAACTCGCGAAACAGCAGAGATCATTCAAAAACTGATCGCGCCGCAGGCGGAAATAATACTTGATCCTGGTTTACGCGAGCGGAATCTGGGGAAACTGGACGGTATGTTTGTCCGGGAGTTTCGCGAGTCATATCCGGAGCTGTATAAAGCGAGAGGCGAGGCCATCGCTGATTTCAAATTCGATGAAACAGCGGAAAATCAACAGGAACTGGCTGAGCGTAGTTTCCAGGCGCTGGACAGGATCAGGCAGCAGACTACAGCCGATGGTGATACCGTCATAGTGACCCACGATGGCGTGATCAAAAGCTGGTTTTCCGAATGGTGGGAGCTGCCCTACGAGCAGTTCTTCCGTGTCCGCTACGGAACGGGGCGCTGTTTTGTCAGAGAAGAGATGGATCAGAGATCAACCTTGAAGGAGACAACCTTGCCGACATAATTGAGCTCTTCCACATCATCGAACAAGAAGGTTTCATGCGATTTTTCATCAGGGATGAGGATGATCCTTTCCTTAACATAGTGGATGCGCCTGAGCGTGGGAATCCTTCGGTTGTCTGGATAGAACATGATTATGTCTCCGGTTTTCAAAAGTTCCAGCTTGGTCGGCATAACATAGACCATTGAATGAACCGGTATGGTGGGAGACATCGATGAGTCGCCCAAAAACATATGCAGCAATTCGCCTGTGGTGTCGGCTTCGGTTGCTCCGCCGCAGGACAAGACGATCTGCCGGACCAGGTCGTCGGCCTTAAAGCCGTCTTCGTTCAGATATTTTGAGGAAAGATCCATAGCTGATAAAATATCCAGGCTGTCGATGTATTGTTTCATATCATCGTCAAATTCCTGGTTGGTCATGCGACATAGGGATTCCATCATAGCCTTGTTCAGGGTAGAAGAGGCCAGCATGTATTCGCGGATCAGCTTTGGAGCTTTTTCCATATAACCTTGAAAAACTAAAAAAGCCTGCTTGTTCGAACCGCAAGCCTTGGCCAGAGTTAGGGAAACTTCTTCTGACGGCGGAGGGAGCTTGCCGTTCTTCAACTGGGAGATATAGGACGGTGTGATCGATAGGTTCAGATCCTGACAGCGCCGGGCGATCTGCCGCAGAGACAATTCGCTGGCATTGATCATTTCACTCAGCATTTCAGCATAAGTCATGGCTTCACCCCTGTACTTAACGAAGTGTTAACTATTAATTGAACTATATCAGTCACCGCTGGATCTGTCAATAAAATCAGGCAGGCGGGGCGTATTTCTGATAGAATGTTTGTTATGAAAGCGAACGAGAGGAAGTAAATTTTAATGACGATCCCAAGCGAAGCGGAATGTTTGCAACTACTGGAACTCTATGATACACCTACACATGTTGTCCGGCATTGTCAGGCAGTGGCGGCAACCGCTGTTCAAATAGCTGAGGCGTTGAATCAACATGGCGCGAATCTTGATGTTGAATTGCTGAAAAGCGCAGCTCTGCTTCACGATATTGTCCGCCCGCTAAAAGACCACGGTCCGGCCGGTGCTGCTATCGTGCGTCGTCATGGATACGACCGGCCGGCAGATTTGATCTACTGCCACATGTATTATGAATCAGATCCGGATGCGGCCAGTTTGAGCGAACAGGATCTGTTGTGCCTGGCCGACCGGATGGTGCTGGAAGACCGTTATGTCGGTTATAAAATCCGGATGCAGGCAGTACTTGAACGCTTTCAGGATAATCCGGCAGCTGTTCAAAAAATCACTGCCAGAATGGAAGAGACGCGGCGCTTAATCGCTCGCATTGAAGGCCGGATTGGCCGTCCCATCGATGAATTGATGAGAGCGCGGGGAGATGAATGACGAAGCAAACCGATGAAAAGAAAACGATTGAATGGGCGGCACTGGAAACTTTGCTTGCCAAAGTGGAAAAACCGGGACGCTACATCGGCGGAGAATATCAGGCGATAATCAAAGAGAAAGCTGATGTTCGTTTTGGTTTTGCCTTTCCCGACCAGTATGAAATCGGAATGTCCAGCCTCGGCCTGCAGATCTTATACGAGATCCTCAACCAGCAGGCCGACATCGCTTGTGAGCGACTCTTTGCGCCGGCTCCCGACATGGAAGAAGAAATGCGTCGGGTCGGATTGCCACTCTTTACTTTGGAGACCCGGACGAAAGCGGCCGCCTTGGATCTGCTGGGCTTTTCCCTGCAATATGAACTCAGCTACACCAATGTCCTGAACATGCTCGACTTAGCCGGTTTACCCCTGCTAGCCGTCGAACGCGGAGATGAACATCCGCTTATCCTGGCCGGCGGCCCTTGTGTCTTCAATCCGGAACCGGTGGCGGATTTTTTTGATTGCTTTGCCATTGGCGATGGCGAAGAGATCCTTTTAGACCTGATCGCGGCCTATAAGGAGAGCCGGCAGCTCGGAGAGGGCAGGGCAGAGCTACTGCATCGCCTGGCAAAAATCTCCGGACTGTATGTGCCTTCTCTCTATGAGCCGGTATATTTAGACAACGGACGCCTGCAAGGGCATCGGCCGCTGGTGCCGGGACTACCTGCTCAAATCAAAAAAAGGCTGGTGATGGATCTCGATCAGTTTAAGCATCCCCAAAATCCCATAGTGCCATTTATCGAAACGGTGCATGACAGGGCAGTGGTCGAGTTGTTTCGGGGTTGCACCCGTGGCTGTCGTTTCTGTCAGGCCGGCATGATCTATCGTCCGGTGCGAGAACGTTCATCGGACGGCATCTTCGATCTCGCAAGCGAGTTGATAGATTGCAGCGGCTATGATGAATTATCCTTGTTGTCATTGGCGACCAACGATTATTCTGATATTGAAAACCTGATCGATAGATTGATGAAACTCGGTCGGCAGAGGCAGGTCGCGCTGTCCTTGCCATCATTGCGGCTGGACGCTTTTTCTTTTAAGGTATTGGATGAGATTCAAAAATACAAAAAAACCGGGCTGACCTTTGCTCCTGAAGCCGGAACACAGAGACTGCGGGATGTAATCAATAAAACCATCACCGAAGAAGACATCTACGGCGGCCTGGAACAGGCTTTTCAGCTGGGCTGGACGACAGTCAAACTCTATTTCATGATCGGACTGCCGACTGAAGAAGATGATGATATCGATGGCATAGCCGCTATGGCTGCCAATATTGTCAAGCTTGGCCGGCAGGTTCTTGGAAAAAACTTCGGCCGGATGAATCTGACGGTCAGCGTATCGCATTTCGTCCCCAAGCCGCATACGCCCTTTCAATGGTTCCCCCAGAACCACCGGGCTCTTTTGATCAAAAAAATCGAGCGGCTTCAGGAAGCTTTTCGGACTTTACGCGGCGGCGTCAGGCTACAATATCATGATCCGGCACAAAGCCATATCGAGGCCATCCTGGCAAAAGGCGGGCGCGAAACCAGCGCTATCATTCTCCAGGCCTGGAAGAACGGTGCCCGTTTTGACTCTTGGCGAGAATACTTTGATTACGATCGCTGGTTGCAAGCGGCTTCAGATTCCGGAGTCGATTCCGATTTCTATGCGCTGAGGGATTTGTCGACTGCGGAATATCTGCCCTGGGAGATTATCGATACAGGCGTCGATAAAGAGTATTTGGCGGCTGAATGGGAAAAAGCCGGGCGGGCCGAATGGACGCCGGATTGCCGGCAAGGTTGTACAGCCTGTGGAGTAAACCGATTAGGCTTTGGCGTCTGTCCTTCTTATTCTAAACCGACTACTGCTATGGCTGCCCAAACGCCGCTAAAAGAGGGGAGGGCAGATGTATGAAATATCGTCTGCGCTTCAGCAAAACCGGTCGCTTGCGCTATATTTCCCATCTTGATCTGATGCGTTTATTCACCCGGGCCTTTCGCCGGGCAGGCGTACAGCTGCGCTACTCTGAGGGCTTCAATCCTCATCCCAGGATTTCCTGTGCTCAGCCATTGTCCTTGGGCGCTGAAGGTGTCTCCGAATATCTTGACATTGAGGTTGTCGGAGTTGAGAATAATTTGGTCGACCGCTTGAATGCGGAACTTCCGGAAGGACTGCGTGTCGCGCAGGCTGCCGGCTTGCCGGCCGAAAACGCCAGCCGGGCCGCCGCCATAGTTCGCTGGGCGGATTACGAAGTCAGATTTATGCGATCATCCTTAAATGCTTGCCCGTCGGCGATCGAAGAGAGGGTGGTCAGAGAAAAGTGGACGCCAAGCGAAAAAACAAAAGCACTGACTGAATTTCTGGCGCAGGGCGAGATCTGGGTGGATAAAAAGAGCAAAAAGCGCCGCCAGACAGCTCAAAGAACGAACATCCGGCCTCTGATAGACCGTTTTGAGATTCTTTATCATAGTGAAAATACCGAATATCATAATGAAGATACCGTAGCAGCTGCCTGTGGTTTCAGGCTCCGCCTGGCTACAGGCAGCGCGGCCCATCTGTCGCCCATACTTGCCTTGCAGGCTTATTTTAAATATCTGGGCATTCCTCTGGATGAAAGCTCGCTGAATATAACCCGGCTCAACCTCTACGACTGGCAGATGAGGCCATTACTATAATTCCGGAACAAGTGAAGCATCGATTTTAATAAAATATGTTGCGATCACAAAAAGGAGAAAGAGTTCTCGGATATACCGAGAACTCTTTCTCTAAGACAAGTAGATGGCTATAGGTTGTTTTTCTAAAGTTTCTTTTCAGGCGTTTCCGCGTCTGATTTGGTTGTGTCTTTATCAGCCGGTAGCGGTACTTCCCCGACGCCGGCCGCATCAAGTTTTGCATAACGTTTGGCACCGAACAATTTGTTCAGCACGAAGACGGATACCATGAATATGCCTGCTACCACCAACATCGGAATGAAGGGGCTTTCCATGAAGCCCGACAGCAGGAAACCGACAGCCGCCGCTACTGCACAGGTGACAGAGTAGGGGATCTGGGTTTTGATGTGGTCGGTATGGCGGATGTTTGAAGCGGCCGACGACAAGATAGCTGTGTCCGCCAAGGGTGAACAGTGGTTGCCGAAACCGCCGCCGCCGATAACAGCAGCGATACAAGCCAATTCGTTGGCGCCCATCTGAATCGCCAGAGGTACTGCCAGCGGAACCATGATGGCGTAGGTGCCCCAGGATGCGCCGGTCGAGAAGGTCATTACGCAGGCAAAGATGAAGATGAGCAAGGGCAGAGTCCAGGCCGGAACGCTACCGACCATCTTGTAGGCTAAGAATTCCGCTGTCTGGAGGTAACTGGTAACTGCTCCGATACCCCAGGCAAACGACAGCAGGACAATAACGAAAACCATGGACTTCATACCGGTGATCATCGCGTTGATAGATTGCGAAACCTTTGACAGGCCGCGCAGGCGATAGTAGATGATGGAGAAGACCACCGTTATGGAGACAGCATAGACCAGAGCCGTCATACCGTCCATATTCATTACCGCTTCCAGCACACTGATGCCGCCGCCGAACAGGCCGCCGGTATAGAGCATGAAGGTGAGCGCAAGACCGATCAGCAAGAAGATCGGCAGCAATAAATCCACTGCCTTGCCTTTGTCGGACTGAGGAATAGATGAAAAATCATCTTCATCTGCATCGCCGCCGCTGAAGGTCATATCGCACAGTGCTCCGGTGGTCCGGGTCCGCTCCTCGGCTTTCGCCATCGGGCCAAAATCGAGGCTCAGGTAAACCACGACCAGAACCATGAAGATAGACAGCCAGGCATAGTAGTTATACGGTATGACGTGCAGGAAAACCCTGAAACCGTCAACCGCCTGCCCTGCATCGGTGTAGGCGCCGTTGATCAGAGAGACGATGAAGGCGACCCAGCTTGACAGAGGCACGATCAAACAAATACCGACTGCTGTTGAGTCGATGATGTAGGATAGTTTTTCTCTGGATACGCCAAAGCGGTCGGAAATCGGCCGCATGACGGCGCCGTTTGTGAGTGCGTTGAAATAGTCGTCAAAGAAAATTAAAATACCTATCAGCCAGGTCATGCCCTGCGCGCCGCGCTTGGTTTTAATCTTTTTTGACAGAATATCGCCAAACGCTGTCGAACCGCCGGAGCGTACCAGCAGGCCAATCAACCCGCCCAGCAACATGCAGATGATGACGACTTGCATGTTCCAGGCCGAGCCTTCGTCGATATAGACCAACGAATCGTAGACTATGAACTGTATCATATTTTCTAATGCCCCAAGCGGACTCCAGTGCGCATAAATGAGCGCGCCACTGAGAACACCGAGGAAAAGTGACATTAGAACCTCTTTAGTCGCTATCGCTAACACGATGGTCAATAGAGGTGGAACAACAGATAGCCAACCAAAATCTCCCATAACTCAAACCTCCTTAATTAATAGAAAAACAACCATATAGCCGTCTACAACTAATAGGGCAAGTATAGCAAAAGAAAGCAATAAAATAAATATTCTGAGTATTAAAATATAATATTAACAAAATAAAGTATATGCCTGCTATAATGTTTGTGATATAATAAAAGCAGTTTAGGATCATGATTTATACCATGAAAGAGGTAATCTGATGGACATGCTAACCATAGGCAAAATGGCTAAACTCAACAGTATTTCCGAACAGACACTGAGGCTTTACGATAAAATGGAGCTACTTGAGCCCCACGAGATAAACCCTCATAATGGTTATAGATTATACAACATTAAACAATGCGCTAAACTCGATATGATTCAGTATATGAAAGCTTTGGGTATGAATCTGGCTCAGATCAAAGAGTGCTTTGCCGATCACGATACCGATAAACTGCGACAGATCCTTGAACGACAGAAGACTAATATAGAGATGCAGATCGAGGAAATGCATTATGCCAAACAAGCTGTCGAACGGGCGATTGAAAGTTACAAGCGCTACGACGCTGCTCCCGGAGACAATGAAGTCATTCTGGAATTTCAAAATCAGCGGCGGATCTTTTGCTACGACACCAAAATCAACTGTTATAGTTATGGTATGGAATACTACGAGCATATTCTGCGCTCGCTCAAAAAGAACTATGCCTTGCACAAATTACCGATGAGTTATTTCTGCAATGTCGGCAGCATTATCCGAAAAGAATATGTTTTGCGCAGAGAATTGTGGGCGACTGAAGTTTTTCTTTTCGTCGAAGACGATTTTGAACCGAGCGATAAATTCGAGATCATTCCTGAGGGGATGTATCTTTGCATCTATTTTGACGGCTTTGATAAAGAAGAAAAATTCATCAAAAAGCTGATGGACTTCATCTTTACACACGATTACGAGGTTGCCGGTGACTGCATCAGTGAAATTCTGATTGAATTTCCCACGTTTTCGCATTATGATAGAAATGCGTTCTTTAAGTTGCAAATACCGGTTACACGCAATGCGAAATGAATATAAAATCTTATTGACTCTATATTTGCAATAAGGTTTATAGTGTAGTCAGAGATTGAAAATGCAGAATATTTGAGAAATACTTTTAAATATATTATAATAAATATGAAGCTTTCATAAAAGTATAAAGGAAGACTGTCCTGTAAAAACATCAGCTGCAACCTAAAGCCTAAGGAGGGAATGAGGCTATGTCTGTTTCTCTCACTAAAATCATGAACCTGATACAATTCCGAGTGGTTTTGTAGTTTCAGGTTTTTTGTTATGACAAAACACGGCGAGGCGAAGCGATGTCGTTAGAAAGTCTTTTTCCGGCGCGGTTTATATAAATGTATGAAGGAGAAAGAAAACATTATATTTTATCAACGAAATGGAGGGTTAAAAAATGCAATTAAAAGACGTCAATTTAACCAAGGAACAAATTATTGAAAAGTCACAAAAGTATATGATCGAAACCTATGAGCGGTTTCCTTTCGTTGCTGCCAAAGCAAAGGATATGTACATCTACGATTCTGATGGAAACGCATACCTTGACTTCTATGGCGGCATCGCTGTCAACAACGCCGGCAACTGCAACGATAAAGTAGTCGCGGCAGTCAGAGATCAGGTGGGCGACATCATGCACACCTTCAACTATCCGTACACCATTCCCCAGGCGATACTGTCCGAACTGATCTGCGAAACCATCGGCATGGAGAAGATTCTCTATCAGAATTCAGGCGCCGAGGCTAATGAAGCGATGATCAAAATCGCCCGTAAATACGGCACCGATAACTTTGGCCCCAATAAATATGAAATCATCACCGCCTGGAAGAGCTTCCACGGCCGTACCTTTGGCGCCATGTCCGCCACCGGCCAACCCGACAACGCCTGTCAGGTAGGCTTTAAACCATGCTCCCGGGTTTCGTCTATGCAGAATATAACAATCTGGAAGATTTCAAATCCAAGATCACCGAAAACACGATCGCCATCATGGTCGAGCCCTGCCAGGGTGAAGGCGGCGTCCACCCGGCGACCAAGGAATTCCTGGTCGGCCTGCGCAAGCTGTGCGACGAAAAAGGATTGCTGTTGTTGCTTGATGAAATCCAGACCGGCTGGTGCAGAACCGGTAAAGTCATGGATTACATGAACTATGACATCAAGCCTGATGCGGTCTCCATGGCTAAAGGCATCGGCGGCGGAATGCCGATCGGCGCGATGGCTTGCACAGCTAAGCTGGCAAAGACTTTCGGAGCCGGCGCTCATGGCAGCACCTATGCGGGTAACCCTGTCACCTGCGCGGCAGCCTATGCACAGGTCAAAGAACTGCTCGACCGCAATTTGGCTGAGAATGCCAGAGTTGTCGGCGATTACTTTGCCGGAATCCTGGCCAAACTGCCGAAAGTCAAAGCAGTCCGGAACGCCGGTCTGTTGGTCGGTGTTGAATTCGACGACAGCCTCGCCTCTGTCGAAATCAAACGCGCCTGCATAGCCCGCAAACTGCTGGTCACATCCATTGGCACCAGCATCATCCGGATGGTACCGCCCCTCATCGCGACCAAGGAAGATTGCGACAAGGCAGCCGCCATCCTCAAGGAAGCCGTTGAATCACTGTAAAGCAGCAAAGCCCTATAAAATAGTCGTCTGATGTCAGACCGACGTAAAAGGGCTCCCTAATTCGATACTTAAATTTCACATTTAAGATAAAAATATGGAGGTATGAAAATGGGAAGAAAAAGTTTTGATGAAGTACTCAAATACACTGAGTACGCGATGAAGACCATTGGTCAGAAAACAATGACCGATGACGAAATGAATAAGTTCATCGCAGAAGCAGAGTTCAACTACCAGAACCACGTTAACCCCGGTTTCCTGGAATATCGGAAAGCGGCAGGTGGCGACCAGATGGCCATGGAGTGGATCTGCGAAGGTGACACCTTTACAGACCTGCACGGCAAACAGTATATCGACTGCTTAGGCGGTTTCGGTACTTTCAACTGCGGCCATCGTCATCCCAAAATTGTTCAAAACGTCAAAAACCAGCTCGACAAACAACCGCTTGCGAGCGCCGAGCTGATCGAAGCCAACCGCGGTCTGTTAGCCCGCATCCTGGCAGACGTGACCCCCGGTGATCTGCAATACACCTTCTTCACCTCTTCCGGTACGGAATCCGTAGAATGCGGTTTGAAGATGGCGGCCCTTTCGACAGGCAGACACTATTTCGTGGCATTCAAAGCCGACTTCCACGGAAAGACTCACGGTTCACTGTCACTGACTGCTAAAGCAGACTACAGAGGACCCTTCCTGCCGCTGCTCCAAGGCGCCAGATTTGCTCCCTTTGGTGATCTGGATTACCTCAAGAAACTGATCGAAATTCAGGAATACATCGGCGAGCTGCCGGCAGCGATCGTTTTCGAACCGATTCAGGGCGAAGCCGGCGTCAACATTCCACCCGATGATTTCATTCCTGGCATCAGAAAAATCTGCGACGACTATGGCATCATGATGATCGCCGACGAAGTCCAGACCGGAATGGGCAGAACCGGAAAAATGTTCGCAGTTGACCACTACGATGTAGCACCGGACATCCTCTGCCTCGGTAAAGCGATCTCTGGTTCGGTTGTACCCTTATCCGCGACCGTCTGCACAGAAAAAGCCTTCAGCGGCATGTTCGAAAATCCGCTGCTGCACAGCACGACGACAGGCGGCAACCCGCTGGCAACTTCTGCTGGTATCGGCTGCATCAATGTTCTCCTGAGCGAGAATCTCCCCGATAACGCCGCTAAGAGAGGCGCCCAGTTCATGGCCGGATTGGAAAAACTCCACCAGAAATATCCCAAACTGCTGGTCACCTCCAGAGGCCGCGGCTTGATGATCGCCATGGAATTCTGTGATGGCGACAAGGGCTACGAAGTTGTCTACGAAGCCTTTAACCGTGGACTCCTGCTGTCGGGCAGCTTGATCAATGCGAAGACCATCCGCATCGAGCCGCCTCTCACCATCTCGGAAGCTAACGTCGATAAGGCGCTGAACATCCTTGATGAATCAATGGACGTTGTTTACAAAAGAGATTTCTAAGTTTTACGACCGATCAACCA
>DUVF01000035.1 GCA_012841165.1 Clostridiales bacterium
AATCAAATTTCGGGCTTTTCCGGCAGCTGCCAGTCGATTGCCTCGCTCCCCTGATCGATCAGGAAGCGATTAGCTCTGGAAAAATGACGGCAGCCAAAAAAGCCGTTATGCGCCGATAGCGGACTGGGATGCGCCGCAGTCAGCACCAAATGATGCGGATTGGTGATATAGGGCATTTTCGCGCGGGCCTGCGCGCCCCACAGGAGAAATACCATCGGATCGGCTCTTTTATTCAGGATTTCGATAATCCTGTCCGTTATTTGTTCCCAGCCCTTTCCTTTATGAGAACTGGCCTGCCCCTCCCGCACGGTCAGAACCGCGTTTAAGAGAAGCACACCGGATTCGGCCCAGTGCCTCAAATAGCCGTGAGCGGGCGCTGTAAAACCGACATCGGCCGCTAATTCTTTGAAGATGTTTTCCAATGACGGCGGCCGGCGAACACCCGGCAGAACTGAAAAACACAGGCCGTGTGCCTGGCCAGGTTCATGATAGGGATCCTGTCCCAGAATAACCACTTTTACTTTAGCGTAGGGGGTATATTTAAGCGCGTTAAAGATATCGTACATCGACGGATAAATCCGCCGGGAGCGGTATTCGGAAATAAGAAACTGCCGCAGCTGCTGATAAGATTCGGATTGAAAGTCTTCTTTTAAAAGCTCATCCCAGTCGTTGCCGAGGTGTACCATAAAGAGTTTCCTTTCTAAAAATTAAATGAGTCCGGTGTGTTCACATTTTCCCGCCGACGCGGCTGCCCAGCACCTTCAGCATGAAAGCTGGCAGCGCCAGCATGCGCCGATAGCGGCTCGGTTCCTGCTTCAAGCGGTAAAGCCACTCCAGACCATGTTCCCGGTAAAACGCCGGCGCCCGCTTCACATTACCGGCATAGACATCCAGGCTGCCGCCGACGCCGATCGCCACTGACACTTTCAATTCATTTCGATGTCTAGATATGAATTTTTCCTGCTTCGGCGCTCCCAGCGCCACGCATAAAAAATCCGCTCCTGAACGATTGATTTCGTCTACGATTGCGGCTTCCTCTTCAGCACCAAAATATCCATGATATGTACCCGCTACTTTCAAACCGGGAAAAGCTTTCTGCATAGCCTTGGCCGCCTTTTCCGCCGTGCCGGCTTCGCCATCCGCTCCCGGCCGGCTGCCCAAAAGATAGATCGACTTTCCTCGCTGCTCCAGCACCGACAGCGCCATATTCAGAAAGTCGATCCCGGTCACCCGCTCATGCAACGGCCAGCCTAATATTTTAGAAGCATACACCAGACCGATGCCGTCCGGTACCACCAACTCGGCTTTCTCAATAATGTCCCGCAACACGGGATCCTTCCCCGCATTGACGATAATTTCCGGGTTCGGTGTGACTATGTGCGACAATCCGGGCTGATCTAACATTTCCTCCAGACGGCTAATCGCCTGACGCATATCAACCCGGTCCACCGGCACGCCCAAAACCCTCATCCGACTTGATTTATCACTGTTTGCCCCCTGGCTCATCAGCTTTACATCTCCCTGTTTTTATGCTAACATATCTACTGCTGTACATTTCACATTATACCACACAGCAAGATTCTGAGCAGTATAAAACTAGTTAACAGCCGACCGTCCTTCAGCCGGCTCAAATGGAGGTTTCATGCATATTGCAGTGATCGGTCTGGGCTACATCGGTCTGCCCACGGCCGCCATCTTCGCCCGCGCCGGCGCTCAGGTCACCGGTATCGACAACAGCCCTCGTATTGTTGATGCGTTGAACCGCGGTGAAATTCTGATTGAAGAGAACGGGCTGGCCGAAATCGTCCGCGAAATGGTGCTGGGCGGCCGCCTGACGGCCTCTTTGAAACCCGTTCCGGCCGACGCCTTCATCATCGCTGTTCCAACGCCGATCACCGAAGATAAAAAAGCCGACATGAGCTATGTGGTTTCAGCCACAGAATCCATCCTGCCCTGTCTGAAAAAAGGTGACTTGGTCGTTTTAGAATCGACTTCGCCGGTCGGCACCGTTGATAATTTAATGCTCCCGATACTCGAGCGCAGCGGCCTCGACCCCAAAACCGACCTCTTTATTGGCCATTCTCCCGAACGCGTCATCCCCGGCAGGATTTTAGACGAACTTGTCAACAATGATCGCATCGCCGGCGGCCTGACCCCGGAAGCGGCCTCTAAGATCGCCGAACTCTACCGCCTCTTTGTCAAAGGCAATATTTTAGAAACCGATTCCCGCACCGCCGAGCTCTGCAAGCTGGCCGAAAATACCTATCGCGATGTCAATATCGCCTTTGCCAACGAGTTGGCCATGATATGCGAAAGCCAAGGCGTTAACGTCTGGGAGGCGATCAGCCTCTGCAACCGGCATCCCAGAGTAAATATCCACCAACCCGGTCCCGGTGTGGGCGGCCACTGCATCGCCGTCGACCCCTGGTTTATTGTGGAAAAGGAACCCGGTCTGGCCCGCATCATCGCCCTCAGCCGCAAGACCAACGACGCCATGCCAATGCGCGCTGCCGGTGAAATCAACCGCCTGCTCTCAGGTATCGCCAACCCGGTCGTGACCATTCTAGGCATAACTTACAAGCCCGACGTCGACGACCTTAGGGAAAGCCCGATCATCCATCTGATCAAACTGCTCAAAGCGCGGGATATAAAGATAAAAATCTGCGACCCGCATGTGGCAAATCGCTGTGTTACCTGCGAAGGCGCAGCCCTGACCGCCGACCCGGTCGAAGCCGCCGCCGGCAGTGATTTATTGGTTTTAGGCGTCAATCACAGCGCCTTTTGCGATCTCGACCCGGTAACACTCGGTGAAGTGATGCGCCACCGCCAGGTCTACGATACCCGGTCCTTCCTGCCGCTAAAAGCGTTTGCAGAAGCCGGGTTTAAGACGGCGCTGCTGGGCGCTCCGGAAAAGCTATAGATTCGTATATGTTTAGTAAAAATTGATATGCTCCCTGTCAATTTGACAAAGAGCATACCAAATAAAAGAAACTACAGGTTTTCTGATCTTTATTTAATATTCTCAATAAATCTCTGAAAGATTGCCGCTGCCTGGCAGCGCTCAGCATTAGCTGTCGGATTCAGATTCACGCCATCACCTTTTACTAGAGCTTCGGCATTAGCCCATGACATTGCGTCAATAGCCCATCCGGAAACCTTGCCGGCATCAGCGAATTTCCCAAGTTCGGCTCTTGCGGATATATCATAGCCCTTGTATCTGGCATAGTTCATGAAGATCGCGGCGATTTGTTCTCTTGTAATATGGTCGTCGGGACCGAATTTGCTGTTACCGTAGCCGCTGACAATATCGTTTTCGGCGGCCCAGATAATAGCCTTGCTGTAATATTTATTCGCCGCAACATCATCAAACGGATTGGCAGTTTTCGCCTCGGGTGTTCCTTCCAGACGGTGCAATATAGTGACTATCATTCCTCTCGTCATAGAGCCGTGAGGATCAAATAGGTTGTCGCCTACACCGTACATCAGCTTATTTAGGCTTACGAACTTTATAGCGCCGTAGAACCAATCCCCTGACAACACATCGGTGAACAGATTTTCCCAAACCAAAGTTTCATCGTATCTCACGATAAACTCGGAAAGGTGGTCGGTTACAATCCTCGCCACCCCGAGTCCGGCATCGTAAGTTGCCTCTACAGCAACCAAACTGCCGTCCGGTGCTACATACCATACACGTACGCCTTCAGGATTTTGCCCTTCTTTTAAAACATAGGGAATCAGTATTGTAACTTTTCCACCACCGAAAGTCCCTATCTTTTTCCCGCCTTGGCTGACTGTGACACGTACGATTATATCCTGTTCGTTTTCCTTTGGCAGAGCACCTCGTTGCTCGGCTGTAAGGTCTTCTTGCGGAATATTTTCAACATGAAACTCTATCGGTTCTTTGCTGTCACCCGACGAAATCGAATTTAGGGCATCAGCATCAAGTTGTATGGTTCCCGTGTCAAGCTTAATCTCCATATTTTTGACGGGACAGTTCGGGTCCGAAGCCGCTTCCGCGATTTTTTTCAATTCATTGGCATTCACGGATGCGGTATGAATATTTCTGCCCGGCGTTACAGCAAGTGTAAGCGTGTCACCGGCATTTTCATCTCCTAATAGCTGCTCCAGCTTTGACTCGTCCATCGTTACCGCTGCGGTATTGCCGGATATTTTGGCTTTGGCATCCATTCTGTCCGAACCGGAAGAGACCGGAGCAACATAAGTGCTGCCGCCACTTCCACCTCTCACCGGCGGTGCCGGAGGCTGCGGCGCGGCCTTGTTGGTTATTATTACATCGCCGGAAACTGTCTGACCGTTTTCATCATAGCCCGCAGTTGTTGCTGTCCAGCGGAAACTGTTCTCCGCTCCAGGAGCGGCATCGTATACTCCAGCCGGAAATGACCAGACGCAGAGCAGCGTCACTGCGCCGTCCTCCGCCGTGATTGCCACCGTTGCCGGCAGCTCGCCGCCGCTGATGACGGCATCGGCGGACGCATATTCGTTTGCCAGCGTCATTGCAGCAGGGGCGGTCACGGAAAGCAGTTTGTTCTTAGTAAATGTAGCGGAAGCAACATCACTGTCGGTCATACCTGCCTTAGTAGCAATCGCCTTGACCGTCGTAGTATCAAAAACGGTAAACGCTCCGGCATAAAGCGTGCTTGCGGCAGAAGGCTCGCTTCCGTCAGTAGTGTAGTAAACTGAAGCACCGTTCGTTCCGCAGGTGAGCGTTACAGCCTGCGAGCCTGTGAACGCGCCACCATCCGGCGAAATTACGGGCTTGTCAACAACAGGTGGCGCAGCCTTGTTGGTTATAATCACACTACCCGAAACGGTTTGATTATTTACATCGTAACCGAAGGTATTCACCGTCCAGCGGAAAGTATTACCCGCTCCGAGAGCGGCATCGTATTCTCCAGCCGGGAATGACCAGACGCAGGGCAGCGTCACTGTGCCGTCCTCCGCCGTTACTGCCACCGTTGCCGGCAGCTCGCCGCCGCTGATGACGGCGTCGGTGGACGCATATTCGTTTGCCAGCGTCATTGCAGCAGGGGCGGTTACTGAAGTCAATTTCGGCGCGGGATATGCATAAAACTTGATGTTGTCGAAATAAACTTCATCCCCGCCTCCTGAATTACCTGAGGTAAGTTCAAAGGAATTCAGTATATCGGTTGCATTAGCCGACAATATATCCGAACCGACCCAATTATTATTTACATAATAGTTGAAGCTCTTTTTCAAATAATCCCATTCCACGCGCAGCTTATACCATGTATCCGTACTATAATCAACTTCAGAATATTTAAATCCGGAAAGACCACCTTCTCCTGTCCACGAATAGAATTTTCCCCCTCTAAGAGCTTCTCTGATAACAGCATCATCCCATCCGGGACTACTGCCTCTCAACTGTATTCCACCCGGCTCCTCACTTATAGGCTTTATGTCCGCTTCGTAAACGACCATTGCAGTTATTTCCGAAGGCAAATCCACTCGCCGCTCTGATATCATGTTTCTCGTTCCCTGGAGCCTGAATACCTTTCCGGTAGTTCCATCGGCCTGTGCGACACTGATAACCTTTTGCTCATCGGTTCCTGCTCCATCATGTGTGGGAATATGGTGTACTGGATTAGTGTTTGTGATTCCGTCATAAATTTCAAAATCTTCAAAAAAGTATAAGTCGTAGGGCATGGATACTGTCAGCACATCGCTTACATTGCCCGCCCCGCTCTTAGCCAATATGTGGAGATGCTGCGGCCCGGAAGCCATGTCGGAGAGCGTCACGACGGTTAT
>DUVF01000036.1 GCA_012841165.1 Clostridiales bacterium
GAAACGGGTTTCCCATAAAGTTTTTGTGCTGTTAATATGCGAACTTATTCCGGCGCAAACTGATCTTTTCCGACGCCACACATAGGGCAGACCCAGTCTTCGGGAACATCAGCAAATTCAGTCCCGGGCTGGACTCCGTTGTCGGGATCGCCCAAAGCCGGATCATATACATAGCCACAGATCTCACATACGTATTTCATGCTAAATTCCTTTCTTAGAAACTAAAGCTTTGCCACCCACACACCGTGAAGGTTACAAAATTCATAAACCGCGATCGCTTTATCGCCTTCGGCTACTAAAAAATCAGCTTTTGGTTCTCCGGTGACCGGCAGGCAGGCTCGCTGCACACCTTTTTCGGTTTCCAGATAAATCCACGCAATGTGGTGTTCTTCTATCATGGGGTGGATTACGCTCCCCACTTCCACATGCACTTTATTGCCGTTTATGGTCACGACCGGCACATGTTTCTCCTGCGCGGCATCTGTGGTATTAGCCGATATTTCAGTCATCTTCTCTCCGCAGCAAACCATAGGTACCTTCGAATCCATAATTACATCGATCATATTGCCGCAACGCTCGCAAACAAAAAACTTTGCTTTGACACAGGTCGCCATATCAAAAAACCTCCCTTTCTCTCTCATCAATTGCAAAAAATACTCACGAACGCCTTATTTATACCAATTATAGGCGGAGACTAAACAAACCTGCACCATATCTGGCGCAAGTTTTTAAACGAAGAGAGGATGCCCCTCCTGGTTCTTGATGAACCTTTTGGGACACCCTCTTAGGATTCTCTTCTTGCAGAAGCAGCTACTTCTGAACCGCTGATTTGGCAGTTTCCGCCAAGCTGGCGAAACCGGCTGGGTCATGGATCGCCATTTCCGACAACATCTTGCGATTGATCTCAATGCCGGAAAGCTTGAGTCCGTTCATCATCTTGCTATAGGACAAGCCGTTGATGCGGGCGCCCGCATTGATGCGGGTAATCCACAGTCTCCGGAAATCGCGTTTTTTGTTTTTCCGGCCGACATAGGCGGAGCGCAGCGAGCGCATGACAGCAGGGTTGGCCGCTCTAAAGACCTTGCTTTTTGCGCCATAAAAACCTTTAGCTAATTTTAATACCTTGCGGTGTTTTTTCTTTGCATTGATAGCTTTTTTGACTCTTGCCATTATTCTCTGCCTCCTGTTCTATACATTCAAAACGCTCTTGATGCGTTTTTCGTCAGCGCTTGTCAAAAGCGTGCCCTGACGGAGACGGCGTTTGCGTTTGGCGGACTTTTTGGTCAGAATATGACTTTTATATGCCTTATGACGCATCACCTTACCGGTTCCGGTTATTTTGAACCGCTTGCTGGCGCCTCTGTGGGATTTCATTTTTGCCATGGTATAGTCTTCCTCCTGCTGGTTAATTTTTTATAGCTTAATCGTTTTTCGGTGCCACTATCATGATCAGGCTGCGGCCTTCGAAGGTGGCCGGCTTTTCAATGCTGCCAACCGTGGATACGGCTTCGCCGAATTTTGCCATAACTGTCTGTCCGGCTTCGACCCGGTCTTTTTCCCGCCCGCGAAAGCGCAGGCTGACTTTGACCTTGTCTCCCTCTTTAAGAAACTTGATGGCATTGTTGGCCTTGACCATCAGATCGTGATCTTCGATAAATGTAGACAGCCGGATTTCTTTTACTTCGATTGTCTTCTGTCTTTTGCGGGCTTCTTTTTCTTTTTTCTGCTGATCATAACGATATTTCCCGTAATCCATTATGCGGCAGACCGGCGGCGTGGCAGTCGGCGCAACATTCACCAGATCCAGCTTGCGATCGTTGGATAGCTGTATGGCCTGTTCAATGCTCATGATGCCCAACTGTGTACCGTCAAAATCGACGACCCGAACTTCCTTGTCACGAATTTCTTCATTGACCTGATTCTCTTTGATAGCTTTTGCACCTCCTAAACAAAAAAGCGGTACTAAAGTACCCGCTCTCCAAAACTCCGATGTGTTTTCCGGAGCCGTGCTATTAACCGCCTGAGCTTGCGCCCGAGGGGTGAGAAGCGGATAACTTCTGCTTGGTTGCTTAGAGAGAGTATCATAAAACACAAAGAATTGTCAATATCATTCCTGTAAAAAATTGGGGCTCGAAAAGGATCCGCCCCGATAGCGTCCTCTCAAGCCCCGGTTTTTTAAACTTATTAAATTCTAAAGCCAGTTCCTAAAGCAGATTCTGGTCGACATATCTGGTCAGGTTGCCCATGCAGTTTACAAAGCTGCCGTATTCATTGTCGTACCAACCGAGAAGTTTCGCATGAGTGACCGGCGTTTCTCTGTCTAAAGTCAGAAAACCCGTCCGAACCTGGTTCTCACGCCCCTCTATGACCACGGCGGCTCCCAGGCCTTTCAGGTCGACCGATACATTCTGATTTTCGCTGTAGACCAGCAGACCCTTTTGCGCACCGGCAGCCGCCTTTTTGAAGATGTTGTTAACGAAATCTCGATCGATGACAGGTTCTCCCTTTTCAGATACACTCGTACTGAATGTCAGGTCTAATAAAATCAAAGATACTGTCGTAGTGGGAACCCTTATCGCATCTGCCATAAAGCCAATTGTCTTAATCTCTGGAATGACCTCAACCAACGTTGCCGCCGCACCGGTAGAAGTCGGAATCAAGCTATCGAAAACTGCCCGATTGCGCCGCAGATCTTTAGCGTCTGTCTTCGGGGGGGCATCCAGTATATTTTGCGTATTAGTTGCGGCATGAACGGTGGTCATGGAAGCGGTTATGATTTTAGATGTTTCTTCTGTCTCCATAATCGGCTTGATCATATGTGCCAGGCCTGTCGTCGTACAGCTGGCGGAGGATAGTATATGTTGTTTCTTCGGATCATAGGTCGAATGATTCACTCCGTATACAAAAATGCCGCTATCCTCCGGGGCGGGCTGACTGGTATCACTGCGCTTAAAAGGAGCGCTGGCGATAACTTTTTTGGCTCCGGCTGCCAGGTGCCCTCTAAGGCTGCCTTTCGGATGATCGGCAGGCAGTGCCGGATCGAGAAAGACGCCCGTGCAATCAACAACTACCTGAACGCCATATTTCGCCCAGTCGATGTCTTTTGGATTACGGGCCTTCGTCAGAAGTCGCACCGGTATCCCGTTCATCTCCATAATCGCTTCTTCTTTATTCAGTATTTTGACATCACAACTTTTCCCTGAGTAACCATGGAGGAAGTGATCGAGCATTCCATAGGTCGAGTCCGTCGTCATGTAATGAACAGCATCTTCCAGCTGCCTGCCTAACATCCGGCCGGCATTCACCACGATGCCGTCAAAATGTTTCATGTTTAGGTGGTTCCATAAGGTCAGTTTGCCAATCCTGCCTACTCCGTTGATTCCAAGTACGCGCTTGTTGCGCATATCCCATTCTGTGTTCATGTCTGTCCCCTCCTTCGTGTATAAATGTCTGCTGCCCTTGTTCGCAGCTTACTGAATAAAAATAACCCTGGGATAATGTCGGCATGTGATGTAAAGAACGCTGACAAATCCTTTGCTGGCTCCGTTAGAGCACAGCTATTTACATTTTTTATTATAACATAAACTCGCATTATACTTTGCTCATCATGAACGAGCAAGACTACAGCGTTGCTGTAAGGTAGTTTATGTTGAAATAAACTCGACTACGCTTGTTTATTATAACATAAACCCCTGGCTGAAAACCGCGTTTATATTAGATTCAATATTCTGATTTAGTTAACATCCTGATTTTTTAAGGCGCGAACAGGTGTTTACTTTCAAATCCAAACATGCTATAATAACGACGTCAAAATCTTGCTATTCAACAGTGGAAGGAGCGAGCGATGAACACTCTCAACGACAGGGAAAGAAAAATTTTGAAATATATGTGCGAAGAAATCAAAAGAAAGGGCTATCCGCCGACTGTGCGCGAAATGTGCAATTCTCTTGGCATCCGCAGCACCTCCACCGCACATAAAGCTATCGCCGCTTTAGAACGCAACGGCTTTATCCGCAAAGATCCCTCCAAACCACGAGCCATCGAAATCCTACACGATGCCTCCGTCAGCGAAAGCTACCCGCCAAATGTCGCCGCCTCCGTCACAGAGATCCCTGTAGTAGGTCATATAGCAGCCGGCACACCGATATTAGCCGACGAAAACATATCTGATTCCCTTCCAATACCCAACCGCTATCTCAGCCAGGGCCGCTACTTCATGCTCACTGTGCGCGGCGACAGCATGGTCGAAGCGGGCATTTTAGATGGCGACTATATCCTGGTGCGCCAACAGAATACGGCCAACAATGGCGAAATCGTCGCTGCGATGATCGAAGATGCCGAAAGTGAAGCTACCGTCAAAACTTTTTATAAAGAAAACGGCCGCATCCGCCTGCAGCCGCAAAACTCTTCTATGGAACCAATTTATGCCGATCAGGTAACCATCTTAGGACTGGTCAAAGGCGTTTTCCGCTATCTGTCTTAGAAAAACCCGATAAGCATTAAGCAAGACAACGCCGCCGCGACTGCCAAACCTATCAACGGTTGACCAGCAACTTTTTAATCCCCTGCTCAAGACCATCCAGACTGAGTTCGAACATGGGGAATTTTTCTTCGATTATTTCAACCGTGTAATGCCCAAAAATATCACCCCAACTCCGCTGCGGTATCGGATTCAACCATATGTTATGCGGATAGCGGTGTATCAACCGTTCCAGCCACTGTATCCCGGGTAATTCATTGAACAGGCCTATCTGATTATTGCCGCCGACCTGTAACAGTTCCGACGGCGCCATCGCAGCATCACCAACAATGATCAGGCGGTAGTCGTTTCCGTAATTCTTGAGCACCCATTCGGTATCGACCCAGTCGCCGCGCCGGCACTGCGGCCCTTTATATAAGTGATCGTATACACAATTGTGGAAGTAAAAAACTTTCAGATCGCTGAAGTGATTAGACTTATCGACCGCCTGAAACAAAGCGCTGCACAGCCGGCTGAAACGCAGCATTGAACCGTCGGAATCGAACAGTATCAGCAACTTTATTGTATTGCGCCGCGGTTTACGGTAGGCGAGTTTGAGGTAGCCGGCATTGTCGGCGGTTTTTTCTATCGTATCTTCTACATCCAGCTCGGTCTCCGCTGTCTGCATGGTCGCCGAAAACTGGCGCAGTTTGCGAAAAGCCATTTGAAACTGCCTGGTATCAAGAATATTATCCTGACGAAAGTCCCGATAATCTCGTTTACGCGCTACCTGCAACGCCGATTGATGCCTGCCCTCGCCGCCGATCCGTATTCCCTGCTTGGCAAAGCCACCGCTGCCCAGAGGCGAAGTTCCACCGGTACCGACCCAATAATTACCGCCTTCATGCTTGCTTTTCTGTTCCTGCAGGCGCTCTTCCAGCATCTGCCGGAGTTCCTCCAAATCGCGATCCGGAGCCAGTGGGTCGATCTTATCGAAGAGTTCATCCTTAGACCTCTCCTTGCCGCCCTTCAGCCACTCCCATACCTCCTCAGGTATTGATTCGCAATCCTCCAACTCCTTGAAAAAGGCATAGAAAGCCCGGTCGAACTTATCGTAGTCAGCCTCGCTCTTTACCAAAACGGTTCGACTAAGGTAATAAAAATCGAGCAGGCTCGGTTGACAAAGCCCTGCATCGAGCGCTTTCATCAAATCGAGCCATTCTTTAAGCGACACATTCAGTTTTTCCTGCCGAAGCAGGTAGAAAAAATCGATGAACAAGCCCGGATCCCTTTCAGAATCTTTCAGTAGATGCCCCGGCCACGCATATCATGCTCCCGCTTACGGGCAGCCTCGACCATCTCCAAATCCTGATTCTTTTTCAATAAAACGCCTGCAAAAGGCAGGTCTTCCGCCAGCCGCTCAACCGGGATGCCGCTGATCTGCAATGCTCTCACCCAATCGATCAGTTCGGAGGTAGCCGGCTTTTTTTGCAGGTCGCGCACGCTGCGCAGCCAGTAAAAACTTTCCAGGGCTGCGTCAACCAGTTTGTCTTCGAGATCATCGAAGTGCACTGCAATGATTTTACGCATCGTTTCCGGATCAGGAAAAGCTATGTAGTGGAAAATGCAACGGCGCAAAAAAGCGTCCGGCAGCTCCTTTTCAGCATTAGAGGTGATAATCACGATCGGTCGGTGGATCGCCTTAACGGTCTCTTTGGTTTCCGGAATATAAAATTCCATTTTGTCGAGCTCCCAGAGCAAATCATTTGGGAATTCCAAATCTGCTTTATCGATCTCGTCGATCAATAAAACCGGTTGCTTGGCAGCCATAAACGCTTCACCCAGCTTTCCCGGATGAATATACTTCCGTATATCGCTAACGTCCGCTTCATTGAACTGACTGTCATATAAACGCTGCACTGTATCATAAACATACAGACCGTCTTTCGCCTTGGTGGTCGATTTGACGCTCCAAATGATCAGCTGCTTGTCAAGCGCTTCCGCAATTGCTTCCGCCAACATCGTCTTGCCTGTGCCCGGTTCGCCTTTAATCAGCAGGGGCTTGGCCAGACTAATTGAAATATTGACCGCATACAATAAATCAGAACCGGCAATATAATTGGCACTCCCTTGAAAAACATCCTGGTTGGCCATGGCATCTCCTTCTCCGGCCTTTCGCGGCCGGTCGATTAAAAAAGTCTCTTCTATAATATACAGACAATGACGGAATTAGGCAAGTCTATACCAGGCGGGAAAACGCAAACTTGTGAAATAAAAGAGCAACGGTACAATGGTTCGGAAGCATCTCGACATGTCGCCAAAATCCCTTTCCTTTTTATTCCATAAGTTAATATTTTCTTATCGCACTGGTTAAGCAAATGCTTTATATCGCTTCTGCGGTCTGGTTTTATCTCCCGCGATAACGACCTCATCTTCTACCTTCGCTCCAGCTGTTTTAATATATTTATTCATTTTTCAATACTTTGTTCGCATCGCTTTAAGATTCAAGGCCTTCTTTTTATTTTTAAGTTATTTATTATGCATGGTTTTAAACTTTTCGCTGAACAGCGCCTTTGCCAGACTTCCTTCAGCGAACAACACGATAGTAATACTCAGCTATTAGTTACAAAAAATGCTTGAAAAGGTTCTAAATGTTATTGGTTAATTTCAGCTGCCGACTTGGAAAAAGAAAAACTCCGCATTGATTGCGGAGTTTTTTTGGTGGGCAGTATTGGATTCGAACCGACGACCCCCTGCTTGTCGAGCAGGTGCTCTAACCAGCTGAGCTAACCGCCCATTTCTAATTGACAACGTTCGAGATGTATTATAGTATATATTTTGTCGCGGAACAAGGCTTTTTTACCACGACCTCAAAAAACATCGCGCACCCGTAGCTCAGCTGGATAGAGCGTCAGACTCCGACTCTGAAGGCCGCACGTTCGACTCGTGTCGGGTGTACCACTGGAAACCCCGCAATTTCACGCTTGCAGGGGTTTTGTTTTCTTAACATATTCCTCCGCCTGAGGAGCTCCCCCGCTGAAAACCAACAGCTCACCAGGACACTTGGAACAATAATTAAGAGTCGTCCGTCAAACCTATATCCGAAATAACGACCCCGCAGAAACTTGTAAATCATAATTGGGGAGGTGCCCGATGAAACGTCTCAAACACTCATATCTGCCATTCATACTGGTCTTCTGCCTTTTTCTGAGCAGCGCATGTACAGCTCAGGCTACAGATGTAACCACCGGCAGTTCAGCCGCAACACCGGCAACAGCAGCCGCCACTTCTGCCGCCAAAGTCGATTTGGAGCAGTACAAACTTAAAGCCATCTTTTTACATGTCGGCAGTCCTTTGATTCTATCCGGAAATTCTATCACTTTTCTGGATCCCAATGACTACGATGTTGCCGCTACAATCTACAACCGCCGTACGCTGGTTCCTTTGCGCGCTCTGGCCGAGTATTTCGACGCCAGGGTAAACTACCTGAAGGCGGAAAAAGTCGCTGTAATCGAAAAAGAGGGTGTCATTTTTCGCTTCTCCATCGGTTCTAATCGTTATACAGTGACCCGCAAGGGGAAAACCGAGAGTTTCACCATGGATACCAAAGCGCTTATCATGCACCAGAGAACGATGGTTCCGCTTCGGGTAGTCGCGGAAAAACTGCTGAATAAAAAAGTTGATTATGACCAGGGCGTGATCAGCATTTCCGATCCGACGATCGATCTGGCAGGCACACCCGGCTTGACCGGCGCCGTCAAAGAACGAATCGGTCAGGCTCTTAAAGCAACTTCGAAAACTGCCCTCTCGCAGTTGATGAAAAAGATCAACGACAATTCGTTTTCCCTTTACGGGAGTGACGCCGCGGAAGAAAAATCCGCCGCGCCGGTTATGGCCGAAGCAGTAGCTGACGCCGCCGGCCCGGGCAGCAACTCCGCCGCGGATTACTCTTCGACCAACACACAGGTTGAGGGAATCGATGAAGCCGATATCGTCAAAACCGACGGCCGGTACCTCTATTGCGCGGGAGGCAACGCGGTTCGCATCGTGAAAGCCGAAGACGCAAAACTCAGTGAAGCCGCTGCGATTAAATATGAAGAAAGCAAGTGGGTTCAGGAAATCTATGTCGATAAAGACCGCCTGATTGTGCTGGGCAACCGCCATGAAGACGCCTTTGCCGAACCCCGACCCTTAGCCGAAGGCGCCAAAGTCGCTACCACTGACGTCTGGCCCGGATCGGCGTCAAAAAACTTTTCTTTTGCCGATGTCTACGATATCAGCGACCCGGCAGCCCCCGAGCTTCTGAAAACCCACGAAATGGAAGGTTGCTACCAAACCAGCCGAAAATCGGGCGACCATCTTTATTTGGTTACCGAATCGTTTTGGAGCGGCCCGGTCATCCCCTATATGTTGGACAGCACCGCGGGAAAGCAGGCAACCGAGCTCCCGATTAAAGACATCATGGTAATGCCTTGCCCCATTCAGCCGGGCTACCTGATTCTTTCCGCCATCAATGTGCGCAATAACAGCCATGTCGAAGTGGAAGCCATAACTGCCAGCGGTTCGATAGTCTACATGAACGAGACCGCACTCTACATCGCCACCGCTCACTCCGACAACCACACCGACATAACAAAATTCAAGATCGACGGCATGAACATCGGCTACGCCGGCAGCGGCCAGGTCGCCGGTTATATGAAAAATCAATTCGGCATGGATGAATATCAGGGTAATCTCCGAATCGCCACTACCACCTGGGAGGAAGGCAACAATATCTTTGTGCTCGATCCTTCGATGACCACCATCGGATCTCTGGCCGGTTTAGCTGAAGGAGAAACCATTTATGCCACCCGTTTTATGGGCGATAAGGCCTATGTGGTCACCTTCGTTCAAACCGATCCTCTGTTCGTCCTCGACATGAGCGATCCAACCGCTCCCAGAGTGACCGGTGAGCTGAAGGTGCCCGGTTTCAGCAACTACCTCCATCCGATCGCAAACGATGTTCTGCTGGGCATCGGCATGGAGACCCGGACACTCATTGAGCGCGATGCCAACGGCAGAGAGCGCGAAGTCGGCGTGCGAACCGGCGGTATCAAGCTCTCACTGTTCGATGTCTCCGATATGGGAAAACCGCGTGAATTGACCAGCCTGACAGTCGGCGACAGCGGCGCTCACACCGAAGCTCTGGATAACCATAAAGCGGTCATGATAGACATGGCGAAAGGCCTGGTCGCCTTCCACGCTAATTTAGGTTACTTTGACGACGGTCGGAAGGTGAATTACGAAGACACGAAAGCCGGCGCTCTGGTCTTCAGTTTTAAGGA
>DUVF01000037.1 GCA_012841165.1 Clostridiales bacterium
ATATCGCGGAAAATGCAGATGTGTCTTCCGAAAAGCAGGCGCTGTACTCTAAAATGACCAACCCGGTGCTGCGGCAACGCGTTGACCACACTAAATGGGTAATTCTGCGCTATCCTACACCGGCGATGGCACAGCTTTTAAATACCAGTCAGGAAGATTTTGAGGACTTTTTCTTCAATGTCTGCACCCTCGATTATGAAAAAATGGACCGGGCAATGAACCCTCTGGTCGATTTAATGCAAAAAACCGACCAGGTCCGGCTGATCGGCCCGGGCACCGACTTGAGTTTCTCCATCAAAAACATCCCGGCGATAAAATGCAGCGGCGAGCGCAACATACCCGACGGCGAGGTCTACACCGCCCCGCTGCGCGAATCGATGAACGGCCGCATCCGTTACAACACGCCTTCAGAGCTAGACGGCTTCACCTATGAAAACATTGATTTTGAAGTCCGCGACGGAAGAATCGTCAACGCTACCGCGAATGATACCAAACGGGTCAATCAGCTGCTCGACACCGACCAGGGCGCCCGCTACTTCGGCGAATTCGCCATCGGCGTAAATCCCTATATCTTAACTCCAATGAAAGAGACCCTGTTTGACGAAAAAATCGCCGGCAGCTTCCACCTCACCCCGGGCTGCGCCTATGACGACAGCGACAACGGCAACCGATCGGCGATACACTGGGATCTGGTGAACATCCAGCGACCCGAGTACGGTGGCGGCGAGATCTGGTTTGACGGCGTTTTGATCCGCAAAGACGGTCTGTTTGTGCTGCCGGAATTAGAAGGTCTGAACCCGGAAAATCTGAAATAGCTTCATGTCAGACAGGGCAGAAACTGCTCAAAGTGCCCTGAAAGCAACAGGCAGTCCACCGCACCCCCGGATTTAATCAGATTTAGTCGGATTTAGTCGAGGATTTCAATGATGTCGCCTGCTTTAACGACGCCCGGCTCAAGCACTCTGACAAAAACGCCTTCCTTCGGCATGATGCACTGGCCAACCTGCTGCATGATGGCACAGCCGACATGACATTCCTTGCCGATCTGGCTCAGCTCGGTCAGCGCTTCGCCGATTTTAATGCGGGTGCCGATCGGGATGCTAAAGAGTTCCAGCCCTTCGGTGGTGATATTCTCAGCGAAGATTCCGACACAGAGATTGTCGGCGCCGGTGCGCTCCTTCATCCGGTCGACGCTCTCCTGCGCCAGCAGGCTGACCTGGCGGTTTCCGGGAGCGGCGTGGGCATCGCCCTCAACACCTGCATCTACAATTAGGCGGATCGATTCCACAGGCGTCTTGACGACGCCTTTTTCTTTGCTCGTATTGACCGCGATAACTTTACCCTGTTTGTTCATTTTGTCCTCCTGTGCCATGTTTTTCCAAGCGTGCTCTTCATGCGCTTTTCGTTTTTTCACTCTGCTTCTTCCGCGATCCAGTCGCCCGAACGGCCGCCGGACTTGCTCAATAAGCGAATGTTTTCAATTCGCATACTTTTATCAACAGCTTTGCACATATCATAAATGGTCAGCGCGGCGGTCGCGACCGCGGTCAAGGCTTCCATTTCGATGCCGGTCTGGCCGCCGGTGGAAGCTTCGGCGGTGATTATGATGCGATCTTTTTTAAGCTCAAAGTCTAAATCGCAGCCACTGATAAAGATATTGTGACACATCGGTATCAGCTCAGCTGTCTTCTTAGCGCCGGAGATGCCGGCGACCTGGGCAACAGCGATGACGTCGCCTTTCCTCATACCGCCGGCGCGGATTTTTTCGATCGTCTCCGGCTGCATGGCGATTTCACCGGCCGCCCGTGCGCGTCTCTGGGTGATCTTCTTATCCCCGACATCGACCATGCGAGCGCGCCCCTGCTCATTCAGGTGGGTAAATTCGCCGGCGCCGGCGCTCAACTCCATCAGGCCAGCATCCTTCTTTTCCATGTCAGCCTCCTATCTTTCCCATATCCCGTTCCATCAGACTGCCTTCAGCCAGCCGATGCGTGATCGGTTTGTGTTTTATGCTGTACAATATCTGTTCTTGCATACCCGCTTCATCGTTCAGATATGGCTTAAGGTCGGTTTCGGCGCGGCTGTGTAAACAAGATAAAAGCTGGCCGTCCGCCGTTATGCGAATGCGATTGCAGGCATCGCAAAAGCGATGGCTCATAGGCTCGATCAGGCCGACCCGGCCCGGCGCTCCCGGCAAGCGATAATAGCGCGCGGGCGCGGAGGGATCGTCGGCGGTTTCCGCCACCATCTCCGGATAGCGTTTGATAATATCTTCTCCCGGCATATACTTGTCGGCGGCGAATTCATGCTGTCCGGCGAAAGGCATCAGTTCGATAAAGCGAACATCTAACGGCCGCTTCTTAGTCATCTCGACGAAGTTTTCGACTTCATCATCATTGAAGCCTTTAATCAGCACTACATTGATTTTGATCCGCCTGAATCCGACCGCCATAGCCTTTTCCAAACCGGCCAGCGCCTGGCGGACATCGCCGCCGCGGGTGATCCGACGATATTTATCGGAATCGGTCGTATCAAGGCTGATGTTTAAGCGCTGTAAACCGGCAGCTTTCAAACCCTCGGCATACAGCGGCAACAGCAGGCCATTGGTCGTCATGGCAAAGTCCCGTAACCCGGGCAGCTGACCGATCCACTCAACCAATTTGATGATGCCGCGGCGCACCAGCGGCTCACCGCCCGTCAGTCGGATTTTATCGATGCCCAGAGCGATCAGATTGCGAGCGATGATGAAAAAATCCTCTAAGCGCAAAATCTCTCCACAATCCTTTTTCGTGACCCCCTCTTCCGGCATGCAATATTGACAGCGCAGGTTGCACAAGTCGGTGATGGAGATCCGGGCGTAATTAATCCGGCGGCCGTATTGATCTATCATCTTGCACACTCCGCATCACGACCGGTGAGTATCTGCAGACCGTGGTCGACCGGATCAAGTATGAATTCGAGCGCTTCACGGACAGCCTTGGGACTGCCCGGCAGATTTATGATCAGGGTCAGGCCGCGGATGCCGGAAACCGCCCGCGACAACATCGCTCTGGGAGTGATGGCTGAACTCATCGCCCGTATAGCCTCGGCGATGCCAGGGGTCTCGCGCTCAATGACGGCCCTGGTCGCCTCCGGAGTGATATCACGCGGACTGAAACCGGTGCCGCCGGTGGTCAGAACAAGGTCTAATTCATCTTGGTCGGCCAGGCTGATTAAGACTTGCTCTATCGCTGTTTTTTCATCTGCGACGATGAGTTGCCGGCTGATCTCATAACCGGCGGCTCGCAAGACGGCCGCAATCGCCGGACCGCTGAGATCTTCACGCAGACCAGCCGCCGCTTTATCGCTGACTGTCAGAATACCGGCCCGCCAAGGCTGAGCAGGAGTGGGTTTGCTTTGTTTTTCCATGATATTCCTGCGCGCATCTCTTTTCATATTCTTCATACTGTTTGAGATGCTTTTCCTTTCTACTCATAAAATCAAATTGCTTCCCCTATTTCAAAATGCCGTGTCTTCCATATTTTTCATGCGCTTCATTTATTCCGCCTATCATTCAATAACATCTAAAATCAGCAGCGATGAATCCTTAGGGGGCGCTGTTTCGATGGTAAAGGCGGTGCGGACTTCGCCGGCGGCGGCTTCCAGCTTTGCAATGTCATTGCCGTAGAGAACGGCGATGGCAGCGTCCGCTTTGACCGGATCGCCGACCTTTTTTAACAGCCGGATGCCGGCTGACAGATCGAGCGGATCGTCTTTTTGAATGCGGCCGGCGCCGCTGTGCTGAGAGGCCAGACCTATTCGCCGGGCATTGATAGCAGTCACATAAGCCGCCGAAAACGGCTGCGCCGAACTTGCATAAATATGCAAACAATTTGCCGGCTGAGGAAAACGGCTGTAATCATCGATTACAGCGGGATCGCCCCCCTGCGCTGTAATCAGTTGACGCAGTTTAGCCAGCGCCCGGCCGTCCGCAAGGGCGGCTTCGGCCATTTTCCGACCTGCCTCCGGGGTATCTGCTTTTTCGCCGGCGTAAATCATGTAGCCGGCCAGCACTAGCGAAAGTTCGGTAATGTCGGCCGGGCCGGCGCCTTTTAGTGTTTCAATCGCTTCTATCACTTCAAGGCTGTTGCCGACAGTCTGACCCAGCGGCTGGTTCGCGTCGGTAATCAGGGCGATGGTTTTTTTGCCGGCCTGCCGGCCCATGTCGACCATCATGCGCGCCAGCTGGCCGGCGCTTTCCATATCTTCCATAAAAGCGCCCTTGCCGCATTTGACATCTAACACGATGGCGTCGCTGCCCGAAGCCAGCTTCTTGCTCATGATGCTGGCGGTAATCAGGCTGATATCATCGACCGTCGCGGTCACATCGCGCAGTACGTAAATTTTTTTGTCGGCGGGCGCGATGCGGGCGGTCTGGCCGACCACGGCCAGGCCGATCCGACCGATCTGATCGAGGAAATCAGTCGGCGCGACGGCAGTCTGAAAACCCGGAATGGCTTCCAGTTTATCGATGGTTCCACCAGTAAAACCCAGCCCCCGGCCGGACATTTTAGCGATCGGAACCCCACAGGCAGCAGCCAATGGAGCTACCACCAGAGTAGTTTTATCGCCCACCCCGCCGGTGCTGTGTTTATCCACCTTGATGCCGGGAATGGCGGACAGATCAGCCGATTCGCCAGACAGACGCATGGCTTCCGTCAGATGATAGGTCTCTTCCAAATTCAATTTCCGCAAGAACATCGCCATCAACAGCGCCGCCGCCTGGTAATCGGGTATTGTTCCGGCAGTAAAACCCTGCACGAAAAAATCGATCTCAGCCCGGCTGAGTTCGCCGCCATCACGTTTTTTTTGAATCACATCAGGCATATTCATCACGGTTCACCTGTATGGCTTATATGGCTAAAATCTCCGGCAACCGGCTGCACCCGATCTCCGGTGCTATGACGCCCAGATAGTCGGCTATTGTAGCGGCTATATCCGCGAAACAGTCGCCTGTTCCCAGGTCGACGCCTGCCCTGATCGGCTTGCCGACGTAGAGCAGCGGTACATATTCGCGGGTGTGATCCCAGCCGCTGTGGCCGGGGTCATTGCCATGGTCGGCGCAAAACGCCAGAATATCATCGTCTTTCATGCTGCCCAGGATTTCCGGCAAGCGTTGGTCGAACTCTTCCAGCGCCCGGCCATAGCCGACGCCATCCCGCCGGTGACCGAACTGGGAGTCAAAATCAACCAGGTTGGTAAAAATCCAACCGCCAAAGTTCTCTCGCATAGCAATCAGAGTTTTATCCACACCGTCCATGTTGTTGTCTGTGTGGACAGCCTTTGTCACACCCCGGCCATTGAAAATATCACTGATCTTCCCGACCGCATAAACAGTTTGACCGGCTTCCGCGATGTGATCAAGCAACGTCGGCCGTTCCGGTGAGACCGCATAGTCCTTGCGGTCCGAGGTGCGGATGTATTGTCCGTCCTGTTCGATGAAGGGCCGGGCGATCACCCGACCGACCCTCAGGTCGCCGACCAGCATCTCTCTGGCGATCCGACAGATCTCATACAGCCGTTCCAGGGGAATGACCGCTGTGTTGGCGGCAATTTGAAAGACGCTGTCGGCAGAGGTGTAGACTATCGGTTTCCCGCTCAGGCTGTGTTCCGGCCCCAGTTCTTTGATTATCTCGGTTCCGGAAGCAGCGTAATTTCCCAAGGTTTCCATTCCGATAGCAGCTTCGAAACTCTTCATGAAATCATCCGGAAAGCGCTCAAAGGTCTTGAACGGTTCTTCCGTCAACAGACCAGCTATTTCCCAGTGTCCGGTAATGGTATCCTTTCCTTTTGAGCGCTCGGCCAGTCTGCCGTAGGCGCCCTCGATCCGGTTTGGTATCGGCAGGCCGCGGACGCCTTCAATCGCACCAAAACCCAGGCGACATAAATTGGGGATTGCCAGATCCGGCTTGGCTTTTAAAATGC
>DUVF01000038.1 GCA_012841165.1 Clostridiales bacterium
CTGGCGATGATGCTATATGAAGAAAACCGGCGCGAGTTTATCGCCGACAAAGTATTTTGTGTGTAATGGGGAAAGTATATGATCACCTACTATTCACTGGACGAGATACCCAAAATTGAAGACACGGTGGTGGCGCTGGGAAATTTTGACGGTGTTCATAAGGGCCATCAGGAACTGATCCGCCGGACTGTCAATTCGGCCTATGGTGCAAATCGGAAGAGCGCGGTATTTACGTTCAGAAACCATCCCCGGAATGTTCTCGGGCAACAACCGCCGGTGCGCAATATCTTGTATTCGGATGACAAGGAGCAGATTCTCCGCGAACTGGGCGTCGACTATCTGATCTCGGTGGAATTTGATAAAACCATTCAAAACATGACGCCGGAGGAGTTTGTCAGGGATATTCTGATTCGCCGCTTGAATATGAAGGAAGCCTACTGTGGTTTTAATTACCGCTTTGGCCATCAGGGTTCCGGCACTCCTGAGGTTCTGATGAAGATCGGCTTGAACGATGGCTTTGGCATTCATGTGCTTGAACCGTACAAGGTGAGAGGGCAGGTGGTGAGCAGCACGCTGATCCGCGATTTCATTGAGCAGGGTCAGATCGACCGCTGCTTAGCTTTCATGGGGCGATATTACTGTCTGAAAGGAATAGTCATTCCGGGTAATCGAATTGGCCGGACAATGGGCTTCCCCACCTCCAACGTCAGCCTTGACGAAGAGATGGTGGCGCCGGCCAACGGCGTCTATATTTCGTACTGCAGCTACGAGAGCGTCCGCTTTCCCAGCGTGACTAATGTCGGCCACCGTCCGACCGTGGTCAAACCGGGCATGGGGAAGAACATGGAAACTCATATTTTCAACTTTGATACGGACATCTACGGGAAGCAGATTCGGGTGCATTTTTTGGAGCGGATCCGGGATGAGATGCGCTTCCCCAACATAGATGAGCTGATAGCCCAGATACGGCAGGATTGCTTGACAGCTGCATCTTACCATGGTATTATAAACCGTCCGTGAACTTACCTGAAGCTGGGCTGCGCGAATCTCCGACGCCGGCGTGGCTCCAGGCCTATTACAAAAAGGAGAATTGATTATGATTGATCAGACACAAAAGGCCGAGATAATTGAAGGCTACAAGACTCACGAAGGGGATACTGGATCCCCGGAAGTCCAGGTTGCGTTGCTGACCTACCGCATCAACGACCTGAACGAACACCTGAAGATCCACAAGAAGGATCATCATTCGCGTCGCGGCCTGCTCAAGATGGTCGGCCAGAGACGTAACCTGTTGAACTATCTCAGAGAAAAAGACGTCGAGAGATATAGAGAACTGATCGCCAAGCTCGGCTTGCGCAAATAGGGTATGTTGTAAGGACGGGGTCTTTGCCCCGTCTTTATTCCATTATATAGGAAACAGGGTCAGCTTGAGAAATGAGCCTGCCTGCGGGTGGTTTCATTTGTCAAGCCGACCCGACATCAAAATTAAATCGGGAGGTTGTTACACAAATGAGATTTACAGATTACAGAACCTACCGCACCGCGATCGGCGGGCGGTTGTTGCAGGTTGAGGTCGGCAAGATAGCCCAGTTGGCTAACGGAACGGCGACTGTGCGTTACGGTGATACAGTCGTCAACGTCACGGCGACAGCTTCAGCCAAGCCGCGGGAAGACATTGACTTTTTCCCTTTGTCTTGTGAGTTTGAAGAGAAAATGTACGCGGCCGGCAAAATCCCCGGCGGCTTCATTAAACGTGAAGGCCGGCCGTCGGAAAAGGCTATTCTAAGCGCCCGTCTGATGGACCGGCCGTTGCGGCCGCTTTTTCCCAAAGGATACTACAATGATGTTCAGGTGGTGGCCACCGTCATGTCGGTCGATCCCGACTGCACGCCCGACATCGTCGCCATGTTGGGCAGTTCGATAGCCCTGTCAATTTCTGACATTCCCTTCGCCGGCCCGACCGCGTCGGTGCTGGTGGGCAGGGTGGACGGTCGTTTCGTCATCAATCCGACCTTAGAACAGCGCAAAGAGAGTGATATACATCTGGTGGTCTCCGGCACCTGCGACGCCATCATGATGGTGGAAGCCGGAGCCGATGAAGTCCCGGAAGAGATCATGCTGGAAGGCATCCTCTTCGGCCATGAAGAAATCAAGAACATCATCAGTTTCATCGATGAGATCGTTGCTGAAATCGGCAAGCCGAAGCAAACGCCGGCATTATATGAGGTGCCGCAAGAGATCGAGCAGGCGGTGCGCGACTATGCGACAGATAAAATGCGAACGGCAATTCAGACCTACGATAAACAGGAACGTCTGGATAATATGGACAGAGTTGAGGAAGAAACAGCCGAGCACTTCAAAGAAGTGTATCCGGACAATCCGAAGGATATCGCCGCGGTGCTCTATGATATAACCAAAGAGCAGGTGCGCGGCATGATTCTGAACGAAAATATCCGTCCCGACAACCGGAAACCGGACGAGATCCGGCCGATCTGGTGCGAAACCAGTTTTCTGCCCCGTACGCACGGCAGCGGCCTGTTTACCCGCGGCCAGACACAGGTTTTATCGGTGGCGACGCTGGCGCCGCTTGGCGAAGCCCAAACGATCGACGGCATCGGTGAAGAAACCGAGAAACGCTACATGCACCACTATAATTTCCCGCCCTATAGCGTCGGCGAAGCTCGGCCAATGCGCAGCCCCGGCCGGCGTGAGATCGGTCATGGAGCCTTGGCGGAACGTGCTTTGATACCGGTTCTGCCCGATGCGGAAGAATTCCCTTATGCGATTCGGGTGGTTTCTGAAGTCCTCTCATCCAATGGCAGCTCCAGTCAGGCCTCGGTCTGCGGCAGCAGTCTGGCTCTGATGGACGCCGGCGTACCGATCAGCGCGCCGGTGGCCGGCATCGCGATGGGCCTGATCAAAGACGACGATAAAGTCGCCATTCTGAGCGATATCCAGGGCATGGAAGACTTCCTGGGCGACATGGACTTTAAGGTCGCCGGCACCAGAAAGGGCGTCACGGCGATCCAGATGGATATAAAGATCCACGGCCTCTCGAAGGAGATCCTGCAAGCCGCGCTCAAACAAGCGCACGACGGACGTTTCTTCATCATGGATAAGATGATGGAAGAGATCTCCGAGCCGCGCCCGGAGCTTTCGCCCTACGCGCCGCGCATCCTGACCATGAATATCGATCCGGACAAGATCCGTGTCGTCATCGGAAAAGGCGGCAGTACGATCAACCGCATCATCGCCGAGACCGGCGTCAAGATCGATATCGACGACAACGACATCGTCTGCATCGCCTCTCCGGATATGGACAGCGCGCTGGAAGCCCAAAAAGAGATCGAACTGCTGATCAGGGATGTCGAGGTCGGCGGCGTCTACGCCGGCAAAGTGACCCGTTTGATGGCGTTTGGAGCTTTTGTTGAGATACTGCCGGGGAAAGAAGGCCTGGTGCATATCTCCAAACTGGCCAAAGAACGCGTCGAGAAGGTGGAGGATGTCGTGCAGGTCGGTGATGATGTGATGGTCAAAGTTACAGAAATTGACAGTCAGGGGCGGATCAATCTGTCCCGCAAAGACCTGCTCTAATATTCAATGTCAGACAGAGAGACGCAGGAAAAGCCAGACTTGACTGCGTCTTTCTTTTTCGAGGAGATAAAAAATGATCAGGGTAAAAAAACTCAACAATGGCGTGCGTTTGGTTTTGGAGCAGATGGACAGTGTAGAATCAGTTTCTGCCGGAATCTGGGTGCTTGCCGGGTCGGTCAATGAAAGCGACGATATTTTAGGGATGTCGCATCTGATTGAACACATGATGTTCAAGGGAACGGAAAAACGCAGCGCTCGTCAGATAGCGGCCGACGCCGATCGGATCGGCGCCGGCATCAATGCCTTTACGGGCAAGGAAGCGACCTGCTACTATATTCGCGCGCTGGGCAGCAATTTAGAACCGGCGGTCGAGATCTTAACCGATTTGTTCTGCAACTCGGTGTTCGATCAGGCAGAATTAAAAAAGGAAAAATATGTAATATATGAAGAGATCAAAATGATCGAGGACGCGCCTGACGATGATGCCCATGATATCCTGAGCGAACTGGTGTTTCAAGGATCGCCGCTGGAAAGTCCGATTATCGGTTATCGAAGAACCCTGGAAGGCATCAGCCGTGATGACATGTTAAACTATATGAAGCGCGAATACAGCGCCGATAACATAGTGGTATCCTTAGCCGGCCACTTTGATGAAGCGCTGGCTCTTGAGTTGTTTGAGCAGGCTCTGGGCGGTCTGACGGCCACAAAGACAGTGACGGAGTGGTCGGCTGATGGTTACCGGCCGCGGTTCAGGGTGAAAAGCAGGGATACCGAACAGTCGCATATCTGTCTGGGCCGGCAGGGCTTGAACTATGAGGCCGACCTTTATTACGCGCTGTCGCTGCTCAATTCGATCTTCGGCGGTTCGATGAGCTCACGCTTGTTTCAGAATATCCGCGAAGACAAGGGCCTGGCCTATGCGGTCTATTCGGTGGCGCAGTCGCATATGCAAAACGGCATTTTCAGTATCTATGCCGGGGTCGCGCATGATAAGGTTGAGGAAACGGTCGCTGCGGTGGCGGAAGAACTCAGCCGGCTGGAAAAGGACGGCGTGACAGCTGAAGAACTGCAGGCGGCCAAGGAACAGATTAAGAGCGCTTATGTGTTCGGCCGGGAGAGTGTATCCAGCCGGATGTTCAGCAACGGGAAAAATCAGCTGTTGCTGGACCGCCAGCGTTTGCCGGAAGAAGTGCTGACAAATATTGACAGGGTCACATTGGATGATATGCAGCAGGCGATTCAGCTGATTGCGTCGATCGATCAATACTGCGGCGTGTTGATCGGAAACCGGGAGCTGGATCTGGCGGCACTGATCGGAGCGCACAAATGAAGATAAGGATTTCCGGGCCGGCCGGTCGCCTGCCCGAATATGCGACCGCCGGCGCGGCCGGCCTCGATCTCAGGGCCAATCTGGCCGCGCCGGTCTCGATCGAGCCCGGTCGGCGCATGCTGGTTCCGACCGGGCTGTGCATCGAGCTGCCGGCCGGTTTTGAGGCCCAGGTCAGAGCGCGCAGCGGTTTAGCCATCAGACATGGCATAGGTATAGTCAACGGCATCGGCACCATAGACAGCGATTATAGGGGCGAGATCGGCGTTCTGCTGATCAACTGGGGCGAGCAGCCCTTTGTCATAAACGACGGCGACCGGATCGCCCAACTGGTGATTTGCCGTTATGAGAAGATCGAATGGGAAGCGGTGGAAGAGCTGACCGAAACCGATCGCGGTGCGGGCGGCTTTGGCCACACCGGCCGGGAATAGGGGTCGCGCAAAAACGAATTAAACCGCGCAGCGGCGGTCGATCGCATGATAAAATTTAGCCCTGCTGCCAAAAAATAGAAGGAGAATCGGATGATCACCCGCCAGGATATTGAGCAACGCGAAAGAGAGCTGCTGTCGCCCTATGCGGCGAAAGCAGCGGATAGCAGTGGTCGCGACCGGGATGAGCCGAAGTGTCCTTACCGGACCGATTTTCAGCGCGACCGCGACCGCATTGTCCACTCCAAAGCCTTCCGCCGCCTGATGCACAAGACGCAGGTGTTTTTGGCGCCGGAAGGCGACCACTACCGCACCCGGCTTACCCATACTATCGAAGTCAGCCAGATCGCCCGCACCATCGCCCGGGCGCTGGCGCTCAATGAAGATCTCACCGAAGCGATTGCCCTGGGTCATGATCTGGGGCACACGCCCTTTGGTCATAATGGCGAAGACGCTCTGGCCGAGCGGCATCCGGGCGGATTCAGACACAATGAGCAGAGCTTAAGGGTAGTGGAGATACTTGAAAAATCAAACGACGGCCAGCCGGGCATGAACCTGACTCCCGAAGTGCGCGACGGCATCCTTAACCATTCCGGCGACCAACAGCCAAAGACGCTGGAGGGGCAGGTAGTTCATTTCAGCGACCGCATCGCGTACATCAACCACGATATTGATGATGCGCTGCGCAGCGGTGTTCTGGCTGATGAAGAACTGCCGGCAGATTGCGTTGCCACGCTCGGTCGCAGCCATCGTGCCCGCATCAACACGCTGGTCGGCGATCTAGTCGAACACAGCCAAAACCGGCCGGAGATTCGGCTCAGTCTGGAAAAACAAAGCGCTCTCGATGATCTGCGCGCCTTCATGTTCAAGGAGGTCTACCAAAATCAGGTCGTCAAGCATGATGAGGAGATGGACAAGATTAAGGCGATGATCTTTGCTCTCTACGATACATATGAACGAGAACCGGAGCGGCTTCCGGTGGAGAGTCAGGTTTTGATTGCTAAATGGGGTCTGCCGGAAATCATCAAAGACCATATCGCCAGCATGACAGACCGCTACGCTGTCAAACAGTTTTCCGAACTGTTCATTCCCAAGAGCTGGAAGCCGGGCATATGAACAGTCGGGTCGGGCAACCGGAACAACCGGAGCCGGCCACGCCCGGAACAGCGGGTCGGACAGCCCGGAACAGCCGGAGCCGGCCAATCCGGCCAGGCCGTTTAATAACGGCTTCTGAACCTGAGAACGAAGAATAAAAAAATAAGAAAAAATAAAAAGAGGGAATGAGCGCCCGGCGTTGTATATTAATCATATATAGGTAGGAGACTTCGTTAGGAGAAATACATGCCAAGCAAGCGCAGCCTGGTGGACGAGATTAAAGACCGGTGCAACATTGTCGATGTAATCGGTCGCAGTGTGGCGCTCAAAAAGACCGGCGTTAACCATAAAGGGCTATGTCCCTTTCACAATGAAAAGACGCCGTCTTTTATCGTGTCGGAAGATAAACAACGCTTCACTTGCTTTGGCTGCGGGGCGACCGGCGATGTCATCGAGTTCGTCCAAAGACACTACAACCTTGATTTTGGCGGGGCAATCGATAAATTAGCGGCGGAGTATGGTATCGATACACAGGCATATGGCTATGCTGGAGAAGGACGCAAAAGCAAATTTTTTGAAATAAACCGGGAAGCGGCTCTGTTTTTTTTTACAGCCTTTCAAAAAAAAACCAATCCCGGAGCAGACTATATGGAAAAACGCGGTCTATCGCAGGCGGTGCTCAGGCGTTTTGGCATCGGTTATGCCGATGATCAATGGACCAGCCTGACAGACCATTTTGCGGCTCGCGGAGATGATCTGAAGCTGCTTGAGA
>DUVF01000039.1 GCA_012841165.1 Clostridiales bacterium
CCGCTCTACTATGCCGTCATCTTTGTGTTTGGCGGCCGCCTGTTCCAGAACATCGCGGTCATCCGACGCATCCTGCTCGATCGGTATATTTTGAAAAAAAATGGCTCGGAGACCGGTCAGTGACATTTATTTAGTAAAGTTAGTTGGTGAGAGTGATCGATAAGTCGGTCGCTGATAAATGAAAATAGTGCTTTTTTTTAAGGCTTATGATATAATTTTCGTACTATTATTTTGATAGGGAGGATGCGCGCATGCTGCAATTTGAAACAAATGAGGAAAAAAACGCACAGATCCGTGTCATCGGTGTCGGCGGCGGTGGCGGCAACGCAGTCAATCGCATGATTGACGCCGGCTTAAACGGCGTCACATTCATAACAATAAATACTGATAAACAAGCATTGGCGGGATCCAAAGCCGAGACCAAGATCCAGATTGGAGAAAAGCTGACCAAAGGCCTGGGCGCCGGCGCCAATCCGGAAGTGGGCCAAAAAGCGGCTGAAGAGAATATCGATGATCTGGCCAAGTATATCGAAGGCGCCGATATGGTCTTCATAACTGCCGGAATGGGTGGCGGTACCGGCACCGGAGCCGCTCCGGTCATTGCCAAGGCGGCCAAAGAAGCCGGCATCCTGACTGTCGGCGTGGTCACCAAACCCTTTACCTTCGAAGGCAAAAAACGTCGCGACCATGCCGAAATGGGTATTAAATATCTGAAAAAATATGTCGACTCACTGGTTGTCGTGCCGAACGACAAGCTGCTTCAGGTCTCTGAAAAGGACACCACTATGGTGGAGGCCTTCAGTATGGCCGATGAAGTGCTCAAGCAAGGCGTGCAGGGCATTACCGATCTGATCGCTGAAGCCGGCCTGATCAACCTTGACTTTGCCGATGTGAAAGCCGTAATGAACGATAGGGGCATCGCGCACATGGGCGTCGGTCGGGGTCAGGGCGAGAAGCGGGTGGCCGAAGCTGTCAAAGACGCCATTGAGAGCCCCTTGCTGGAGACCAGCATTGCCGGCGCCAAGGCGATCCTGCTTAACATCACCGGCGGCTACGACTTGGGAATGCTTGAGGTCAATGAAGCTGCCGACCAAATTGAAAAAGCGGCAGATAAAGACGCCATCGTTATTTTCGGAGCTACGATCAGAGAAGATGTCGGCGATGAGATTACCATTACAGTGATCGCGACCGGCTTTGAAGATCGGCCGCTCGAGCCGGGCAGTTCCAGTCGTGAGATTATCCGCCCCAGCCAGGACAAGGAAAAGGAAGTGGAGAAAGAAAAACCCAGCTTCGTCATGCCTTCGTTCACCAGCCAGCCGGCTGAAAAAGCCGTCGAAGAGGAAGCTTCCAAATCCGAACCGATTGAAGAAGATAACGACTTTGCGATACCGTCCTTCCTTGAGAAGAGCCGGCCCGGTCGTTAGAACTTTGCACTATCTTCCAGAAGCCGGCGCCGACCGGCTTCTGTTTTGTATGGAATTGAGGTTTCGCTGATTGAAAGCCATCGTCTCCAGTCAAAACCCGACGTTTCGTTTCGTGCGCGGCCTAAAGCAGAAAAAACAGCGCGTCGACTCCGGCTGTTATCTGATCGAGGGGCCGCATTTGGTTGAGGAAGCGCTGGCTGCCGGCGCGGCTATCCGACTGGCGGTTTTAGCTGCCGGCGCGCCGTCGGCAGAGGAAGACGATCAAACCGGGCCGGCCGAAATAATTGCCGGCCTGGTTCACAGACTGGCCGACAGAGGAGTGGAAACAGTTCAGGTCGATAGCGGTCTGTTTCAAAAACTCAGCGATACCGTCCATCCCCAGGGGATAATGGCGGTGGTGGAGAGTCCGCCGGTCGGGCCGGAGCAGTTCTTTACGGCCTCGAACGATCGCCGCCACCTGCTGGTGCTTGATCGCATTCAGGACCCCGGAAATTTGGGAACTTTGCTGCGAACAGCGGATGCGGCCGGTTTTCGGGGCGCTGTGGCTCTTAGAGGAACAGCCGACATCTACAGCCCCAAGACGGTGCGTTCGGCTGCGGGAGCGCTCTTCCGGCTGCCGGTCTGGCAGACGGAAAAGCTGTCCGATCTGCTAAAAATGCTGGCCGAACGACAGCTGCAGCTGGTCGCCGGTTTGCCGTTGGCGGAAACCATCTATAATGATTTCCATCCGACCGGCGAGGTGGCGCTGGTCATCGGCAACGAGGCCGGCGGCGTTGCAGCGGATATTGCCGCGCAGGCTTTAGGCCTGCGCATTCCCATGCAGCCGGGCGCCGAATCCCTGAATGCGGCCGTCGCTGCCGGCATACTGATGTTTTGGCTTCGATCATCTTATGGAAAGGTGTCATGATATGCAACAACAGTTAGAGAACATTTTAGAGGAAGCCAGAGCGGCGATTGCCGCTCTGACCAGCACCGGCACGACAGAAGAGTTACGCGTTCGGCTGCTGGGGAAAAAAAGTCCGCTGAGCGAAATTCTGCGCTCGATGGGCAAGCTCGATCCTGAGGAACGCAAAGAGATCGGCCGGCTGGCCAACCAGACCCGCGGCGAAATCGAAAAACTGCTTGAACAGGCGGCCGAACGACTGAAAGCTGGCGCTCAGGCCGAGCGCTTTCAAAAAGAACGGATTGATGTTACCGAACCGGGTCGGCAGGATAGTTTAGGCTGTCGGCATCCGATAACCCGCACGATAGACGAGATCTCCGAGGTGTTCATGAGCCTTGGCTATTCCATAGCAGAAGGCCCGGAGATTGAAACCGTCTATTTTAATTTTGACGCCTTGAACGCTGCACCCAGTCACCCGTCGCGCGATATGTCCGATACCTTCTACATAAGCGACCAGATCCTTTTGCGGACACAGACCTCGCCGGTTCAAGCCAGGACTCTGCTCAGGCAGAAGCCGCCTATCCGGATCATCTCGCCCGGCCGGTGTTTCCGCTGCGACACTCCAGATGCGACGCATTCGCCGATGTTTCATC
>DUVF01000040.1 GCA_012841165.1 Clostridiales bacterium
GCTTGGCATCGGCCCGCCGGTTGACCACGGCTTTTACTATGATATCGATCTGGAGCATCGCTTCACAGAGGAAGATCTGAAAAATATCGAAAAAGAGATGAAGCGCATCGTCAAGGCCAACCTGCCGCTTGAGCGCTTTGAACTATCCCGCGAGGAAGCGATCGAATACATGAAGCAGGAGCCCTACAAGGTCGAACTGATCAACGACCTGCCGGAGGATGCGGTCATTTCATTCTATAAACAGGGGGAGTTCACCGATCTGTGCGCCGGCCCACACAAGGGTTCGACCGGTGCAATCAAAGCTTTCAAACTGACCAGTGTAGCCGGTGCCTACTGGCGCGGCAGCGAGAAAAACAAGATGCTGCAGAGGATTTACGGGACAGCCTTCCCCAATCAACAGCTTTTGGACAGCTACCTGGCGATGATAGAAGAAGCTAAGAAGCGTGACCACCGTAAAATCGGCAAGGAGATGGATCTCTTTGTGATGTACGATGAAGGCCCTGGCTTTCCGTTCTTTTTGCCAAATGGCATGGTGGTCCGGAACGAACTGGAGGCCTACTGGCGGCAGGCGCATCGTGAACACGGCTATGAAGAGATCAGGACACCGCTGATACTTTCCGAGGAGCTGTGGCACAAGTCAGGGCACTGGGATCACTACAAGGACAATATGTATTTGACAAAGATCGACGAGGAAGATTTTGCCATTAAACCCATGAATTGCCCAGGAGCTATGCTGGTCTATAAACGCCGGATGTATAGTTATCGTGATTTTCCGTTCCGACTGGCCGAAATGGGACAGGTTCACCGGCATGAATTATCGGGCGCGCTGCATGGTTTGCTGCGGGTGCGCACTTTCACACAGGATGACGCGCACATTTTCATGCTGCCGGAGCAGATGAAACAGGAGATCATCGGGGTGATCGACTTCATCGACGAAGTCTACAGTCTGTTTGGCTTTAAGTATCACATAGAATTGTCGACCAGGCCGGAAGATTCAATGGGTACCGAGGAAGAGTGGGAGAGAGCCACCTCAGCCCTTCGTGAGGCGCTGGACGAAAAAGGTATGAAGTACCAGGTCAATGAAGGAGACGGTGCTTTTTACGGGCCGAAGATCGATTTCCATTTGGAAGATTCGATTGGCCGGACATGGCAATGTGGCACCATCCAATTGGATTTTCAGATGCCGCAGCGCTTTGATCTGACCTATGTCGGCAGCGACGGCGAAAAACATCGTCCTGTAATGATCCACCGGGTTATTTTCGGTAGCATTGAGCGATTTATTGGCATTTTAATCGAACATTTCGCCGGCAAGTTCCCGCTTTGGCTGGCGCCGGTGCAGGCGCGTATTTTAACTGTCACCGAGCGTTTTAATGATAGGGCAGAGGAAGTGGCCGAGTCTTTTAGGGCAGCCGGTTTGCGAACAATGGTTGACGGACGAAACGAAAAGATAGGCTATAAGATAAGAGAAGCCCGCAATCAGCGTGATCCCTATATGATTGTAATCGGGGAAAAGGAAGTGACGTCAGGCAATCTGACAGTGCGTTCTAGTAAGCATGGCGAAATGGGAGAAATGACAGTTGATGCGTTCATTGATCGGCTGCAGGAGGAGATCCGCAGCAAAGCGATAAGCTGAAAGGTTGAAATGCGGCTGAGCTTTCTCAGCACTGCAGGATTTAGTAAAGTAAAGAGCAAAAGGAGAAATCGGAATGTTCGGTTTCAGACGCAGTGAGGAAGATTTTCAGAAACCGTGGCATAACGCGGAATATCTCACTACAGCCAGCGACTCTCTGCAGGCGGATATTCTTGAATCAAAGCTGCGCGGAGAAAACATACCAGTTATTCGGCGTTACCGGGGAGCCGGTAACGCGCTGGAAATCATCATGGGGTCGGACATGAGCTATCCGATTGATCTTTATGTGCCGGCGGAGTATCTGGAAGATGCGCGTAATGTCATCATTCCGATCCCTCTGGTCGACGACATGTTGCCGGAAGAATAGCGAGCAAAGCCGAGCAAATCGCCAGTTTCACCGTTCGGGAAGTTATATTTAATCAGGATCTGATAGATCCGGTCTGTTTCTGAATCTGTGCCCAGGGCCGCGGCGGTCAAACGATACGAATTCAGGAGAGACTGGATCTCTTTTTTATCTTTTACCACAAAGAGGGGAGAGCCCAGACCGGCGGAGACCTGGACGGGGTATTTCTCCATCCGCTCAGGGAGGGGGATTGTAGCCATTTCATTTTCCGGCAGGGTTGGGGGATAAAACTCGATTGCGGTGACGTTTTCCGGGGTCAGCCTGGGCAGTCCGTATCCCTTTTCAGTCAGCCAGCGATCTGCCTCGCCGCCGGCTCTCATACGGAAGAAGAAGACCATGGTCGATTCAGACTGCAGCTTGTCGGTTGCTGTTCGGTAGGTGAATTCGATAGTTCCGACAGACGGCGTTACATTGAGCAGTTCCTGATATGAGGCGGTCATGATATCTTGCCGGACAGCTTCGATCAGGTCCTTTAGCTGGGAGCGATCTATTATCGTTGTGGCAGTTATATCTTCATTGTCAGACCATAATTCCGGCAACACGACAGCGCTGACCAGCCTGTTTTGCTTTTCTGTCACGGCAGTTGCCCTGGCGGTTCGATACTCGTTTGACTCGAAAACAGCCTGGAATTCAGCGTTACCGTAGACCATGCGGTCGGGAATGGAGTAGGAGCGGATCTGGCGCTGTAAACGGTCATGATTATAGGCGAGCGTGATCTGGTTTAAGAATTCATCATCGGATTTAAGTCTCTGATCTAATTGTGCCTGATGATCGAGGATATGTTTGTGAAAGGCGAGCACGGCTTTTATGTTTGCGGGTTCTTTCAGGGCAACACCGAGCGGTTCGTTGAACAGTTCGTTTTGGATGGCCGGGTAAGTCAGCGAAACAGTGGAAATATCGTTTGCTGCAGGCCGGCGCTTTTCAAAACCGGTCAAGTCAAACTGCAGTCCGGTCAGAAAAATTGCGATGATCAAACCGAACAGGGCGACTTGCCGCAAAGATTCCAAATTGAAGATACGAGGTGTTTTGAGAACGATCATCCGGCTTATGAGGAAGAATATCAGGGCGCCGGCGATTATTCCGGCTATCATCATAATGAGGTTGTTTTCACCCAGCATGTAAAAGTAAAAACCGAGCAGGGTCATCCCGACAAAGCTGACCAAATAGCAGATGAGAGGTCGCGCCAGATTAAAAACATAGGCGTCGCCCGCCCGTTCAAGCCGGCGGCAGCGGTAGAGCCACAAAGAGAACAGGGACAGAATTATGAATGTCATCAAATAGATTGCTATCCAGAGCGGCTCGAAGTGCCCCTGGTTAGCGAAAACCGCTAAATAAGGCGACAGTTTTAAACCCAGGTCGAATGTCATGTCGCCGGTATGGAAACCGAACAGAAAGATCGTAAAATACTCAAGCAGCAGCGCATACAGCATGGCCGGCAGGAAAATGAAGAAGTATGAAGTTGCCAGATGGATGAAAGAGTTGCCGCTGACCATACCGGCAAACACAGCGACGCTGAACAGGACGCCGACTATGATGAGGGAGACAGCCATCCAGTTGCCGATTGCCGCAGCGCTGAAGACATCAGGTTCGGCGACGGCTGAAGCAGCTTTATCCAAAAAGACATCATCGCTGGGCGGACGGTGATAGACCGGCTTGCGGACAATCAGCAGGAGCAGACCGTTAAGCAAGATCGGCAGGCCGACCATGAGCAGGCCGGAGAGATAGTTGCCCCAAAACAGCTGGTGGCGGGTGAAAGGCAGCGAGTGCATAACGGCGGTCGAAGCGGCGCTGTATAGATAACGATAGAGTATGATCGCTGCCAGAACAGGTAGAATCAGGTGCGCCGCCATGAAAAAAGGCTGCTGGTTCATCAGGGAGTATTCGATGTAGAGCGACAGGTCGTTCAAATTGGCATAGCGCATCAGTATAGGGAAGACGCCCGAGAGGAAATAGACGATGAAAGCCACCGTTGGAATCGCCCAATAGCGGCGCAGGTTTTCCGCCAGCATAGCCAGGATGTAATTAGAATATGATGCTGTCGATCTCATGTCTGCCACCTCCCAATTCGTGAATGAAGATTTCTTCAAGCGATAACGGCAAAATATCAAAGACGACCGGCTCGTGGCGGCCGATCCGTTCTGTTACTTTTTCTCGGGAATCGCGGATGATCAGCAGATCGACTGCGCCGCGGCTTTCCTGATGGAGCAGCTGCAGTCCCTCGTATGGATTATCGGGACGATTACGGTACGCTACCTGCACTTTATGGATATCAGATTTCAACTCATCTAAATCACGCTCGATTAACATGCGGCCCTGACTGAGGATGCCGATAGAATCACAGATACCCTCCATTTCGCGGAGATTGTGCGAAGATACCAGCACCGTCATATCGCGTTCGGCCACTTCATCAACGATATACCGCCAGACAAGCTTGCGGACAATTGGATCGAGACCGTCGATAGGTTCGTCAAGAATGAGGTGATCCGGTCGTGTCGACATGGTGAGAATGAAGGCGGCTTGTTTTTGCATCCCCCTGGAAAAGCGGGACAGCTTCTGTTTATCACTAAGTTCGAATTGTTTCAGCATTTTATCGAAGCGGGCGATATCCCAGCCGGGATAGAGGGAGGCGTAAAAACGGGCGGCATCGCGCATATTGTAGGTTCCAAAGAAATAGAGGTCGTCAGGTATATAACCTATCCGTCGTTTAACAGCGGTGTTTTCAAAAACCGGTTGATCGTCGATGGTCAGACTGCCGCTGTCCGGGCGATAAATTCCCGTCAGATGTTTGATAACAGTGGTTTTACCGGCGCCGTTAGCGCCGATCATTCCATAGATAGATCCTCGACGGACATTCAGGTTAAGATCATGGAGCGCTTGCACACCGTCAAATTGTTTATTCAGCTTATGAATCGTAATCATCACGCTTGACCTTTCTCATTTAGTAAATCTAGAATCAGGCAACGGATCTCGGCCGTTTCCATTCCATTGTAGCGCAACTCCTGAATGAGTTGCCGCAGCTGCTTCCTTAAATCGTTCAGTTTGTCTTCGTCCGGCTTGCGCTCAGATTGTTCAGTGATGAAGGTGCCTAATCCCAGAACGGTATATAGATACCCCTGTCGTTCCAGCTCCCGATATGCCTTTTGGACAGTGTTTGGATTTACGGTGATTATGCGGGAAAGCTCACGAACGGACGGGAGCTTGTCTTTCGGTTTGAGGACACCGGCCATGACAAGGCTTTTGATGTTGTCTACCACCTGTTCATAAATCGATTTACGGCTCTTTAGATCAAGTTGAAACATGACCGCCTCCGATCGGACATCTTGCGATAAAAATAGATACTGACTGTTCTAAGTGTACTATATGATTTAGTACACTGTCAACACTCAATATCTATTTGTCGTCCATCGATTCAGTTTATGATCCGTTATCAGCGAAAGGCGAGCGGTTCGCACAGATAACTGACAGGTCGGGTTTGCAGGGTTCGGGCCAGATCAAGCAGTATTTCCGAGTCGGAACGGAATACTCCGGGAAAGCCGCTTTGGCCGAACAGATAAGCATAGAGGGAGCGATCCTGATATAGGATGTCGAAGACTTCAGCATCGGCCAGATCGTTTTTCAGCTTGATGTAGTCGATCGCATTGTCGTAGGCTTCGATTTTATCGATCAGACCGTTGTCTAAAGCTTGTTGGGCGGTGTAGATCCGTCCGTCTGCCAGTGCCTTGGCTTTGGCAAGATCCATTTCCCGGTTTTCCGCCACCAGACCGACAAACTGCTCATAGGCTTCATCGACCAGCGATTGGAAGATCGCTCGCTGTTCGTCTGTCATCGGTTCCGTCATGCTGCCCATCGCCTTATTGCGACCAGATGTGAAAGTATTGGTTTTTATGCCATGGTCGGCCAGAAATTGAGACAGGTCGAGCAGCGTGCCTAAAGTGACGCCGATAGAGCCGGTCCAGCAGTTGCGGTTGGCGATAATCTCATCGGCCGGCGCGGAGATATAATAGCCGCCCGAAGCGGCCATAGCCGCCATGTAGGAATAGACAGGCCGCTCAGTTGCAGACTGGTACTCTTTTATTTTAAAGTACAGTTCGTCGCTTTCGTAGACGCCGCCGCCGGGCGAATCGACATATAGAATCAGAGCCCGGTTGTTGTCATCATTGATAAGATCATCGATCGCGTCAAGCGTGAACTGATGCTGGTAGGCTGCAGCCTGTCCAAATTGGTTGGTATCGGCGGAAGAAATCATGCCTTCAACATGGATGACCCCGATATAGGGTTTACTGGGGAAGGAGACGGCCGCCTGGCTGTCGCGGCTACAGCTGATCTGGCTAAGCAGAAGGGCGATGATGATGACGCCGGCAATGATGGCGATCCAAATAAACAAGCCCTTTTTGCGGCTGGGGGGTGGGGGGTCGAAATTGTAGGTTTTTGAGTAAGCGGCGGCTTGCTCGGACGTTGGTTTGGTCATGGGACTTCTCCTTAAGAGACTTCAAGTAATTACCTATTTCTATTTTGATGGTTTTTCTTTGAGCTGTAAAGCTATATTTGCATAAAACTATCGCCTTCTGCTATTATTATGTATACGGTTTCGCCATATCCTGACGAGACCATCGTTATCGCACGCAAGGAGATTTTATGAGCAAGCCAATAGTTGCAGTAGTCGGTCGTTCGAATGTAGGGAAGTCCACCTTGTTCAACCGCATCATTGGTCAGCGTCGGTCTATAGTTGAAGATACGCCTGGTGTTACCCGCGACCGGATCTATGCCGACGCCGAATGGCAGGGAAAGCATTTTCTGCTGATCGATACCGGCGGCATCGAACCGGATTCGGAAGACCTGATCCTTTCTCAGATGCGTGATCAGGCTGAGATCGCGATTGCGACCGCCGATGTGATACTCTTTATTACGGACGGCAGGGATGGTCTGACAGCTTCCGACCGTGAAGTCGGCCATATGTTGAAGCGCACCGGCAAACCGGTGTTGCTGGTTGTGAACAAGGTCGACACCACTCGACTACCCGATGACTTCTACGACTTTTATGAACTGGGGCTGGGCGATCCGATTGCGGTATCGGCTGCCAACATGCTTGGTTTAGGCGATCTGCTGGATGAAGTGACCAAACGTTTTGCCGACATTGAGACAATTATCGGAGAAGATGACAGAACGCATATCGCCATCATAGGGAAACCGAATGTCGGGAAATCATCACTGTTGAACGCGCTGATCGGCGAGAACCGGGCTATTGTCAGTCCGCTGGCCGGCACCACCCGCGACTCGGTCGACACTGCTTTTCGCTGGAACGGAAAAGACTATGTTTTGATTGATACGGCCGGTATTCGGCGCAAGAGCCGCGTCACCGGTGACATTGAACGTTTCAGCGTGATCCGGGCAATCTCGGCGATCGAGCGCAGTGATGTCTGTCTTTTGATGATAGATGCGCAGGAAGGAGTTACCGAACAGGACAAAAAAATCGCCGGACTGGCTCATGAAGCCGGAAAGGGGACGCTGATATTGGTCAACAAGTGGGACCTGATCGAAAAGGACACGCACACCATCGATACCTACCGCAAAAATATTCAAAAAGAGCTTGTTTTTATGAATTATGCTCCCATTCTGTTCATTTCTGTACTCGAGAGACAGCGGCTGCACAAAATCATGGAGTGGGCTGAGCGGATCGCGCAACAACGACAGCTGCGTGTGCCGACGGGCCGGCTGAACGATCTGATCGCTGATGCCGTCATGATGAACCCTCCGCCCAGCGACAAAGGGAAAGCGCTGAAAATCTATTACGCGACCCAGGCTGGTATAAAGCCACCCCTGTACACTTTTAAAATAAACTATCGTGAGCTCCTGCATTTTTCCTACTCGCGCTATTTGGAGAACAAGATACGGGAAGGTTACGGTTTTGTCGGCACACCGATCAAGTTTGTCTTTCGGGAAAAGGGGGAATCTGACGATGTTTGACGTCTGGCCGCAGGGCAGTGCGGTGATAATTTGGATCGCTGTCATTTTAGCCAGCTGCTTGATAGGTAATTTATCGCCGGCCACTTTGGTCAGCCGGGCCGCCGGCATAGATATTCGCAAAACCGGCAGCGGCAACCCAGGCACGACCAATGTGCTGCGGGTTTTGGGTAAAAAGGCGGCGGCGCTGACCCTGCTGATCGATGTTTTGAAGGGTGTGGCAGCCGTCTGGTTAGGACGCTGGATCGGCGGAGAAGCATTAGCAGCTCTATGCGGACTGGCGGTGTTCGTCGGCCATATCTGGCCGGTCTTCTGTCGCTTTAAAGGCGGTAAGGGAATAGCTACCGGTCTGGGCCTGTTGTTGGCGCTTGACTGGCGGATCGGCCTGCTTTGCTTGCTGATAGCAGCCTGTGGCATAGCTATCTCCCGGCGGGTTTCTGTGGGCAGCTTGCTGGCCGGCGCCGCTCTGCCGCTGTTGACTTATAAGTTTCAGCCCGATCACCTGTTTATTTTGTCCGCTATGGCCATCATAGTCTTCTTTCGACATCGGACGAACATAGTTCGCTTGGTTAAGGGAGAGGAGCCAGCCGTGCGGTTTAACAAGAAATAGTCGATATTTCGCAGTTTATTAAAAACAAAAAAAGATATATTTTAAGCGAAAAGAGGAATATTTTTAAATAGAGAAGGATTTACGAACCTAAAGAAAGGGGTCACGAAGATGCAACAAAATATCGTGATACTGGGCGCTGGCAGTTGGGGCACCGCTTTAGCCATCAGCCTGAGCAAGAACGGTCATAATGTGGCGCTTTGGGACATTGATACAGGGCATTTGGAAGAACTGTCCTGCCATCGCGAAAACAAGAGATATTTGCCGGATATAGCGCTTCCGGAAGAGCTCCGGATCACCAATGATCTGGAGACAGATATTCCGGCGGCTCATATAGTTCTGTTTGCGGCGCCGGCTCAGCATTTCAGGAGCGCGTTGCAAACGGCGGCGCCTTATATGCAAGCGGAAACGATCGCTGTAAATGTCGCCAAGGGCATTGAACAGGACAGTTTATTGCGCTTGTCGGAGATTGCCGATGAAGAAATCAAGGGATTGAGATATGTCGTTTTGTCAGGTCCGTCACATGCGGAGGAAGTTGGACGCGGTCAACCGACATCTGTTGTGGCTGCCTCAATTGACCGTGTAATAGCAGAGCATGTTCAAGATGTCTTTATGTCGCCTCGTTTTCGGGTCTATACCAGTTGCGACGTCATCGGCGTCGAACTGGGCGGAGCGCTGAAAAACATTATCGCCCTGGGAGCCGGCATTTCCGATGGGATGGGTTTTGGCGACAATGCTAAAGCTGCCCTGATGACCCGGGGTTTGACCGAGATCACCCGGCTGGGTCTCAGGCTGGGCGGACAGGCTGGCACTTTCTCCGGCTTGTCCGGCGTCGGCGATCTGATTGTGACCTGCACCAGCATGCACAGCCGAAACCGGCGCTGCGGCATTATGATCGGAGAAGGCAGATCACCGGAAGAAGCGGTTAAGGAAGTCGGGATGGTCGTGGAAGGGATGTTCACCACCGACGCGGCCTATGGCTTATCTCAGAAAATCGGTGTTGAGATGCCTATCACCGAAAGCATCTATCAGATCATCCATCACGGCGCGGCTGTGCCGGATGCCGTCGATTACCTGATGACCCGCCAGAAAAAACATGAATCGGAAGATGAAGTCTGCACCCTGATCTGGGATCGTTAATAAACGCGGGTGACCGCAAAGTTGTGATCTTCCATTGTTGAAAGAATATTTTTAATATGGTCGTGGCCGTTGGTTTCGACCGTTACTTCGAGTAGCACCTTGTCGGAGTAGCGGTCAATGGCTTTAAATTGGTTGTGTTCCAATTCAATGACATTGGCACCGCATTCAGCCAGAAGCTGCGCCACTTTGAGCAGCTGGCCCGGCTTATCTGGCAGTTCGACGGAAAAGCACATGATGCGGCCGCGTGAGATCAAACCCTGATTGATGATGGACGAGATGGTCACGACATCGATGTTGCCGCCGCTGATCAGGCAGACGATCTTTTTGCCCGGACGGGCCTGCTTGCGCAAGCCGGCCAGAGGAATCGCTCCGGCGGTTTCCGCCACCATCTTGTGCTTTTCGATCAGCAGCAGGACAGCCTCCATGATATCTTTTTCCGATACGGTTATGATGTCGTCGACGTATTTTTGCGTCAAGGCAAAGGTCAGATCTCCCGGCTGTTTGACCGCGACGCCCTCCGCGACGGTTTTAACCGAGGCCAGGCGTGCGACCTGGCCTTCTTCAATGGAAATCTTCATCGACATGGCGCCGACCGGTACGACGCCGATGATGCGGACTTCAGGTTTGAGTGTCTTGACCGCGGCGGCGATACCGGCGATCAGGCCGCCGCCGCCGATCGGAATCAGAATCTCATCGACATCCGGCAGCTCCTTGAGGATCTCCAGGCCTATGGTACCCTGTCCGCAGAGCACCTCGTAATCATCAAAGGGGTGGACTAGTGTATAGCCGTCGCGGTCGGCCAGATTGCAGGCATGGCGAAAGGCTTCGTCGTAAACATCGCCGTGGAGCACAACTTCTGAACCGTAAGCCCGGGTGGCCTCAATCTTGAGAAGCGGAGTGATATTTGGCATGACTATTATGGATGGGATCTTTTTTTCGCGGGCGGAAAAAGCTACACCCTGCGCATGATTCCCGGCTGAGGCGGATATGATGCCGCGAGCCTGTTCGGCTTCGTTGAGATGTGAGATCTTATTGTAGGCGCCGCGAATTTTAAATGAGCCGGTTTTTTGAAAATTTTCCGGTTTCAGATAAACAGAGCAGCCGTGTTCCGAACTGAAGAAGTCGCTTAGAATCAAAGGTGTGGGATTAAGGATGTGTTTCAGGTTTTCTGCTGCGTCGGCAATCCGGGCAGCGTGATCGGCTTGTAAATATTGGGTGACAAACTCAGCTTTCATGACGGCTCCTTTATGGTACAATAGGACGAACAAAAATTTCAACTCAGTTTAACGCTTTTTCAATTTAGCGTCAAGAGGCGCGACATGAAACCAAACACTTATCACATTACGACCTTTGGCTGTCAAATGAACGAACGTGATTCGGAGACTCTGGCCGGTCTGCTGGAACAGCTTGGATATGCCAAAAATCAGACTCGTCAGGAGGCGCAGATCATACTGCTCAATACCTGCAGCATTCGGGACAATGCCGACAAGCGATTTTTTGGTACGCTCGGGCAATTAAAGCGTCTCAAGCAAAACCAGCCCGATCGCCTGGTGGCAGTTTGTGGCTGCATGATGCAGCAGGACAGGATCGTGGAAACCCTTAAGAAAAAATATCCCTGGGTGGATCTGGTGTTTGGCACTCAAAACATTGATGAATTTCCGGAGTTATTACATCAGGCCGCCACTCAGGCAAAGATCCTGATTCAGACTTACGAAGATCGCTCGGACATCGTGGAAGGCTTGCCGGCCAGCCGGCGCTATCCTTTTAAAGCCTACATAAATATCATGTTTGGTTGCGATAATTTCTGCACATATTGCATCGTACCCTATACGCGGGGGCGGGAAAAGAGTCGGAGTCCGGAAGCGATACTGGATGAGGCGCGCCGTTTGGCTGATGATGGAACAAAGGAGATCATGCTGCTGGGACAGAATGTCAACTCTTATAAGGGGAGCGGCGGCGTTTCCTTCGCCGCCTTAATTCGCCAACTGGAGGAAGTGGCCGGTATTGAGCGCATCCGCTTTATGACCTCTCATCCCAAAGATTTATCGACTGAATTGATAGAAGCTTTTCGCCGGCCAAAGGCGCTGTGTCCGCACATCCACCTGCCCGTCCAATCAGGCAGCACAGCTGTACTGGCCAGAATGAACAGACGCTACAGCCGTGATCAATATCTGGAACTGGTCGACCGGCTGCGGCAGGCTAATCCGGAGATCAGTTTGACCACCGACATAATAGTCGGCTTTCCGGGGGAGACCGAAGAAGATTTTCAAGATACACTGTCGCTGATAGAACAAGTGCGCTTCTCTTCTGCTTTTACCTTTATCTATTCGCCCCGGGAAGGCACGCCGGCGGCCGGGATGGATGAGCAGATCAGCGAAGCGGTCAAGCATGAGCGCTTTGACCGCCTGGTGGATCTGGTTAACCATATTTCAATTACGGAAAACCAAAAGCAAGTCGGCAAAACCGTTTCGGTACTGGTTGAAGGCCCCAGCAAAACCGATAACAGTCTCTGGTCGGGCAGAACGCCGGAGCATCGTCTGGTAAATTTTCGGAGTTTAGAGAGACCGCAGAGCCTCTCTCCGGCTGCAGATCTGAGCGGGCAGATTGTCAGGGTAAGGGTAAGCGCTGCAAATACCTTTAGCTTGAACGGTGAAGCCGTCTCGCCGTAGAAACAAACAGCCGGCCGGATGATTCATATCCGGTCGGCTGTTGCCGTCATTCCAGCGTTATAGTTCAGTTTTTACTGTTCAGTCCTTGATATATTTTTCTCCGAAGCCATGGTTTTCAATCACAAAGTCCATGTCTTTATCGCCCCGGCCGGACAGGTTGACCAGAATGGCCCGGTGCTTTTTTTCGCGAGCCAGCTTCATCGCCAGCGCCACTGCGTGTGAGCTTTCCAATGCCGGGATGATGCCTTCGCTGCGCGACAGCTTAAAGAAGGCTTCGATCGCTTCTTCGTCGCTGGCGGTTGTGTAGTTGACACGGCCGATGTCTCGCAGGAAGGCGTGCTCCGGTCCGGAAGATGGGTAATCCAGTCCGCTGGCCACCGAATAGACGGGAGCAGGTTCGCCGGCTTCGTCTTTCAGCATTATGCTGTTGAAGCCGTGCATGATGCCTTCGTCGCCATAACTCAAAGAAGCGGCGTGATCGCCCAGAGCGCTGCCGCGGCCGAGCGGCTCAACACCGTAGAGCTCCACAGGATCATTCAGGAAGGCCGAGAACATCCCCATTGAGTTGCTGCCGCCGCCAACAGCTGCGACTACCGCATCCGGCATGATGCCTGTCATTGAAACGAACTGTTCGCGCGCTTCAAGGCCTACGACCATCTGGAAATCCCGCACCATCATGGGGAAGGGATGGGGGCCGACCACTGAACCGATACAGTAGATGGCGTCTTTGTATTCTTTGCGGTAGGCGTCAAAAGCGGCGTCAACAGCTTCCTTCAGGGTCTTCAGGCCGTGCGTGACAGGCACAACCCGGGCGCCTAAGATTTTCATACGGGCGACATTGGGTGCCTGCTTGGCAATATCGACTTCGCCCATGTAGACATCGCATTCCATCCCGAAGTAGGCGGCGGCGGTGGCAATGGCGACCCCATGCTGGCCGGCGCCGGTTTCGGCAATCAGCTTTTTCTTACCCATGAAGCGGGCCAGCAGGCCTTCGCCCATGCAGTGGTTAAGTTTATGGGCGCCTGTATGGTTGAGATCTTCGCGTTTCAGGTAGATCTGGCCGGTGCCTAATTGCCGGGACAGGCGCTCACAGTGATAGACCGGGGTCGGCCGGCCCTGGAACTCTCTGCGGATACGGCGCAGCTCACTGATGAACTGGGCAGAATGACAGATCGTCTGATAGGCTTCCGTAATTTCAGCCATCGCCGGCTGGAGTTCAACCGGCAGGTAGGAGCCGCCGTAGGGGCCGAAGTAGCCTTCGGCAGAGGGATAGTTTTTCAGATAGGTTCTGAAATCGATCGTGTTCTTCATTTTGTTTCTTCCTTTCTTTTCAGCTGATAAATCGCTCACAGTGATACAGAAAGGGGTTGCTCCAAGAGAGGCTGGTGGCAATAAAAAAACGCCGTCCTGTAACGTATACAAGGACAAGCGCGAAACCTGCGGTACCACCTTGCTTGCCGCTTTTCTGCGGCCGCTCTACAGAGTGCCATCACACCCCAGACCTTGTAACGCCGGTCTTGTGCGTCTCGGCTATTTGATCTGACCGGTCTCTGGTGCAAGACCTGCGGTCTGATCTTTCGCTTCGCCCTCCGAGGCCCATTTGTCCGCTTCCTCTGCCGCCCGGCTTTCACCTTCCCGAGCTCGCTGCTGCCGGTTTTCGCGGTTTTACTTCCTCATCAACGGTTTAGAGAACTATAGCACATTGATAAAAGGACTGTCAAATATTTTTTATAGCAGATCGGATAACAGACGAGAGATCGATTGCTTGAATTTGATCCAGAGCGAACGCTTGCGGTATTTTTCTTCGGTCAGTTCTTCAGATTCGGCTATATCGGCCTCAAAGATCGATTCCAGCTTATAGACTTCTTCGGGATCGTAGATAAAAGCGTTGACTTCGAAATTAAGATAAAAGCTGCGCATGTCAAAATTAGCTGAACCGACTGATGCGACTTCACCGTCGACGCAGATGGTTTTGGCGTGGAGAAAGCCGTTGCGATAGATAAAGATGCGTGCTCCGGCGGCCAACAGCTCGCCGCAGTAGTATAGAGTCGCCCAGTAGACGAACATATGGTCCGGCTTGTCGGGTATCATCAGACGGACGTCGACTCCGGAGTAGATGGCGTTTTTCAGGGACTCGATGATGCTTGAATCGGGTACGAAATAAGGGCTTTGGATGTAGATGTTTTTTTTGGCGGAGGAGATCATTTTTAAATAGCCGCGCTTGACCTCTGTTCGTCGGGAATCGGGGCCGCATGAGACGATCTGGACGCCGGCCTGGCCGTTTCCGTTGGCGGCGCCATAAAAGGCGCTGCTCAGAGGCAGATCTTCTTTCGAGGCAAAGCGCCAGTCTAAGATGAAGCGGGCATTCATATCCTGCACGCAGCTGCCGGTCATGCGCAGGTGGGTATCCCGCCAGTTGCCGAATTTCTTTTTCAGACCAATGTATTCGTTGCCGACATTGAACCCGCCGATATAGCCGATCTGACCGTCGATGATGACCAGCTTGCGGTGGTTGCGATAGTTCAGGCGGATGTTGAGATAGCGAAAAAACCGCGGCGGGAAGAAATAGGCATATTTACCACCGGCTTTTGTGAATTTCCGAAGATGAGTCGGGCGAATCTGTCGGCAGCCGATCGCGTCAAGCAGGAAGCGTACTTCGACGCCTTCGGCGGCTTTCTCGGTGAGAGCGTTGATCAGCGCCTGGCCGACTTTGTCATTCTTGATGATGAAATACATGACATTGATGGATTCTTTGGCGTTTTTGATATCGTCCAGCAGAACCTTGAACTTGTGATTGCCGTCGGTAAACACCGACATCCGGTTGTCCTGCGTCAAAAAAGCTTTGCTGTAAGTCTGGTGCAGCAATATCATATCGCGCCATTTCACTTCAGCCTCATTGGAAAATACAAAGCTGCGGTTTTCGATGCTGTTGATCTGTTCCTGCAGGCTGTGGCTGATGATGTACTGTTCATAGTTCGTCAGGTTGAACATCCGCAAGCGGGATATGTTCTGCGACAGAAAGGTGTAGAGAAGCAGGCCAAGGCCCGGCAACATAAACAGAACCATGATCCAAGCCAGAGTGGCGGCAGGGTTCTTTCTTTCCAGAAATATAATACCGAAGGCAATAAAAAAGTTAATTACATAAATTGCCATCATCAGATTGGACATCGTCAGCCAGCTTAGTAGATTCATAGCATCCTCGAATAGAGGCGGCTGTTCAGCCGCCTCATTACATCAGGTAGTTGAATTTAGAGAAGAGCGTCCAGCTTTTGTTCCAATGCCGCTTGCGGCAGTGCGCCGGTGATGCGCTCGACGATCTCACCGTCTTTAAAGAAGAACAGGGTGGGGATGCTCATCACTCTGTAGGTTAACGCTACTTTGCGGTGTTCGTCAATATTAAGTTTGGCGATTTTGATCTTACCGGCGTATTTGTCGGCTAAGTTGTCGATGATGGGGCCAAGAGCCTGGCAGGGTCCGCACCAATCGGCGTAAAAATCAACCAGGACAGGTTGGCTGGCCTTGAGGACTTCTTCATCAAAATTATCGACGGTGAGATATTTAATGTTTTCAGACATGGTAGTGCCTCCTTTTTTGCACATGCGCGCGTTGAATTATTATGTTCATATTACATATCAGGTCGTTTCATCAGCGTACTTTATCTTGTGAACTTGTAATATATCCTATCTTATACCATTAAGACCCGGCCGATAAACAGGCCGGAGAGATGATGCGGCACATAAAAACATTCTTGAATCTGCGGTGGTGATGTACTATAGTTATTATCGTAATTGTCAATTAAATTATATTAAATCGATAGGAAAGAAAGAGTTAAAGCATGGAATTTAAACATCTGGAGAAAGTCGATCCGGTTGTCGGCGCCATGATTCGGCAGGAGATCGAAAGACAGGAGAACGGCCTTGAACTGATCGCTTCTGAGAATTTTACCTCGTATGCGGTGATGGAAGCTTGCGGCAGCCCTCTGACCAACAAATACGCCGAAGGGTATCCCGGCAAACGTTACTATGGAGGCTGCGAAAAGGTGGATGCGATCGAGGAGGTCGCGCGGGAGAGAGCCAAAGCCCTGTTTCATGCAGAACACGCTAATGTGCAACCTCATTCTGGGTCATCGGCCAACATGGCGGCCTACATGGCCGTGATCAAGGCCGGCGACAAGGTTCTTGGCATGGACTTGACGAATGGCGGACATCTCACTCACGGAAGCCCGGTCAATTTTTCCGGCATTCAATATCAGTTTATTCCTTACCATCTTGATCCGGTCACGGAACGGATTGATTTTGATGAAGTCCGTCGACTGGCCAAAGAACATCGGCCGAAGCTGATCGTTGCCGGTGCGAGCGCCTATCCTCGCATCATTGATACTGCCGCTTTTCGTGAAATTGCGGATGAGAGCGGCGCCCTGTTGCTGGTCGACATGGCGCACTTTGCCGGTTTAGTGGCAGCCGGCCTGCATCCGAATCCGGTTGAACACGCACACATTGTCACTACGACCACTCATAAAACCTTGCGCGGTCCCCGCGGCGGAGCTATTTTCTGCCAGGAAAAATTTGCCAAGGCAGTTGATAAAGCCATTTTTCCTGGAATGCAGGGAGGTCCGCTGATGCATGTGGTGGCAGGAAAGGCCGTTTGTTTCTGGGAAGCGGCCACCCCTGAATTTGCGGCCTATCAACAGCAACTGGTCGATAACTGTAAGTTCCTGGCCGATAAGCTGGTGGAAAAAGGCTTTCGGCTGGTCACCGGCGGCACCGACAATCATTTGATGCTGCTCGATTTGACTCCACAGGGCATTACCGGCCGCGACGCGGAAGTCCTGCTCGATCGCTGCGGCATTACTACTAATAAGAATACGATCCCCAACGATCCCAACGGGCCGGTGGTGACGAGCGGTATCCGCATCGGCACCGCCGCGCTCACTACCCGTGGTTTTAAGCAGGATGAATTCGCCAAAGTGGCGGAGGCGATCGCGCTGGTATTGAATCATCCGGACAGTGATGAGAACCTGCAGAAAGCCGTTGCCATCGTCAGGGAACTCTGTTCCGCTTATCCCTTGTACAAAGACTGATCTAACGGAAGCGCCGCATGAGACGATTTTTTTCCAATCCGTTAACTTTGCTGCTGCTGGTGGTGATGGCCTTTCAGACTATCACCAGCGGGCGTTTTGAAAGCCCGTTAGAGTGGCTGAAGATAACCCTGATGATACTTCCGGGAATCCTCATCGGCCTGACCTTGCATGAATTTTCTCACGCCTTCGTGGCTTACCGCCTGGGTGATCCGACGCCGAAGCAGCAGGGGAGGGTGACCATTAACCCCTTGGCTCATATTGATCCGGTGGGTATGATAGCCCTGCTTTTTATTGGTTTTGGCTGGGGGCGTCCGGTGGAGATCAACCCGGCCTATTTCCGCAAACGCCGGCGGGATGAGTTTTTAGTTGCGATTGCCGGTGTGACGATGAACTTCATCCTGGCTGTTATCTTCATGGCGGCGCTGGGGTTGCTCATCCGGTCAGGCAGTGATTTTTTGCGAACTGATCCGGGCGTCATTGTAATGTACGTTTTGTCGCAGATCGTGGCGATCAACCTGGTATTGATGATCTTCAACCTGCTGCCGATTCCGCCGCTGGACGGCTTTACCATTTTGACTGAAATTTTTAACCTGCGGCATACTCAATTTTACAGACAGGTTTATGACAAAGGGTTCTTGCTGTTGATTCTGCTGATATTGTTCAATATTACAGGGCGGGTGCTCTCTCCGGCGGTCGGCTTTCTCTACCAGTTGTTGGCGAAAATCTTCATTGGCGTCTGAGTTATTCCGGATATTTCTTAAAAAATCACAAGAAAAAAGAAAATTTAGCACTCTCAGTGAAAGAGTGCTAAATTTGTTGTTTGCGCGGCAGCTCCAGAGGTATAAATAGATAGAATGATGCCACGGGGAGGTATGATAAGAATGAATCCGGAAAAAATGACAGAAAAAGCCCGGGCGGCTCTAATCAATATTCAGCAGATCGGAGCCGAAAGAGGGCACCAACAGCTTGACGGCGAACATCTGCACTATGCTCTGCTGACACAGGAACAAGGGTTGATACCCAAGCTCCTGCAGAGCATGGGTATACAGCTGAGCGCGCTGGCCGGCGAGTTGGAGGCTGAACTGGACAAACTGCCCAAAGTGCAGGGCAGCATAGATAATATGTATTCCACTCGTCGCTTGACGCAGATTTTTAACAATGCCGAAAAAATCGCGGCTGACTTCAAAGATGATTTCGTCAGCGTTGAGCATATTTATTTGGCGCTGTTGGATGAAAAAAATACGCCCTCAGCCGCTTTATTTAAGAAATATGGGATTAACCGGGAAGGTTTTCTGCAAGCTTTGACCAAGGTGCGCGGCAATCAGCGCGTCACCAGTGAAAATCCGGAAGATCAGTATGATGCTTTAAATCGCTATGGTCGCGACCTGGTGGAGCAGGCTCGTAAAGGCAAACTCGATCCGGTGATAGGCCGCGACGCTGAAATCCGGCATACGATACAGATTTTGTCTCGCCGTACCAAAAACAATCCGGTGCTGATCGGCGAGCCCGGCGTCGGCAAGACGGCGGTGGTTGAGGGCCTGGCGCAGAGAATCCTGAACGGTGATGTGCCGGAGGGCCTGAAGGACAAGACTATATATGCCCTAGATATGGGCGCCCTGATCGCCGGAGCAAAATTCCGCGGTGAATTTGAAGAGAGACTGAAGGCGGTTTTAAACGAGATTGAGCAGTCCGACGGCCAGATCATCCTATTCATCGACGAGCTCCATAATATTGTCGGCGCTGGCCGAACCGACGGCGCGATGGACGCCGGCAACCTGCTGAAGCCGAAGCTGGCGCGCGGCGAGCTGCACTGCATCGGCGCCACGACGCTGGATGAGTACCGGAAATACATCGAAAAGGACGCGGCGCTGGAACGGCGGTTCCAGAAAATAATGGTTTCCGAACCGACAGTGGAGGACACCATATCCATTCTGCGCGGATTGAAAGAGCGCTTCGAGATCCACCATGGCGTGCGCATCACTGACAACGCTCTGATCGCCTGCGCTACCTTATCGGACCGCTACATCACGGATCGTTTTCTGCCGGATAAGGCGATCGATCTGATGGATGAAGCGGCGTCGAAGGTCAGGATGGAGATCGACAGCATGCCGGCTGAATTAGATGAGATCTCCCGTAAAATCATGCAGTTGGAGATCGAAAAGCAGGCTTTATCGAAAGAGGATAACCCGGCCGCTCAGGCGCGCCTGGAAGCGCTGAGCGAGGAACTGGCGCGCCTGAAGGAAGATAGCAGTCTGATGCGGGCGCGGTGGGAGCAGGAAAAAAATGTCATTACCGAACAAAAAGCGACCAAGCAGGAGATCGAGGAGGTCCGCTTGGAAATAGAAGCGGCGGAGCGGCGCTATGACTTGGAAAAGCTGGCCCAGCTGCGCTATGGGCGTCTGCCTGAGCTGGAACAGAAGCTGGCGGAGGAGACCGCCGCTATTGACCAGGCCCAGGAAGAGCGTCTGTTAAAGGAAGAGGTCGGGGAAGAGGAGATCGCCGAAGTGGTGGCAAACTGGACCGGCATTCCGGTCAGCCGGCTGGTCGAGAGCGAACGGGAAAAATTGCTTAGGCTGCCCGAGATTCTACATAAGCGGGTGATCGGTCAGGAGGATGCGGTCAGCGCCGTTTCGGCAGCGGTCATGCGCGCCAGGGCCGGTTTGAAAAATCCCAACCGGCCGATTGGATCCTTCATCTTCCTGGGGCCGACCGGCGTTGGTAAGACCGAACTGGCCAAGGCGCTGTCCGAGAGCCTGTTTGACTCCGAGAAAAACATCGTCCGCATCGACATGTCCGAATATATGGAGAAACATTCCGTTTCGCGGCTGGTCGGCGCGCCTCCGGGCTATGTCGGCTACGATGAAGGCGGGCAGCTGACCGAGGCAATCCGGCGCAAGCCCTACAGCGTGCTGCTGTTCGATGAGATCGAGAAAGCCCATCCCGATGTGTTCAACATCTTGCTGCAGCTGCTGGACGACGGGCGGCTGACCGACAATCAGGGTCGGACGGTTGACTTTAAAAATACCATAGTGATCATGACTTCAAATCTGGGCAGCCAGTATCTGATCGACAACATCACAGATGACGGACGCATCAGTGAAGAAGTCAAGGAGCGCGTAGAGACGGAAATGAAGAGACATTTCCGGCCGGAGTTCATCAACCGGATCGACGAGGTGGTGGTGTTCTCGCCGCTGACCGAGAGCCAGATCGAGCAGATCATCGAACTGTCGCTGAACGATATCCGCCGTCTGTTAGAGGACAGACAGATCAAGCTGCGCCTGACCGAGCGGGCCAAGAGGCATATTGCCGAAGAGGCCTATACGCCGGCCTACGGCGCGCGGCCGGTCAAACGCTACCTGCAAAAACATATTGAAACGGAGATCGCTGCCCGCATCATCCAAGGTGAGATCCAGGACGGCGAGACGGTCGAAGTTGATCTGGACGGGGAGAAGCTGATCTTTAGGAAGTCAGAGGGCTAAAATCAGGTAAAAAAAGATAAAACCAGGTAAAATCAAAGGACTAAAACTGGTAAAGAGAGCCGTTATATTGTAGAATGAATATGCTAACATAGGAATATTTGTTAGCATGTTCTAATAAAGTATATATAGCAGATGTAAAACAGGAGATTTATATATGAATCAACCTATCATAGTGACGCTCCCGTCAAGTCAGCTCCGCGGACTTGCCCGGCAAGCCTTGGCCGGGAAATGGAAATTAGCGGTGTTGGGGACTCTTCTCTATCTTGCTCTGGCGGCTGTTCCCACCATTTTGATCAGTGCTCCGGACATCATCAGCGGCAGCATCGATGCGTACAATCAAGACCCGGTAGCGACGCCGACTCCGCCTTCGGTATATGCTGTCAACCTGTATTCGTTGCTGGTCAGCGGGCCCTTGAGTCTGGGCTTTGCCAGTTTTATTCTAGCGATCTTTCGTCGCCAGCCGACCAGACCGGTAGAGGTTTTTTACGGCTTTGAGAGATTTGGTAAAGCCTTTCTACTGATGCTCGTTCAGTCAATCTTTATCTTTCTGTGGTCGCTGTTGTTTATTATACCGGGCATAATCGCGGCGATTCGTTACTCAATGGCGTTTTATGTGCTGGCCGATAATCCTGGCATCGGAGTCATGGCGGCAATAAATGAAAGTAAGCGGCTGATGCGCGGAAACAAAATGAAGTTCTTCATTCTGGGACTGTCTTTTATCGGCTGGCTGCTTCTGGGAGTTTTGACCATGGGTATTGCCTACATCTGGATCGTACCCTATATGGAGTCTTCCTTTGTGGCTTTTTACGAGATCGCCAACGGCCATCTTCAACGCAGTCAGGGGCCGGAGATGGGTGAACCTATGATTTTGACCCCGGTCGACGAGACCGGATCGGCAGACCCGGCTGCCCCGACAGACTCGACAGACCCGGCTGATTTGGTAGACTCGACAGACCCGGCAGACTCGACAGACCCGGCTTCGCCGGATAAAACGCGGCCGCTGTAAGTTCTTGGGCTTATGCCTTATTCAGATAAATACCATTTATAAAATCCCGACATATTGCCGGGATTTTTTTTTACATATTATGCGCTGCCTGTATTTGCACTCAGAGACCGGCGCGTGTATAATAAATAGATGTGGAGGAGTGCCGGATGGCAGGTGATTTAGGTTCTTATCCGACTCTGGTGGTCGACCTTAATAAATTCCGGCATAACGGTGAACAGATAGTCAAACGCTGTGCCGCCGCCGGCATCAAAGTGACCGGTGTTGTGAAAGGGCACAACGCGCTGCCGTCTGCCTTGCGGTTGTATGGTGAAGCCGGTTGCTACGGCCTGGGCTCGTCTCGGCTGGAGCATCTGGCAGAAGCCCGCCGGCAGAATTTGGCCGGACCTCTGATGATGATACGGATACCGATGCTCAGTCAGTTGCCGGAGCTGGTAGGCTTGGCCGATATCAGCCTGAACAGCGAACCGGCAATCATTCGAGCCATCAATGAAGAAGCGAAACGGCAGGACAAGACGCATGGCGTAGTTTTAATGGCCGACCTGGGCGATCTCAGGGAGGGCTTTTGGGATCGGGATGAGCTGGTAAAAACTGCCATTTGGGTCGAGCGTGAACTTGACCAGGTCGAGCTCAAGGGAATAGGAACGAATCTGGGCTGTTACGGTTCGATCAAAGCCACGCCGGAAAAAATGCTCGAATTGATCGAAATTGCTCAGGCAGTGGAAGCAGCCATCGACCGGCCGCTCGACATCGTTTCGGGGGGCGGCACAATGTCGCTGCCACTGGTGTTACAGGGGATCATGCCGGCCGGCATCAATCACCTGCGCGTCGGCGAAGCCATAGCGCCCGCCCGCGACCTTAGCCATATATGGGGCTTAGACACTCCCTTCCTGCACCAGGATGTATTTACCTTGCAGGCGGAGATAGTTGAGATTAAGGACAAACCGAGTTATCCGGTCGGCGACATCTTTGTTGACGGTTTTGGCAAGAGGGGAAACAAGGCTGCATATGTAGACCGGGGCATTCGAAAAAGAGCCATTTTGGCGATTGGGAAAATTGATTTTGCTGACGACCATCAATTGGATCCCCGCCTGCCCGGCGTGGAGGTGATAGGCAGCAGCAGCGATCATTTGATCGTGGACATAGAAGATGTTAAAAGCGGTTTATGTGTAGGCGACATGATGGAATTCGACCTCCATTACACCACCGTGGTGTACCTAACCTCGTCTCCTTATGTGAGAACCGTTTTTATTTAGAATAATTTGGAGGTTTACATGCCGAAAACAGACGCGAATTGTATTCCCTTGCTGTTTGCCGGGGATATCAATCTATACAGCATGGCCCGCGCTTTTCACGAACAATACGGCATCAAGCCGCACGCGATCGGGAAATACCCCTCCGGTCCTTGCTTTCGGAGCAACATCATTCACTATACCGCAAATGTTTCGATCGACCGGGAAGATACTTTCATGGCCGCCGTTGTTCGCTTTGCCGAGGAGCATCAGGACAAGCAGGTCCTGTTGATAGGTTGTGGCGACAGCTATGTTCAGCTGATCAGCCAGAATCTCGACCGCATGCCGAAAAATGTCGTTGCTCCCTACATCGGGATCGATCTGATGAACCGGCTGATCCACAAGGAGCATTTTTATGAGCTGTGTCGCCAGACCGGGCTCGATTATCCGGATACTTTTGTCCACCGGCCCGGGATGGGCAAGCAGTTTGAGCTGCCTTTCGAGGGGCCTTACATTCTCAAGCCGTCCAACGGCATCGAATACTGGCGGCATCCTTTCGCAAATCAGAAAAAAGTCTTTAAGATGGAAAGCCGCGGCGAGCTGGAAGCTGTCATTAAGAGTATTTACGAGGCTGGTTACAACGACAGCTTGATTATACAGAATTTTATTCCCGGCGACGATACCTTCATGCGTGTCATGACCTGCTATTCCGACCAGATGGGGCGGGTCCGCCTGATGTGCCTGGGACATGTTCTGCTGGAAGAGCACACGCCGCATGGCATTGGCAATCACGCTGTCATCATGACTGAACGACAGCCGGAGCTGGAGGAAAAACTGCGCCGCTTGCTGGACGATCTGGGTTATGTTGGCTTTTCCAATTTTGACATCAAATTCGATCAGCGGGACGGCCGCTTTAAAATATTTGAGATCAATACCCGACAGGGGCGCAGCAATTACTATGTGACCGGCGCCGGCGCCAATCTGGCGCAATATGTCGTAGAGGACTGGATAAATAAGCATCCGATCGATTTTCGGGTTATCGATGCCGAATCACTGTGGATGGTCGTTCCCAAAGGCGTCGCCTTTAAATATATCAGACAGCCGGAATATCGCGCCAAGATGCGTCAGCTGATCCGGCATGGTAAGCTGGTCAATCCACTCTTTTACAGACATGACTGCGGATTGCAGCGAAGCATTCGCCTGCTCCGCTCGCAGTACGGGCACTATGTAAAATACAAGACCTATCTGGGGAAATGAGAAAGGGATACTATGTGGCATAGCAGTGATAAGGTGCTAGGCGTGATCGGCGGAATGGGGCCTCTGGCCTCGCAGCTATTTTACCGAATGATCATTGAACGGACAGACGCCGCCAGCGATCAGGAGCATGTCGAGTTGATACTGCTCAACCATACCGGGATGCCTGATCGCACCAGGTCGATTCAGAGCGGGCAGACCGAAGAGATTTATCAACTGCTGCGCCTGGACGCACTATGGCTGCAGGAAAATCAGGCGGACGCCTTGGCCATCCCCTGCAATACATCGCACTATTTCGCCGAACGCTTGCAAGCGGAGCTCGACATTCCGCTTATCCACATGATCAACGAAACAGCGCGCGCGGTAGCTGATCAGATTGAAAGCGGCAGCCGGGTCGGCATCCTGGCCACCGAAGGTACGATAGGCGGCGAATTATATCAGCGAGCCTGTCAAGCGGTTGGTCTGACGCCGGTCGTCCCCACTGAGGAGTTGCAAGAAACGCTCAATTATATCATTTATGATAAGATTAAGGCCGGTCGACCGGTCGCTTTGGCGGATTTCGCGCCGGTGGAGGAAGAACTGCGCGTTCAGGACTGCGCGGCAGCTATACTGGGCTGCACCGAGTTATCGGTGATTCGGGAGTGCTTCGATCTGCCGGTGTATTACACCGACGCGATGGAAGTATTGGCCGATCGTTGCATTGAATTCTGCGGGAAGCGTGTTAGAAAATAACAGTGGGTCTTAACAGGGAGTATGAAATGGAGCCAAAACCGGAATCTAAAGAGATGGATCAAAAATGGCCTGCAAAGCAAAAAATCTGGAGCCTGGGAGATTATTACGACGAGTTGGCCGCTACTGGACTTGTCTTGAGCGCCCGGCCGGAAAAAGCGGCCGCCGATCAAACGGTTCGCCAGCTGACCTACGATTCGCGCGAGGTGACAGATGGCGCCCTGTTCGTCTGCAAGGGCGCTCATTTTATGCCGGCTTATCTGAGTTCGGCGATCGAGAAGGGCAGCATCGCTTATGTCTCGGAAAGCGAATATGAAGAGGGCGGCTCTGTACCCGCCCTGCTGGTTAGTGATATCCGCAAGGCGATGGCGCTATTGGCCAACCGCTTCTACGGAGAAGCCTGGCGGGAGCTCAAGCTGATCGGCATCACCGGCACAAAAGGCAAATCAACGACCACCTATTATGTAAAGCAGATCATCGATCGCTGGATGGAAGCGACCGGCCGGCCGGCCAGCGCTATTCTGTCCGGAATCGACGTATATGATGGGGTGGTGTTTGAAGAGTCCCACCTAACTACGCCGGAAGCTCTGATGCTGCACCGGCACTTTCGAAACGCGGTCGACAACGGGATTGAATATATGAGCATGGAAGTGTCCAGCCAGGCGCTTAAATATGAGCGGACACTGGGAGTTGACTTTGCCGCGGGCTGTTATCTGAACATCGCGCTCGATCATATCAGCCCGATCGAACATCCGGATTTCAACGATTATCTGGCAGCCAAGCTGGTGCTGATGAAACAGTGCCGGGTCGCCTGTGTCAATCTGGACGACAGCTACGGTGAGATGGCCGCGCAGGCCGTGCCGGCAGACGCCAGATTGGTCAGCTTTGGCTCTTCGGGAACACCGAAACTGCTGGCTGCCGATATTCGCCGGGAAGGCGAAGAGACGGTCTTTCGGGTGTTGACAGAAGCAGCGGATCAGCCGGCTGAAAAAGAATATCGGCTGACGATGCCGGGCTTGTTCAATGTCGAGAACGCCCTGGCCGCCATAGCGATTTGCCGTAGCCTTGAAGTCCCAGAAGAACACATCTACGAGGGACTGTATCACGCACGGGTTTCCGGCCGGATGGAGACCTACTGGGGGGCATCCAGCGGTACGCTGGTGATCGTTGACTATGCTCACAATCAGTTGAGCTTTCAGCGTCTGTTTGAATCGACGGCGCAGGAATATTCGGATCGCAAGATCGTTGCGATTTTTGGCTGTCCGGGCAAGAAGGCGCTTGGCCGGCGGCAGGAACTGGCCGAGGTAGCTGCTCAATACGCGCATAAAATATACATCACCGAGGAAGACGCCGGCGAAGAAGCGGTTATAGATATCAGCCGGGAAATAGCGTCGTACATCGAGCCGACCGGCACGGCCTGGGAGATTATCGAGGACAGAGGGGAAGCGATCCGGCAGGCGATTGCCGAAGCCGACGCGAAGACCGTTATCCTGCTGACCGGCAAAGGCCGCGAGACGCGACAAAAAAGGGGCACCGAATACATTGACTGTCCTTCAGACGTTGACTATGTGCTGGAATATCTGACTTGATATTTCAAGAAATTACTCAAACTTCCTTAAAATGACAGAGAGAACTCTTCGACTTCGTAGTCCAAAGCGGCGCTGTAGTCAAAACAGCGGTCTTCGGCCGGCGGGTCTAATTGATCCAGCCGATACAGCGCCAGAGCTTCCAAAATAGAAACTATTTGGCTATCCGGCAAGGCCGGATTTTTTATTTGTACATTGCCGGGGGCGGTCACCCAGTCGCGAAAACGCAACAACTCGTCGATGAACCGGTGGCGATCATCGCTGTCGGCTGCGGAACGGGCGGCCAGACCGGATAAAGACCGGCCGATCAGGGTCAGCAGGGTGTAGAAGTCGACATCGTCATCGGGCACTCCGGTCAATAGGTCCTCAAAATAGTTTTCGATCAGATCAGCCAACAGTGAGCCGATCGTATTGCCGAGCAGGCGGTGAACTGCCGCCTCATCGACAGGGTGGTCGTCTTCTATGAGGGCGGCCAGCTGCTCAAAATCGTCGAACTGGTCAGCCGATTCAAGGTCGAGGGCGCGCAGCAGCGCCTCAAAGTCATTCTCAGTCATCCTGGTCACCTATAATGCTATTTGCCTATGTCTAAGTCAAAGCTTTTGAAGGCCATCTGAAACCCTGTTCCGGCAAAAATGCGGTCGATCATGTTGATAAAGTTCTCGGATAGATCACTGGCATAAAAAGTATGATCCGGCTTCTGCGTTGCACCTTGACCATCTTTTCCGGCAATATTCGGGCCGGCGGCCAATTCATTTTCGGTCAGGGTCCGGCAGATGCTGTTGACGATCTCCTGCGAGGGATCGATGATCTCCAGTTTAGGGTACAATTTCTCAATATTGGTTCGAATCAGCGGGTAATGGGTACAGCCCAGCACCAGGGTATCGATCGACTGGCTGGAAATGAAATCATCTAAATAATGTCTAACAGTCAAATCCATTATGTTGTTTTCCAGGATACCTTCCTCGATCAGCGGCACCAGAGCAGGGCAGGCGACCGAACTGATCGTCAAACCGGACTGCAGCTCCCGGATCTGCTTCTCGTAGGCGCCGCTGCGCACCGTCACCTTAGTGCCGATCACGCCGATCTTTTTCCCGGCCCGTCCTTCGGCAGCCGCGGCGATGGCTGCTGGCCGGATAATGCCGAGTACCGGCAGTTCCGGATAGCGTGCGCGCAGATCGTATAGACAGGTGGAACTCACAGTATTGCAGGCGATGACGATCATTTTGACGCCGGATTGAACCAGGAAGTCGGCGATCTCAAATGAAAAAGAGCGTATTGTCGACACCGCTTTGGAGCCGTAAGGCGTGCGTGCCGTATCGCCGAAATAAATAATGCGCTCATCCGGCAGTGTGGCGGTAAACGGTGCAATGCAGGTCAGACCGCCAAGGCCGGAATCAAAAAAACCAATCGGTCGATTGTCCATAAGTCTTCCTTTCGTTAGTATTTTCATATTAACAAAAAACCACTGTTCGCACAATTATATTCGGCGTTCTGTGCTATAATACTATAATAATTCAGATTGGTCGTCAGACCGGTCGTTTTAGAAAGCAGGAGAAAAAATATATGAGTCAGCTTGACGACCAGACCGCCCAAATCAAGGAGCGGCAGGAGATAGCCGAAGCCGACCGTTGGAATCTGGAACTGATGTATCCAGACAATGAGGCCTGGGAACTTGATTATCGCAGCGCTACCGACGCTGCCGGCGATTACCGGCGCTTTGCCGGCCATCTGCTGGACAGCCCGGCGACTTTGCAAGAAGCGCTGACTGAGCGCGACCGGATCTGGCAGTTGGTGGAGCGCGTGTATGTCTATGCCCGGATGCGAAAAGATGAAGACACCCGGGTCGCCTTATATCAGGAGATGGCCGATCGCAGTCAGAGCCTGCTGGCCGAAACTGCGGCCAAATTGGCTTTTTTGTCGCCGGAATTGCTGGCGGCGCCGGCGGAAACGATCCGCTCCTTCATTGACCAGGATGCCGGGCTGGAAATTTACCGGCATTCGCTGGAAGAGCTGCTGCGCAAAAAACCGCACATCCTGAGCGAGGCGGAGGAAGCCATTCTGGCCAAAACCGGACAGCTGTTGCGCGCCACCAACGACATCTTTTCGATGATCAATAACGCCGACATGCGTTTCCGGCCGATTCGCGATGAGAATGGCTGCGAGATCGAAGTGACGCACGGCCGCTATATTGGTTTAATGGAGTCGGCTGACCGGGAGATCCGCCGGCAGGCTTTTGAATCAATGTATGCCTCTTACGAAGCGCAAAAGAACACGATCGCCGCCACTTATAATTTCAACACCAAGACAGATACCGTGCTGGCCGAGATCCGCCGTTACCCTTCGGCGCTGGTTGCCGGATTGGATGACGACGCTATTCCGCCCGCGGTTTATGATAATTTAATAAAGGCAGTTCACGAGGCGCTGCCAGATCTGCACCGCTATGTCCGGTTGCGCCGGAAAGCCCTGAAATTAGACCAGGTGCACATGTACGATATGTATGCCTCTTTATCCGACGCGGAAATCGAGCACATACCATATGCCAGAGCGCTTGATATGGTGGCGGAGGGCCTGAGACCGCTCGGTGAAGAATACGCCGCCATCATGCGCGAGGCCTTTACCAGTCGCTGGATCGATGTCTATGAGAACCGTGGAAAAACGAGCGGGGCGTATTCCTTCGGCTCATACGACAGCCCGCCCTATATTCTTTTAAATTACAGCGGCAAGCTGAAGGATGTCTTTACGATTGCCCATGAGATGGGTCATTCGGTCAACTCCTGGCTGACCCGGCGGGCACAGCCCTTCGTATATGGAGGACACTCAATCTTCACTGCCGAGGTCGCATCTACGGTCAATGAAAACCTGCTCGCCCGCGATTTGTTGAGCCGTGAGACAGATCCGGCCCGTAAACTGTATTTGCTTAACCTGTTTATCGATGAATTTCGGGCGACCTTGTTCCGTCAGACCATGTTTGCCGAGTTTGAACGCTGGTCGCATCAAGTCGTTGAAGAGGGCGGCGTGCTGACGGCCGAACTGATGAGTGACTATTATCTGGAGCTGAATCGCTTGTACTTCGGCCCGGAAGTTTATTATGATGAGCCGATCGCAATGGAGTGGGCTCGTATCCCGCATTTCTACAATGCGTTTTATGTGTACAAATATGCCACCGGATTTTCCGCTGCTGTAGCGCTGGCCGATGGCGTACTGAATGGCGGTCAGGAGAAGCTCGCTGCCTATCTGGATTTTCTAAAGGCGGGAGAATCGGCGCAGCCCCTGATATTGCTTCAGCGTGCCGGCGTCGATATGAGCC